>NZ_LR734808.1:1298750-1623437 GCF_902506655.1 Marinoscillum sp. 108 | reverse complement strand
AGCTACAAAAACTAAAGTTAACGGATCACAACAGGCGCTAGCACGAATGCGCCAAACTGCTTCTTTGCTGGCTCCAGTCCAAACATCACCATGAATCTGCCACTGATAAAGACCGGTGCTTTCTTCTCGGTTTGGTTCGCAGGAGTTTTTGACTTTCTGAACGCAGTGGTTATCTGATACTTTGTGAACACCGGCAGATTCATTAGTTTTATCGGAACTTGCTAAGCTTGGGGCGCACTCCTGCTAGCTTGACGTTATGTGTCACTTCTTACCCAATTTTTGAACTTTTTATTTATATGCTTGAAGGTTTCACGGTTCTCGTTGCATTGCTTTCATTT
Source organism: Marinoscillum sp. 108 (assembly GCF_902506655.1). Lineage (NCBI taxonomy): Bacteria > Pseudomonadati > Bacteroidota > Cytophagia > Cytophagales > Reichenbachiellaceae > Marinoscillum > Marinoscillum sp. 108. The sequence continues at coordinate 1,623,099 of NZ_LR734808.1, read as the reverse complement.
GGCTTTGTAGCGAAATCTCAGACTGAATCAGAAACAATTCAATTGATATCTTGGGTTCATTCTCGGAACATTGGTGTCCCTAATACCATATCGCGGATTAACCTACAAACAGAAATACATCAGATCCTCCTTGATGACGATAATTGTAATTGATTCCATATTTCTTGTCAACACTATATTGCGCAGCATACCTTTCTAACGATGTACTTTTTTGACTACCTAGGAGCTTTCTATTTTTGGGTTTGGCTGAACATCTGGAACTCAGTTAATGAAACGAAAAGACCAACTTTCAAAGAGGTTTTGGAAGGCAAGAACAGGTATCAAAAAGGAGATATTGTCGACCAGAGCGCATATGGGTTAAAACTGAAATTCATTGGAGTTGTGATAACCATGATAATCGTCTCAATTCTGACGAAATTTTAACATCTCGCTAACTGACAACGCAGTGCCATTTGGAACCGTTGTGAGCCTCGGCAGATTTCACTAGATTCGTGTTATTCACTAGCTGCGGACATACGCCCGATAGCTGGTCGTTAGATTTCATTCTCAAGATGTTTGCAAAGCACATTGACTTTTACCGTGGATTCCAAAGTAAGTTTTTCTTAAATAAGCAGAAACTTAATGAGAACAATTTTAACAGCGTAAGCAGCCAAACCGATTCGGAAGAACCGAAAGAATTACTTAATACGATTAGAATTGATTCACGTATTACCTATCTAACCTCAATCGAAACATTGTTTCAGTTAATAATTGCTCTAAAACCTTCGGATAAGTATAATGCGGATGAAAGAGTATTGATAAATCTTTCTAAGAAATCTTTCTATTATAAGGATATTCGAGACTTTTCTAGTGAAAAGGAAAGCTTGTTCGACTTTTTACTTGAAACATACAAAGCGAGAAATGGACAATTATATCTCAAAGCAAAACACATTTTTTATTTCAACCTAGCACCTGAATCTTATGACGAATTAAGCTTTATTGACAAAAGTTTGAATTCTATTATTGACATATTAAGAACACTTGCTGCGGATTTATCTGATAGAAGAGAATACAATGCTTATAAACATGGAATGAGAATATTCCCTGTTTGGACTAAATTCGGAATTGCTACCAAGGACATGAAGAATAAGGTCGAATTTGACCTAAACGATTCTTTCACATTGATGGAATACGACTTTGAAACAAACAAAACAACTAGTATAACCATCAAATCAGATTTAAAGAGAGACTTCTTGATGACTGAGCTTGTAACAGCTCTTATTGATTCAATTATTGGAACTCGAAAAAAGTATTTCTCCAAAGACAATAGTGGAATATACCTAAATGATTTTGGACAAATTGACATTTCAGAATACTCTAAACCTAATGTTACTTCACATTTCATGGAGTTTTCCATGCAACCTGAACATAGCAAAACGAAATCTAATAAGCGCTGAAAGTGCATATGTCTGTCTGCTTCTAGCGACCTTCATTGCAACTTAGCCACAAAGCCGCACCTTCTGAAATTTTAGCGTTCTTCAGCGCTTTTGGAGCTTCTGGATTTAGTCTTTCTCAACGCAGTATTTCATAGAAACAGTTGTGCGGGTGGCGCAGCTTAGCTAGTTTAGTTTTCCATCAGCAAAGTGATGACATACGCACTTTAGCTGATCGTTGGCAGTAATATTGGATCATGAATAAAACACTCCTTTTTATACTCATAGTTTTTGCTTCCAACTTATGTTTCGGTCAACAATGGTACGGAGTGATTAACGATCCAGATGGGTACACTAATGTTCGAAAAGGGCCTGGAACGAACTACGAAATTGTTGCTAAGGCTCAGGACAATGAGATTTTTTATATTGAAGATTCAGATAGCGATTGGTTCTTAATCTACCTGATTGAGAACAACTACCTAGAAGGATATATCCATTCAAGTAGAGTGAGACGAATATCTGAACTTCAACCAATTGGTGAACGGGAATACAAGTCTGGCCTATTAACTATCAAAGACAAAAAATACGAGTTTACAATTGCACGCTCCGACTTTAAGAAGTCTGAACATGAATATGAACTGCAGGATGATAAGTGGGTAATTAAGATTGACGGAACAAGTCCGTATGGCGTTGACGGCAACTACCCATCAACTCAAATTTCAACATTCAAATTCAAAATAGACAGCACAACTGTGAACACTCCCAAAAGTGCCTACTCAGATCTTTATGAAAACAACCTTGGAGCAACAAGTATCTTCAAAAACACCGATGGAACAATCTACATAACGATGGCTGAAAATAGTGACGGTGCTGGAGCTTACGATGCTGTATGGCTATTCAAAGACGGGCAATATCTGAAACGAGTAATTATTGTACCGTGAAAAGCTGATAACAATCGTAGCTGTTGCCCAACCCTCAAAATATCAAACAGATCTGATTTTAGAGAAGCTTCCCGGGCGTAGATCACGCCCGGCTCGTTATTCAATTGAGATTTTCTTAAAATCTATTCCACGGGATGCCACCTAGCATCAGGAGGAGCGCAGCTCCAAAGAAAATGGCCTGAAGCTTGAATTTTTTAGCAGCATCCGTGGCTTTTTTTGATTTGCTTCTGCCAATCTGTGCCACCACCACTGCCAGCACCATCATGCTTGCGTGCTCAACAGCCCAAAACCTCAACTCCGCATTCTTCATAGCTCCACCAAAGTTGCTCAGAGCACTCTCCGTAATAGGGCTCAGGAAAAAATAGAGAACCAGGCCCAATAGAAGTTGAAGGTGCATGGTGCCCACAAAGGACGCTGCAAAAATATTGTCGGTCTTTCCAAATGCACTTTTTCCACCAAGTCCCATTAAAGATTTCACAGTCACAAAGATGGCCAGTGCCAATGCGATCCATCTAACGGCTGAGTGAATATGAAGAAAGGCTGTATAGGTATTCATTGAGAGATATATTAAATAGTTGAAAGTATGTGAATGCCAAAGATAGGTTGACTTTTTGAGTGCCTTAAAGTTCTGATTAAAAGTTTTAATACGCACCGAGACCTTCTTCGTCTGCCGGAAGTATGATTTGGTCTAATGAAATTTTTATTTCTATCAGAGATCACTTACTTTCAATTTATGGTTTCTGCCACCAGGCAGAAATGCTCCCCTTCATCGCCTGAATAGCGAGTCCTTTTTTTAAAGGCTCGCTTTTTTTTGTTCGCGCTGCGCATCCAGCTGTCCCCGGATGTAGCTGATCACTTCAGGAAAGGCAATGATCTTGTAATGTCCCAATCCTTTGGTTTGCACAAAATGAGCGTTGGGGAAGGCCTCCCTGAGCTCTTCACCGCGCTGGTAGGGGACAATATGGTCCTGGTGGTCGTAGATGAGGTGAACGTTGATGTTTTGCAGTTTCTCAGCTTTGTCCCGCAGGTCAAAATACTCCACGGGCTGTGCGTAGTTTTTTTCCACCAGCTTACACATCTCCTCATACACACTATCCTTATACCCCAGCTCCCTGATGGTATCGTGAAAGAAGTACCTCACAAACGGCGGAGAGGAAAGCACGAAAAGTTGTTTGGGCTGCAGCGCAGGGGAAATCTCTGAAGATAGAATGCCAGCTGCCAACCCACCCAGGGAATGACCGATGAGCGCCTCATAAGGTCCATTGGCCAGGTAGTGATCTTTGAGGATATCGCGAAATTCAGGCAGGGCCGTGTGCGTACCCTCTGATTGACCATGGGCCGTCATGTCGATGCCTTCTACCACATAGCCTGCCTGTACCAGGGATTCTATCATTCGCCTGAAATCGGCTGCCTTGGAGCGCCATCCATGGCACAGCAGTACTTTCGGACCCGTGTCGCCCCACTGATAAGTGACGACCTTATGCTTTCCGTAATTGACCTTTCTGGCGGTGGTATTCTCTACCAGCTCCTGCTGAGCACTGGTGAATTTCACCTTGCCTGGTTTGGAAAAGTAATGCCAGATGATTTCGGAGGTCTTTTCAGGGGCTATGTGCTGAAGGGTAAAGAGTCCTTTCTTTACTACTTCCATTTTCCAGTTGGTCTTTGGGGGGCGTTCTGCAGGTCTGCTGGTGTCCTGGATACCAGCGTCTATGTATGTGGTCTGTGTTTTCATTTTAAATATACCGATTGGTATTTATATGTTAAAGTCTATTTGCTGATGGCGTTGATTTGCATTTCCAGTCCCTGGCGAATGAGTTCGAAGGACTGCTTGTTGCCCTCCACCCGGGAGATAAGGATGGCTCCGGAAATGGTGGAGTAAAACATACTCGCATAAAGATGAGCGTCCACTCCCTCACGGATCTGATCCTCCTGAAGGCCACGGGTGATGATTTGCTGAAGCGACCCCTTGATCATCGCAATGGTGCCAACGGCCCGGGTTCTGAGCATTGGGTGGTCATCATCGGCTTCCACAGAAGTGTTGATAACAGGGCATCCGCCTGCTATAGGCGGATTTTCGATGTATTTGGAATAATAATTCAGGATGGCTTTTAGCTTCTCCGGAGCAGTGGGTGCGGCTTTGATGTGCATCCTTAGATCGTCGAGTACCCGCCCGATGGCATATTCAAAGGAAGCTACCGCCACGGCATCCTTGTTTTCAAAATTGCCATAGATAGCACCTTTGGTCATCCCGGTGGCTTTGGTGATGTCTGAGAGTGATGTGGCTCTGTATCCTTTTTGATTAAAGATGGATATGGCCTTGCTCACAATCAGATTTTTGGTGGTTTCCGGATTTCTCATGATGCAAATATACCGATCGGTATATTAAATTCAAAATATTGTGAAAAGTCTTCATCTGAGATGACCTGAGTCATATTTTTTATGTGATATGGGAACTAGCTTGACCCCTAATTCATTTTCAGTATAACCCCCACTGCTATGAAAATAGATTTGCGCAAGTACCTGGAAGAGCGAGATCACATGCACCGATCTTTACTTAGAGATGGGCCAGTGCTCACAGTGTCAAGGGCCTATGGTTGTGAAGCCAATAGACTGGTGATGCTATTGATTCATCGCATCAATAAGCTTGGGCCCGGTGCCCTCAAGAAACACCCATGGAAGTATATCAGTAAGGAGGTAATAGATGAGTGTGCCTTTGATCTGGGGATTAACCCCCATGATGTTGATCAGCGAATACTGGCGCACTCCACAGATGGTATCAATGGCTTGCTGGCAGGGTTTGCACATCACTATGAAGTATCTGATCGCGAGATCATGTCGAAGGTTAAGGAGGTGATTATCAACTACGCCAAGCGGGGAAATGTGATATTGGTAGGGCGGGGAGGAAGCATGGTCACTGAGGGAATGGATAATGTGTTGCGTATTCGGTTAGAAGCACCCCTCAAATGGAGAGCCCGGGTGATTGCCGGCAAGCTGGGTATAGGCGATGAAGCGGCCTATGACCTGGTGCAGCATATGGATGAGAACCGGGTGCGTTGGATGGAGCATTTGACCGGGCGTACTTATAATGAACACATGTTCGATCTTGTGATCAACGTTGAGAAAATGTCTGATAAGGAAACCCTTGATGTTATTTTGCAGGTAATGAAGCACCGGGGGATGATCCCATCCCAGCCATTGGAAGGCAAGAGTCAAAAATTCAAAGTGAGCTGAATAGGAGAGTCTTCCTCTGTCATTTTCTGGAAGTTGCTGATGCCTACACCCAGGAGCCGGATGCCTTCTTCTCTGATCAGACTCTGATCTGTCAGCTGATGCACCGCCCGTGAGAGTTGCTCTAAGTCAGTGACGTTTTCTTCGAGCGATATACTTCTTGTGATTTGCTTAAAGTCGCCGTACTTCACTTTGATGGTGACCGTGCGGCCATGGGTGCCGTGTTTAGAATACCGTTCGAAGGTCACTGCGGCTATTTGGTCCAATTCAGTTTTGACCTCTGCTATCCGCATCAGGTTGTGCTCAAAGGTATGTTCTGCACTGACAGATTTTCGTTCCCGGTCAGGTTTGACGGGGCGCTGATCAATTCCCCTTGAGATGTTGTAATAGTAGGATCCCGATTTTCCATACCGGAGGGTTAGGTCAGCAAAGGTCTTTTTGCGAAGGTCGCCACCTGTGAATATGCCGGCGGTTTTCATTTTTTCTGCGGTGGCTTTTCCGATCCCAAAGAATCGGTGAATGGGCATTTTTTTGAGGTACTCGTCTGCTTCTTCAGGAAGGATGACGAACAGACCATCCGGCTTATTGACATCAGAGGCAGTCTTGGCTAAAAACTTGCAATAGGAAATCCCAGCTGAGGCGGTAAGTCCGGTTCGCTCTTTGATTTTGGCTTTGATTTCTCTGGCAATAACCGTCGCTGAAGTAAGTCCGGGCTTGTTTTCAGTCACGTCCAGGTAGGCTTCGTCCAGACTGAGGGGTTCGATGAGGTCAGTGTATTCCTGAAAGACATTTCGAATCTGAAGAGAGATCTCCTGATACCTTTCGAACCTTGGTTTTACAAAAATGAGGTGCGGGCATTGACGGGCGGCAATGGCCGAGGGCATCGCTGATTTAACCCCGTATTTTCTGGCTTCATAACTGGCAGCTGCCACTACCCCACGTTCTTTGTTGCCTCCCACGGCGATTGGTTTGCCCTTCAGCTCGGGATGATCATGCTGCTCCACGGAAGCAAAGAAGGCATCCATGTCTATGTGTATAATTTTTCTGATCGGGTGATTCTCCAAAGCAATTAGGGTGTGATAGCCTTTACGGTATACGATGTATTGTGATTCGTTTTTGACCAATATAACTCATTGTATTTTTTCACATAAAAAATGAAAGATCGAAAACAGTCTTTTGGGTCAATGGTTATCTTAGCTAAAACAATCACTCAATTATGTCTCAAGTAACATTAAAAGGCAATCCTGTCAATACCGTGGGAACACTTCCCGCTCAAGGAGTAGAAGCTCCGAATTTCACTTTGGTAAAGTCCGACTTATCCGAAGTTTCACTTTCAGATTATAAGGGAACCAGGGTCATTTTGAACATATTCCCAAGCATCGATACGGGTACTTGTGCCACGTCTGTTCGTCAGTTTAATCAAAAGGCATCGGATCTCGATAATACAGTGGTGCTTTGTATCTCAAAAGATTTACCATTTGCTCACAATAGGTTTTGTGGAGCTGAAGGAATCAAGAATGTAGTGAGTCTGTCTGCATTTAGGGATAGTAGCTTTGAGAAGGCTTATGGTGTGGGTATGGTAGATGGCCCACTGAAGGGGCTGGTAGCACGCTCTGTGGTGGTAGTGGATGAAGAGGGTAAGGTGGCTTACACGCAGTTGGTTGGTGAGATTGTAGACGAACCGGATTACGAGTCTGCTTTGAAAGCACTTTAAAAAATTGATTTAAGCAAAAAGGGAGGCCATCATTTTGATGGCCTCCCTTTTTTTATCACATCAGAGTAGTTCGCTGGCAGGTATGGGCTCAGGAACATAGTTGTCTATGGGTTTGAGTGACTGCAGGTAGGTGAAAATAGCTGTGAGATCCTGATCTGAGAGCTCTTTTTGGTTTTCCCAGGGCATGGGAGGCATAATGGGACGACCTTTTTCGATACCCATGTGCTGACCTGTTCTCATGGCTTTGATGAACACTTCCTTGCTCCAACCTTTGATGCCTGTCTCGTGGGGGGTGAGGTTTCGGGCAAAAGTCATACCCCATGGCCCGACAGCAGCTGTCAGGTCACCACTGAAAAGTACCCAGTAGCCGGGACTAAGGGCACGCTTGTCAATTTCGGGAAGAGAGGAGCCCTCTGGGTGCCCGGAGAATGCTCTGGATTCATCAAAGTGCATTCCGGTTTCATTGAAAATTTTAGGGGAATGGCAATCTCTACATCCTCCAACTGTGACGAGGGTCTTGCCTCGTTCCAATAATTCGGCAGTGGTGGGTTCCGCAGGTACCGGTGTGGTTTCCTGTGGAGTGGAGCACCCAATCACCGTGATGAGTGCTACTAAAAAAATAGTCTTCTTCATTTGTCAAATGTTATTATCAAAAAAAACATTGACCCATGATGACTGAAAAGGGTTGCAAGCCAAATGGTGGATTTAAGCAACCACGATCCTTATTCGATTACCGCAGATTCACAAACATAGGTGGGAATGATCCCCCGAGAGTTGATTCTCATTTCTGCATGTTTGGCCAGGGTGTTTCCGGTGAGCACCAGCACCGTATCCAGGCCAAATTTGTTTCCACCGATGATGTCTGTGGAGAGGGTGTCTCCCACCATCAGGATTTTGTCCTTGTCGGCTATTCCCCCCTCAGCAATGGAATGCTCATAGGCGAATATAAACATCTGGGCATCTGGTTTTCCAAATCGGATGAAGCGCTTACCCACGATATCTTCCACCATATTGGCCAGTCCGCCGATGGCAATGGCCACTTCAGACCTGGAAACAGGATAAGATTTATCCGTATTACAAACAATCGTAGGAATATTGACTGCACGCAAAAGATTGATCGTCTTATTGATGTCATTGGCCCAATCAAATCCTTCATCATCCAAGAAAACAAGGGCGCTAATGTCTTCGGCATTCTCCAGGTTGAGGTCCGCAATGGATATGGTTTGGAGGCCCAGTGTTTCTATGTAATGGGCAGATCTGGCGGTACCCAGATAGGCCACGGTTCCTGATTTCACTTTGTACTGCAGGTACTCCCGTGCCAGCATGCCGGAGGATACTATTTTGTTTTTGGTGATGGATTTGAGCCCGCGCTCCTGATAGTCCTGAGCTAACTCCCGCGGACCTCTGGAGGCGTCGTTGGTGATGATGAAATAGTCGATTCCGTTTTCTTCCAGAAAGCGAAAGGTGTTTTCAATACCCGGTATAAGTCCGCGGTGATTTTTAAGTACTCCGAAAGCGTCGAAAAATATGGTTTTGTAGTTACCAGCTATTGATTTGAAAGGTGTGATGTCCATCTTTTACAGGTCTAGGGCTTTGAGTAGTTTTTCTTCGTTGAATGATTTATCCAGGGTAGGGAAGTATGTCTCGTGGGCTTCAAACTGAAGTCGGCTGGCATAGAGTTCATGAAAGAAGTACCGACCATCTTTGATGACGTAGTTGAGGATAAAGAACCGGTACGTTTCCTTAATGATTTTAATTTCCTGTGCGGTCAGTGGATACACCTTGTGGTAGGCCTTCAGAAAAGTAATGAATCGGTCTTCCATTAATGGATCCACCAGATAGCTGAAAATGGTGCGGTCGCCGATGGTGGAGCAGACCCTACTGAAAAAGTAAAAGTCCATTACCCGCGTACTCATCCTAAACCAGTCGTAATCCCAGCGGCTGAAGAACCGATAGTCTTTATTGATGGAAAAATTACCAATGTTCCAGTCTACAAAGACCGGAATGGAAGGCATTTCCGAAACGCCTATTTTGTCACAGTTTTCCAGAAACAGTGCACACTGTTTTTTGATAGAGTCTACATGCCCGCGATGTTCAAACTTGCCATGATCTGTTTCCAGTATTTCCAGCAAATGATCAATGTCGTTTTCTGTTTGTTTGAAGGTAGGGGGCAGCGTGTTTTTTACCTTGTTGCAGGCTTTGTGAAACTTCGCCAGTTCCTCCCCCAGGATGATGATTTGGCTATCAGATTGCTTTCTTTCCGGCTTTTGATCGATTTGGATGGGATTGTAAAAGACCACCCAGGCATCCAGCAAGCTGTCCTTGTGACGGTAGACATAGAGCTGTCCGTATTTGGTAAGTGACTTGGCCAGGAAGTTTTCGAAGGGCGCGTGCAGGTTGTTGGCCAATGCATTGATGATGGTGTGGTCTTCCACAAAATGATCAAACCGTCCGAAATAGGAAAGCTTCGCAATGATGATGTCCTCATCCTCGAAACGCACCCGATAGACATGATTGGTAGACACCTTAGCACTGATGTCTTCTATGGTTTTTATTTTTCGGGAGCTGTCGTATTCATACCAGGCATCCTCGATGATTTTGATAAAGTCAATGTTTTGATACATGTGTCAGATGATTTCGAAATATCTTTTTAATTCCCAGTCGGTCACCTTTGCGGCAAACTGACGGCATTCCCACTCCCTGGTTTTCGTAAAGTGGTCGACAAAAGGAGCTCCGAACAGTTCTATTGCAAGGTCGGAGGATTTCATGGCCTGGATAGCTTCCTTCAGGTCTGCTGGGAGCCGGCCGTTGGATAGATCCTGATAGCCATTTCCCGTTGTGGGTGGAGTGGTAAGTTTGAGTTTGTTTTTAATGCCATACAATCCGGACGCCAGGGCAGCGGCCATGGCCAGGTAGGGGTTGGCATCTGCGCCGGGGACCCTGAGTTCTACTCTGGTGGCCTTTTCCGAAGGGTTGATCACCCTGAGGGCAGTGGTACGGTTGTCCAGCCCCCATGTGAGTGTAGTGGGTGCCCAGGCGCCTTCCACCAGTCGCTTGTAGCTATTGATGGTGGGTGCGTACATGGGCAGGATGTATGGCAGGGCCAGGAGCTGACCTGCCATGTAGCTTTCCATGGTGGAGGAGATTTGATGCGCTCCTTTGGCATCATGAAAAATATTCTTCCCGTTTTTCCAAAGGCTTTGGTGAATATGCCCACTGCAGCCCGGGAGGTCATGGTTCCATTTGGCCATAAAACTGGCCATGATATGGTGTCGGGCAGCAATTTCTTTAACGCCGGACTTGAAAAGTACCGCCCGGTCTGCGGCCTCCAATGCACCCGAGTATTCAATGGCCGCTTCGTATACTCCAGGTCCGGTCTCTGTATGGAGACCTTCCAGGGGTATTTTGAAATCATCTAATAGTGTGAACAGGTCATTGAAATATGGACTCTGCTGTGAAGCCCGTAGGATTGAGTAACCAAACATGCCCGAGGTAAGTGGGGTAGGTGATTGCCCATTTTTAGCGGCCAGCGTATCGGAGGTTTCCTGAAAGTTGAACCACTCAAACTCCTGTGAAAACCCGGTACTATAGCCATCTTTTTCCGCTTTTTGAATGACTTTTCTAAGCAATGACCTTGGGCAGGCCGGATGATTGGTGACGCTGAAATCGCCCAGAAAAAATGGGATGTGCTCATCCCAGGGAATGTTTCTGAACGTTTCCGGGTCCAGATGGAAAGTAGCGTCGGGATAGCCTGTATGCCACCCGGTGACCTCAGCATTGTCGTAGGCAGCATCCATCATGTCCCAGCCGAAAACCACATCACAGAATCCCGCACCTTGCTCCAGAGTACTCAGGAGTTTTTCTTTTCTGATGATTTTGCCTCTGAGCACTCCATCTATGTCTGTAATGGCAATTTTGACCCTATTGTCTTCACTTTGATGAATGCGTTCGAGTATTTCCTTTTGGTTCATAGGAATGCGTTAACAGGTGTGTCAGTCAAGCTGTAAGCCTAAGTTATCCAAATCTTCAATCATGCGTTCCAGCTTCTGAATAATTTCTTTATCGCTCAATTCGTCACTTTCAATGAGCGAATCCATTTCGGTGTAGATGCTGATTTCGTATTCTTTTTTAGCCCCTTCAGCAAATACCAGGGCATGCTTCACATGGAGCATTCCATATTTGAGGGCCAGCTTAGCTTTGCCCAGCTCATGAGACTCTACAAAGTGCTCCGAAATTTTCAACTCCGCATACGTGAGGGCATTCAAGGCTTTTACAGAGGCTTCATTAAGTTTTTTAATATCAAAAATCTCCCCACTCATGTCTTGCAGGATCTGTTCGAGTTGAACAACGGCCCGATCCACTTTTTCCTTGCTTTCGGGCTCCAGGTCCTGCTCTATTTTTTTGATGGCCTCTATGGCATTATAAAGATGCATAACACTCCGGCCGTGGGCATCTTCCTCAAAATAGGTTCTGGAATTGGACAGCAAAATGTCGGGTTCAAGGGCTTCATCCGTTAGCCCGGCAGGCTGGGTGTGCTCAATCAGCATGCCCACGCCAAATAAAACGCCAAATGTACCAATCAGAAAAAGGATGTGTCCGGGTGCTTTCAAATTGTTATTATTTTGATGTAATGTCACAAACGCTGTAACAGATTGTAACATACTTCAAACTTACAAGGGATGAAATCGTTTTAGACTGTTAATTGGTGAAAAATATGCAACAACTTGATCAGCAATACTGGGAAACCCGCTATCAGAATGGGCTTACGGGCTGGGATGCGGGTGCCATTACCACTCCACTTCGGGAATATTTTGATCAGCTAAACGACAAGTCTGTGAGCGTGTTGATTCCGGGTGCGGGAAATGCTCATGAAGCTGCTTATTTGTTTGAGCTGGGCTTTAGCGATGTACACGTGCTGGATATCTCCGAGTCTGCATTGCGTCAATTTCAGCTTAGAAATCCTCTCTTTCCAAAGAGCCACATTCATCAGGGGGATTTTTGGGCACATGAGGGCGAGTACGATCTGATCATCGAGCAGACCTTTTTTTGTGCAATTGATCCTGTGCTGCGGGCTGCATATGTGAAGAAAACAAGTGACTTACTGAGATCAGGAGGGAAGCTCGTAGGGGTTCTGTGGAATCATCCTATGGGCGAAAATGAACCTCCTTTTGGAGGATCGGAGGCAGAGTACATCGAACTTTTTTCTGAGCGTTTTGAAATCAATGTATTGGAAACTGCTTATAATTCTATCCAGCCCAGGGCGGGCCGTGAGGTTTTTATTAAAATGACTAAAAAGTAATGGATTACATACTGATAAAATATGTTCACTTCCTCGGGGTTTTTGCCGTGGTGGGCAGCCTGTTTGCTGAGGCTATTTTGGTGAAGCCCAGGATGACCAGGGCGGAGTTGTTTTTTCTGTCAAAGGTGGACGCTGTTTATGGCATAGGGGCACTGGTGGCTGTAGCGGCTGGACTGTTGCTGTGGTTTGGAGTGGGCAAGCCAGCCGGCTTCTATACACAAAACTGGATTTTCCTGACTAAGGTTGGCTTATTCAGCACCGTAGGGCTGCTGTCAATATGGCCCACAGTGTTCTTTTTGAAGATGAGGAAAGGAGATCCGGAGGAGGTAGTGAGTATCCCCGGACTCATTCGCCTGATGGTTCGTGTGGAGGTGGCTCTGCTGGTGGTAATTCCTGCGTTGGCCGTGCTTATGGCAAATGGAATTGGGGTTTATTGAGGCTTTGGCAGGATAAAACCCAGGTAGTCATGATGGTGCGTAAAGCTGATGGGTAGCTGCTGATGACTGAGTACAGGAAGATTTTTTTCGTCAGTACGAACAGCCACTTGTATCTGGTGGTGTAGTTTGATGAACTGAATGACCATCGCCCGCACTTCCTCAGAGGGCGATTGAGTATTTCTTTTTAAGATTTGATGGTGGCAGGGCTGGTTTTCGCTGTGCACAATGGCGTAAATAATTGATTGATCCTGAAAAATATTTCCCCTCAGGATTTCTGATTGAAAGGAGAGCGTATTATCACTCTGTGAAATAGAAACCGCTATTTTTTTAGGATCAAAAGGGATGATCTGCCTTTGTGCTTTGAATACTGCTTCTTTGGCGGTCCACAGCAGCCAGAAGCTGTGTGGGTGATCGGGAACGTGATCATCAGGGTGGGAGATGAGGCGCAATGCTCGGTGGTCCCGTGGCTTGAGCAGTGGATCCGAAAGGTCTACCAGGTCGATACCGACCATCATTATTCTACCAGTATGTCGTGTTCCATTGACCACACCATACCCGTTTTGCCATCATCCGCTTGCTCATGGATATAGTCTATGGGGACGTCTTCCTTGAAGAGTTCGTAGAAAATTTCCCAATGCTTGTCAAAGCCCATAAAGCCTTCGTAGGGTGGGTCATTATAGAGTTCGATTCGGAGCTTATTCTTGCCTTTTCTTAGTTCATCAGTAAAGCCAAAGGAGATGTCTTCGTCCTTTTTCTCAGCGCCTACACCACTGTCAAAAACTAACTGGTTGTTCAAAAAAACTTTAACCTGATTGTCAATCTTGTAAAACTTAACCCAGTTTCCCTCGATTTCACTGGCATCGATGGTGCGTTTTTCTTCCTCCGCAGTGGGAAACTCCCCGCTGCTTTTCGAGAAACAACCTGAGAGCATGATTGGGATAAGAATAAAAAGAAGTGATTTGATTACAGTGTGCATAATATGGGTTCTTCATCAAAATAAATGCCAACATGACCAATCGGTTGGTCATGTGGCCTTTGATGTTGATTCAATGAGGGTCGGCTAGCCGGCGATCTTTTCAGAAATGATATCGAGGGCATCACCCACAGTATCCATCTTTCCGATGAAGTCATCCTCGATCATGATGTCGAATTTTTCTTCAATATCCAGAACGATATCCACCAGATGGGCCGAGTTGATCATGAGGTCGTTAATCAGGTCTGAGCTTTCCGAGATTTCGGTAGTCAGTTCCTTTTCGTCTATGTAAGGGTCTATTATCGCTAATAGATCCTTCTTGATTGCTTCTCTATCCATATAAATTAGTTATTCATTTTTCGTAGTACCAAAACGCAATTAAGATCTCCAAAACCGAAGTTTGCCTTGATAACGGTTTTTATGTCCTTTTTGATCAGCTTTGAAGGTATTTTTTCCAGAGGAACGAGTTTTTCGATCTCCGGGTGAATTTCTGCAACATTCAGGTTGGGATGAATGAATCCTTCTGCCAGTTGTAGTGCGCTGGCTACCAGTTCGATGGAGCCTGCCCCGGCTACACAATGCCCAATCATAGACTTGGGTGTATTGATGTAAGGGAAATCGTCTTTTGGTAAATTCAGGGCTGTGCTCCAGTTAATCACCTCATAGGGGTCTCCCTTGGTAGAGGTGAGGTGTCCTGCGATCAGGTCGATTTCTTCAGGAGCCACGCCAGAGCGTTCCAGTGCTGTAGTGATACAATCTACCACCGCTTGCGGGTTTTGAGCGGTCATAGAACCACCATCGGTCTGCCCGCCGGAGTTAACTTCTCCACCCAGAATTTCGGCATAGATTTTCGCTCCCCGCGCTTGTGCCGCTTCCAACGTCTCGAGTACAAGCGCTCCGGAACCGCCACTGGGTATAAAGCCTGAACTGGTGGCACTCATAGGCCGAGAGCCTTTTTCCGGTGCTTCGTTGGAGTCACTACAAAGCACCCGCATAGCATCAAATCCGCCCCAGATGTACCGGCCGTCTCCTTCGGAGCTGGCACAAAGCATGCGTTCCATTTTGCCAGACTGGATCATTTCGAAGCCTTGCAGCACTGCTTCACTCCCGGTGATACAGGCCGAGCTGTTGGAGAAAATTCGTCCCCTTAGTCCTAATATGCTGTTGAGGTATGCTCCGGCACCACTACTCATGGACTCCGGTACCGATCTTGATCCTAACTTACGGTGATTTCCCTGGTCTATCGGATAGATCTTGTGTTCGATGAAACTATCCAGGCCAAGCGCTCCAGAGCCTACCAGCATACCTGTTTTGCGGTCATATCCGCCAGGTTTGATCTCCAGGCCTGCGTCGTTCCAGGCCTCCAGTCCGGAAAGACAGGCATAAATGACCGCATTGTTTTTTACTTTTTGAGCTACGAAATGGGGGAGGTGTTCATCTTTATACTCCTGAGTCACTGGAGGTTTCCCTCCCAATTGACACTTGAAGTTGATTTCACCCAGGTTTTCGTATCGCTTAATACCGGATTTTCCCTCTTGCAGGGCCTTTCTAAACTCGTCTACGTTCAGGGCATTTGGTGCTACTACGCCCATCCCTGTTATCACTACTCTATTCTTCAAAATAAAAACCTGTGTTTAAGATATAAGGCAAGAAAGAACCCGTACCCCACTAAAATAAAGGTGCAAATTTATAACAGTTTGTGCAGAGTGAAAGGGGTGTTTGCTCAAACCCTTTAAACGATGGCTTTGGTGAAACATCTCCGCCGGATTTCTTCGTCTTTGGCAGATTCATATTTGGTCAGGAGATTGTTCACATTTTTGTTGTCTTCAAGCATCTGCCCACTAAAAACATATTTGATTTTGTGCTTCACAAAGGCCGCGTAAAGTGAACTCCATAGCAAGGCGTGAAGGCCTTTGTTTTGATACTCCTTTTTGGCAGCTACAAGGAAAAAATCAACCGTATCGTTGAAATAGAAGGCTTTGAGGACATGCAGGAATCCAAAAGGGTAAAGGGAGCCCTTGGCTTTTTTGAAGGCTTTGGAGAGTGATGGAAAGGTAACGGCAAAGCCGATCACCCGGTCTTCTTTATCAGTGACCAAGGCCACCATGTCTTTCACTACAAACCCGAAGTACTGATCTATAAAATACTTGATTTGCTTTTCTGATAGGGGATAATATCCATACAGGTGACTGTAGGACTCATTCAGGAGTTCGAAAACCTGATCAGCATATTTGAGTATTTCTTTTCCTGATTTGAATTTCTTGATTTGCATCCCATACCTGCGTCCAATGAGGTCTGCAGCTCTGTTGATGTCTCCCCCTATGCCCGGAGGTACTTTGATCCGGGTTTCTGTCCAGTCTACCGCTTTTTCGAAACCCATGTTTTCGAAGTGGTCCTGATAATAGGGATAGTTATATAATGTGGCCTGTGTTGCCATTTGGTTGAAACCGCTGATGAGCGTGCCTTCAAAATCCAGGTCGGTGAATCCCAGCGGGCCATGAATGACCTCTAAATCCTCACTTTTTCCCCATTCCTGAACGGTGTCTATCAGCGCTTTGGAAACATCATAGTCATCTATGAAATCAATCCACCCAAACCTGATTTTCTTTTCTTTTTCGGCTTCTGCTCCATGGATGATCCCGGCCACACGACCAACGGCTTCCCCATCTTTGTAAGCCAACCAAAAACGCCCCTCAGAATGCTCGAATGCAGGGTTTTTTTCCTTGGATAAGGCACTAAGTTCAAAATCCATCACCGGGGGCACGTATGGCGCCACTCCTTTGTAAAGTTTCCACTGAAATCTCACAAAGTCTTTGAGTCCTTTTTTACTGGTGATTTCCTGTATCTCTATGGGCATGGCGTTAAATTAAATCTTTTTCCAGGTAATAATCAATGGCGCTTTTGAATCCATCCTCCAGTGAATACTGGATGGTCAACGGGATTTCATTGCGCTCTTTTGAAAAGTCGTAATCCCAGTCTTGTGAAATTTCGGAATAATGCTCCCTTGATAGTGTAGGCGTGCGGTTCAGGTTTCGATCTATTACGTCCGATATGGCCAGTAGTGCCTTCACTACCGGGCGTCCCACTCGCAGGTTGATGCTCCTTTTATGCAATAGTTTTTCGAGCGCCTGTTTCAGGTCTTCGTGCTGATAAACATGTCCGTCTTCCAGATGTACTGTTTGATTTTCATATTTCAATGAGCATTCCAGTACGTTTTCGGCCACATCACTTGCATTGATGAGGGTCATTTTATGGGCTTTAGGCGTCATGGACGGATAGAGCCCCAGTTTCACCGCTTTGATGAGTGGAACAAACTGAACATCCCGGGCTCCATAGATCCCGGTGGGCCTGTAGATCATGTATTTTATCCCGGAATTCTTAACCACTTCCTCGGCCATGAGCTTACTGCGACCATAGTTGGATGCAGGTCCTCCATTACCAACAGGCCCTTTGGCGGCTAGGGAGGAGATATAGGCCAATCTGCCTGAGGGTGTCAAAATATCACATTGCCGGATGGCGTCTATCAATCTTCTGGTAAGGTCCACGTTCACTTTTACATACCTATCGAGGGTATATGATTGGATGAGACCGGCATTGTGAATGATCAGATCCTGAGCTGGAAGGTCTTTGAAAGCGGCTGCAATGCTGTCGACTGAATCATAACTAACCTCTACAACATGGTATCCATGTAAGTGCTCCAGGTTGCTCAGGTTTGCGCCCGGGCGAATGAGAATACTCGTTTCGAAACCCTTTTTCAAAGCCTTCTCTACCAGATGGCTTCCGAGAAAACCATTAGCACCGGTAATGAGAACTTTCATTCTTGATTAAGCTGTTTGGAATAGATCCACCTCTTTGGCAGCCTGAAACAAAATCTCAGCAGCACGATCTATTTGCTCATGTGTATGAGTGGACATGATAGAGAACCTAATCAGTGAATCTTCAGGAGATACTCCCGGAGATACTACAGGATTGACGAAAACACCTCTATCAAAAAGCATTCGAGTGAGTTTGTAAGCTTTCAGGTCATCCCTTACGAAAATGGGTACAATAGGAGTCTCTGAAGCTCCGGTATCAAAGCCCAGCTCTTTCATGACCTTCAGGGTGTAGTGGGTATTGTCCCAAAGCTTTAATCGGTGAGAGTCATCAGTCTCCATGATGTCCAGAGCGGCTAATGCCGAGGCAATGGATGGAGGGGTGATGCTAGCTGCAAAAATCATCGACTTGGAGTGATGCTTCAGGTAGTTGATGGTGTCTGCATCGGAGGCGCAGAATCCACCCAATGCGGCAAAAGACTTACTCAGTGTACCACCAATAATGTCTACATCGTCTGTCAGACCAAAGTGGTTGGAAGTGCCGGCACCATTTTCACCGATCACGCCAATGGCATGTGCACAGTCAGTCATCACTGCAGCGTTATATTTTTTGGCCAGTTTCACGATTTCAGGAAGCTTCACGATGTTGCCCTCCATGCTGAAGATACCGTCTACTACGATAAACTTGAAAGCGTCTATTGGTACTTTGCTCAGCTTCTGCTCCAAAGACTCCATGTTGTTGTGCCTAAAAATCACCGATTGAGCCGGAGAGAGCTTAGCACCCTCGAAAATGGATGCATGATTAAGTCTGTCCAGAAACAAGTAGTCGTTTTTGCCGGCAATGGTTGGTAGTACCCCGATGTTCACCTGAAATCCCGTGCTATAAAGTGCTACCGCTTCTTTGTTGAGAAACTTGGCCAGGCGACCTTCCAGCTCGGTGTGCATATCGCTGGTACCATTCATATATCTGGAGCCTGAAAGGCTGGACCCGTATTTTTTGATGGCGGCAATCGCTGCCTCCTTGATCTTTGGGTGAGTGGTAAGTCCCAAATAGCTGTTAGAGCCAAACATCAGGACTTTTTTGCCTTCCACCATCACTTCAGCATCCTGTCCCGACTGAATGTTTCTGAAAAAAGGATAGAGGTTTAGGGCTTTTACTTTCTGTGGTTCCTGATAGGACTGATATCTGTTTTTTAGGATGCTACTCATTAAAATCTATCTTCAGAAATTCTGGGTTTGTAACTAATCGGTAAAAGTACCCAGAAATGATTGAAAATGTTCAACGGCCAAATGGTTAATTGTGTTCACAAATTGAGAGTATTTGCATTTAATACTTCAGTGATTTTCAATGAATACGATTGTTTGTTGGGAAATTGAGCGGATTAGGTGGCAATGATTACTCTTTTGGAAATGATTGAAGCAGATGAAAAGTATCCGATCAATTGGGCTCTGGCGTTTCAGAAAAGACTTCTGCATACCGCCGTGCCATGGTGTCCCAGCTTCTTCCTTTTGTCATTGTATTTGTTTTAAACTCTTGAGCGCTCGCCTTTAATTCCTCAGGATGATCCATGAAATAACGGATTTTTAGTGACCACTCTGAGGCATTTCCGCCCTCTATCAGGTATCCATTGATCCCATTTTTTACAGCTGAAGGTATCCCGTCCACGTTGGCGGCCAGGGTAAGGGTGCCTTGAGAAGCGGCTTCCAAAGCGACCAGGCCAAAACCTTCATAATCACCGGGGACTTCAATGTTAGGCATCACGAAAAGATCACAATGTTTGATGATTTCGAAGATTTTAGCTCGCGAGTGTGTAAACTGAGAAAGGTAAAACACCCGGCCCTCAAGTTTCATTTCTCTGATGCTGTCATTGACGGCAGTATCGTCTATTTCCGCGCCTACCAGCAGCCGGATTTTTTCAAATAATCTGCCGGGGGTGAGCCGTTGGATCCACCTAAATAATTTCTCCTGAGGGAATTTCCTGGCGATCACCAGATAGACAGCATTCTCTGGAAGGCTGGGATAGACATTTCGTGTGAACCAATTAAACCCCTTGCGTGGGATGGCTCTGCCCAGAGAGCAGATGAGGAATTTACCCTCCAGGTTTGCCCCAATTTCATGACCAAACTCGCTCCTGAAGTTTGGGTTTTCGGGCTCCTCCTGAAAATTGATGTCTACTGCGTTTTCTATCAAAGTCAGTTTTTCAGGCTTTACACCCTTCTTGAGACACAAGTCAGTAGTGGGGCCGGAGACGGTTATTATTTTGTGATACTGGTTGAGGTATTTCCGAATCCATCCTTGATAAAATTTGGATGGGAAGGTAACGTCCAGTCCATGAATGGTTACATACATGGGCACGCTGGTAAGAAAAAGCAGCGGGGTGCAGATGAGGGCCATGAGCCCATCATTGACATAGATACACTTGATCTGAGGATTCCTTTTGAGTCTGATCAAAACCCTAAATATCACCGTTAGGAAAAAGAGGCCTCGTGGGTAGTTACTTTTCCAGATGACTGGATGGATGGTATGGTTTTTTTCAAGCTCCTGAATAAGTTTGAAGCAATGAGTTTGCATGCCACCAATCGATGGGGGATACTTGTGTGAAATAACTAGAATCTCCATTTCAGATACAAAAAAAGCTTTTTTATTTTACAAATTGAGGCGAGTGAAGAAGTGCTACTTTTGCCCCGTAAATTAATACCTGATGTCAAAAATAAGGATAGCTTTTTTTCTGGATGTAATGAAGGAGGATTTTGATGGGGTGAGTATCACTATGCATCAGGTGATCAACCGTATTCCGAAAGAGACTTTCGAGCCCATATTTATTACCCCACAGCCTCCGGAGAGAGACTTTAAGTATCCTGTCTACCAATGCCCATATCTCAATATCCCATTTAGCAACAAAGACTACAGGCTTGCCTTGCCCGGGAGAATGAAGGAACTCACGGATATTCTTGATGACTTTGGGCCGGACATTTTGCATTTCAGTTCGCCGAGTGGCTTAGGTGGATTTGCAGTAAAATATGCCCGGCGAAAACAAATCCCCGTGACCACTATTTATCATACACACTTCCCCAGTTTTGCCAACTATTACCTCAGATACATTCCTTTTGTTGAAAAGATCACCGAACCGATCGTGCATAGACTCTTTTGGCTCTATAGGGGAAGCACCAGGGTCTTTGCCCCTACGAAAAGCATGGAGGAATACCTGCTGGGAAAAGGAGTAAAGTCCGATCAGTTGAAAATCTGGGGGCGAGGTGTGAATACTGAACGCTTTAGCCCTGAGCATAGAGATGACCTGCTCTGGCCTCAGCTTCCAGAAGGGTGCAAAAAGGTGCTATTCGTAAGCCGGCTGGTCAAAGAAAAGGAGCCTAAAACATTGATACGCCTGTATAATCTTTTTCAGGAGCGAAGACCTGAAATAAAAATGGTGATCACAGGTGAGGGGCCCACCAGGGCTAAGCTGGAAAAAAATATGCCCGAAGCGCTTTTCACGGGTAAGCTCACCGGGCTGGACTTGTCCCGGGCGTATGCCTCAGCGGATATCTTCGTGTTTCCTTCTACTACTGAGACTTTTGGAAATGTGGTGCTTGAGGCGTTGGCCTCTGGTTTGCCGGTGGTAGCCGCTGCTGAAGGCGGCCCCAAAGACATTATCCAGGACGGAGAAACCGGAGTGCTCGTAGAGCCTCAACAAGAGGAGGCCTTTTTCGCCGAAATCGTGAAGCTGGTGGATGATGCCGCTTATTACGAGGGTGTCAGAAATGCTGCATTGGCCTATGCCAGGTCTCAAAACTGGGAGAGTTTGTGCCAGGAGCTTTTCAGTACTTACACGGCCCTTGTTCAATCAGCAGAGGGAAAGTAAGCCTTCTTTTCCACCATCCAGCAGCGCTTTGGTTTCTTCCAGATTCTTACGGTTGCCACATGCTTCCTCATAAAACCCTTGCATCTGAGCAGTTCGGGAATCTACATTGGAGGAGGTTATGTGATAAAGAAATCGGTTTTTCTTCATCGGTTTCGGTACCCACCAAAGTGGTTTGTGAAAGTACCTTTTTGGTAAAACTACCTGTTGCTCCTGATACTCTGGCTCCACACAGTTCCAGTATACCAGCTGATTTCTTGGATGAATATCGTTGAATTGCTTACCATCGTTGTAGGCAGCATCAATCCATCTAGCTATAATTTTGCGCCCGGTTTCATCATTTCTGACAATCACAAAACCAGCATTCGGCTTCTTTTTTCTACTTAAGGAGAAAGGTGTATCTGCGGCCATATAAATGGACGTGTTGGGTCTTCCGTATTTACCAACAAAATAATCGATGGTGCGGTCTGGTCGCATGATGACCGTATCCGCATCCAGAAGGATTACATAGGAATCCGGTCCCTGAGGACTATTAGCCAACACCGTTTTGAGGATATCAATCTTGGTCCAGTTGATGTGCAGGTCGGTGATGGTTTTGGATCGTTGGATCTGGAGGTGATACCCGTGGGCCAGGGCATAGCTGCGGGCAGATGCCGCACTGAAGAGAGCGTATCTGTCGATGTTTGGTGTGGCCAATTGGATGATTGTAATGTCAGGCATTTGAGGGTTTTATAGCAGAAGTACCATGCTGGAAAGCGATAGCTGTTCTGATGAGTCTGCAAAAATGCATTTATTTTACTGAAATGCCAGAGCCAGTCCCGGGGTTATTCTGTGCTATGTTTGCTGAAAGCTGATGAACAAACCTATGTTTTCAATTGTCGATTGCAATAATTTTTGGAGTCCGTCCGGTGGGGGGGTGAGGCGGTACCATTTGGAGAAGATGGCGTTTTATAAAGATCGACAGGATGTAAAGTATTCGTTCGTAATGCATGACAGTGAAACATGGACTGAGCAGATCGGGGAGAATGCTTTTATAGAACACCTGAAGGTGCCCAAAGTGTATGGCAACTGGGAGTATCGGTACCTGACCAGAAGTGCACCCCTGGAACCCATACTCAGGAGGATTAACCCTGATGTGATTGAAGTGGGGTCGCCTTATTTTATGCCGGGAATTGTGCGGAAGATTGTCCGAAAGCATAGATTGAGGGCCCGGACCTACGGGTTTTGGCATGCCGATTTTCCAGTGACATATGTAAAACGATTCATGGAGCCAATGGGCCAGGGCATGGCCAAAATGGGCGAGCGAATGGCCTGGAAGTACGCCCGCAAAAACTACAACCAGATGGATGGAGTGGTGGTGTCTAGCAGGCTGATTATGGATAGGATGGAAAGGAATGGTTTAAAGAATGTTCATTTTTTGCCACTGGGGGTGAATGAACAACTTTTTAATCCAGGCAGAAGGGATGTGGGGCTGATTGCCGAATTGAAGAAGGGGAACGAAGATCGGTTACTGCTGTTTTTTCCGCATCGGTTTAGCAAAGAAAAAGGGCTGGATGTCATACTGAAGGCTTACCACATGATGTGTGAAGGACTGGATCATGAACCAGTGTTGATCATAGCTGGCGCCGGCCCCTATGAACATTTAGCCAGAGAAGCCGGTGAAAAGTATGAGTTTGTTGAACTCAGGGGATTTATAGAAGGAAAGGAAGAAATGGCTCGGTATTATGCCAGTGCAGATCTTGGGTTTGCACTGAGTAAATGGGAAACTTTCGGGCTTTCGCTGTTGGAATCTCTTAGTTCTGGCTTACCGCTGATAGCGGCTAATGAAGGAGCGGCCTATGAGCATATCGATACATCTGGGGCGGGTACCATAATTAAAGAGGTAACCCCCGAAGCAGTGGCCAGAGCGGTAATAGAGTTCTCATTAATGGACGCTAAGAAAATGCGTGAAAAGGCCAGAGCATACGCTGAGCCATTGACTTGGGAAAGCTGTTTTGAGAATCAGTTGGCCATCTACAGGGGTTAGTCAAACAGTTTCCAATCCCCTTCAAAATACCGATAGAGGGCGTCATTGTTCGAATTGTCCGCATTGGCAGTGTCTCTAAGGCCCTTGGTTTTTAGGTGCTTGTAGGATTCCATTCGGCAGTAGGCGAAATTTCCCATCACCAAAGTCCTCGGGATTTTCTTTTTGGCCAGGTGGCCACTCAGCCAGATGTCATCAGCAAAAAAGGCTCCCTTTGGCGCATGTACATAGTCGAATACTTCGTTGGTGAAAAACGACTTTCTGATTGCATAAGAGGAGGCTCCCTGTATGATTTCCACGGATGTGTTACCCGATATATTGGGTTTGGGCTTTACTATTTTCAAACCCGCTCCACGCAGGATTTTTTTGTCCGAATGTTCAAGTGATTTGGGTATCCTCCATCCGCACAGCGTCAGCGCATGATTAGGAAGTGTCCTAGCATGGTGCAGGTAATTTTCTATCAGCTTTTTGGGGTATACCTGGTCATCATCCAACACAATGATCAGTGCATCAGAGGGGATTGATGGAATTTTAAGGGTGGGCAATGATTTGGATGCCGGCCCTAGGTCCTCTTCTATGAAGTTGATATGAACCAATTTCATATGGTTGATAAAATCAGGGATTTCATACCTAATCCCGCCCTTCGATATTTTGGGGATATTAATAATGATTTCCTCCGGTAAAACAGACTGATCTGAAAGAGAAATGAGGGTGTCCCTGAGCTTACTTATCCGGGAGGGGGTAGTGGTCAGGGAGACGTACACCCCGGATTTTTCCTTTCGCTTTAATTTTGGCTGAGGGTGGAAGAAAGAAATCTTAACGTATCGTAATAGCTCCGGGATTACAGCCATTATTTGACGAAGCTAAGGATTTTCTTATACCAGTGACCTGCCCACAACTGCGGCAGGTTGTTGAATTGAGGAGATAGCTCAAGCCACTTCTTTTCAAGTGCTTCCTCGGTCACTTCTTCCCAATCTTCCACGATCCACACCGGGAACTCCCGGTACATGGGGTCCAAAGGAGTGGAGGTAACCACAGGGATAGCTCCCAGGTAAAGGGCTTCCCAAAGCCGGAAGGTATCCAGCGCCTCTCCCGGAGGAGCAATCACGAACCTGGATCGGTGCATCTCCTGGGCATACTGCAGCCATGATCGCTCACCCACACAGGTGGCAAAGGACTGGGCTTTGAAGTAATTGACCGTTTGAAGCCGGTTTTCGTAACGCGCCTGTTTTTTGTGTCCGATGCCCACGTTTACATAACATGTGATGTCCTTTTCTGGCGGGGTGGCGCGCATCTGATTCCAGAATTCCTGAGAACCACCACGCTCATGAGGATCACGCTGATTGGTTATCCCTAGAGGAATGGTGTGGGATTTTGGATGATCATAAACCAAGTTTTTGCCAAACCAGGCAAGCATCCGGTCGTCATCCAGGTGCTTTTCATATTTAGACCAGTCTGGGGTCATGCCATTGTGAGTGATCAGGACAAATTCCTGATCAATCTTGTGGATGATTTTATCGAAAAAGATATTGACAAAGTCGCCGGGTCTGGTCTGAATGGCATAGACGATCAGTGGACTGTCCTTTTTCGGAATGGTGGGGTTATGAGAGCTTTTATCTATGATCACCTCTCCGATGGCCCTGAACGTATCTCCTGAGAGGTAAGGAAAGAGTGTTTTGTATCGGTAGTCAAAAATGTCAAGTTTCCTATTGATCGGGGCTTTCCAGAATTTCCTGACTCTTCTTGATTTTAAATTTCCCATGCTTGGTTGTCGTATTGAAAAAGGACGTAAATATCTTAAAGATCGTTTACTTTGCCCACAAAACAGGTCATAAAGATGGGTTTAAAGTTGGTGACATTGGTGGATAAGATTGACGAGCGAATGTCGCCCCTGCAGCGGTCTTGTGAGGAGCATGGTCTGAAGTTGGAAGTGGTGGGTGTGGGTACTACGTGGAAACGAAATGCCTTTAAGTTTAGGGTGCTGGAGAAGTACCTTCAGTCAGAGGGTGTTGATGATGATGATGTGCTCTTGCTGGTAGACGCCTTTGATGTGGTGATGAATGCAGGAGAGAGTGATCTCATGGAGAGATACCTGGCACAGAATGCAGATGTGGTGTTTTCTGCAGAGGCTAATTACTACTTCCGTGAGGCTGATCTCAGCCTGAAGTATTGGAGGATTTATCCTCGGCAAGAGGGTTCTGTTTATCACTTTTTGAACTCAGGTACCTTCATGGCCCGGGCTTCCGCCCTGAAAGCTTTGTTGTCTGAAATTTCCGTTACCTATGGTGTGGATTATCAGGATGATGATCAGCTATATCAGGTAAGATCGGATCAGTACTTATATAGCCGTTATTATGTAGATGCTACGCTGGGCCTGGTTCATCCAAAGTTCACCATCAAACTGGATTCAGAGCAGAAGCTTTTTGGCTGCTCGGGCGGACGAATGTGTGTAGCCTCCTGGGGACGGGTATCAGAAATACAGGATTACCTGTTTTTCAAATACGAGCGGAGGATGCTAAAAACCTTTTGGATAAAAGAAACTCAGGAAAATTGTCGCGACCTCAGTTTTTCGGGAGGACAATTTCACAATACCTTCACTGGAAGTTCCCCGGCAATCATCCACCTTCCCGGGACTTACACCCGCTTTGAAACCGTTTTGAATAAGATCAAGGGAAAGCCTACGTTTAACCGATGGACATGGGCGCGACCTCTGGCTTTGGTATTGAGTTTCATAGCTTTTCTCAGGTCAGTGGTCAACTTTTGGTATATATCGCGAGTGAATCAAGGGGTGACTGAGATTAAGGCCATTTTTCCTTTACAAAAGGGTGCTGACCTGACTAGGTTTGCGGAAGGAGGTTATTTTAGGTCTGGGAAGTGCTACCCCAAAGACAATCCTTTTACGATTTGAGTGAGTGGTATTATGATTAGAAAAACATTAGGTGTCCTTTTATTGCTTTCGGCCATGGCCGGAAAAACCCAGGTTTTGTACCCAGATTCTTATCTGGTGGACTACAATAAGTTGCTGGAATTGCAAAATGATTCGCTGCGGAAACGGATCATGGTGAATACTGCAAATGTTTCCCCTAATGAGTATGACCGAACTCCTGAATGGAATGCCTGGGGAGATCATTATCAGATTTACCGAGGTGGTGAAAATCGTTTCAGCGTCCTTCCAGTGATTTCTTCTTTTGGCTTCAACTCAAAGTACCCCAGAAGCTATAATGACGGGCCCGTATGGCGTGGTAAGGGGATGAATGCAGATATTAATTTTGGTTTTAGAGGACATTTTGGGATGCTTCATTACACCTTCGCTCCAGTGGTTTACTATGCCCAGAATAAGGATTACCCTCGGCCTAATGGTGCTGCTAGCGAATTTAGTTACCCCTATTCCTCGAGGATAGACTGGGTGCAGCGGTATGGAGCTGAGGCTGTGACCAAGTTTCATATGGGGCAGTCGGATTTACGCCTGATTTATAAAAAAATGACACTTGGGGTTTCCACACAGAACGTAGTACTGGGTCCATCGCAGGTCAATCCCATCATTATGAGTAACAATGCCGCGATGTTTCCGCATATAGATTTCGGTACAGATACGCCTATTGAAACAGTGATCGGAGATTTTGAATTTCGATCCTACTGGGGCATTATGAACGAGTCTGATTACTACGACGATAATGATAGAAACAATCAACGGTACTTTCAGGGTGGAGGAGCCTATTACAGGCCATCCTTTCTTCCTGGTCTTTCCGTAGGTGCCACCAGGATTCACTATCGGGACTGGAAGATTCAAAAGTTCGCTTTGAGTGATGTTTTTCTTTCTTTTGCTGATTTTTCGAGCAATAAGGATAGCCTGAGTTCGGGTAGTGTGGTCAATGATGTTTATGACCAGATGGTGGCCATCAATTTAAAATGGACTTTTGAAGAGGTGGGTTTTGAAACTTACCTGGAGTTTGCTAAAAACGACTTCAGTAATATCCGTGCGCTGGCCACTGAGCCTGAGCATAGCAGGGCCTATACCATTGGTTTTATCAAGGTGTTTGATCTTGGTGACAACAAAGCGGTGAAAGCTACCTATGAGCACACCACTTTGGGGCAAACCCGATTGATCAAATTGCGATTTTCGCCTCCTTATTATTTGCATCACCTGGCGCCTCAGGGCTATACCCAAGGTGGACAACTGCTTGGTGCGGGCATTGGGCCGGGTTCTAATGGTGATATACTTATGGTTAATTATTATTTCCCTCAAGGGATGTATGGGATGAGTTTGCAACGAATCAGGTTTAACGACGACTATGCATTTGGCACCTTTGACCCCAATGGTGACAGGCCCTTTGATATGGAGTACACGGCTACCTTAAAGGCTCTGCGCTTTGTAAGCGACTTTTCAGTGGGCGCAGAGCTCTCCCTTAGCAACCGGCTCAACTGGCAGTATATCAAAGGTAACGATGTGAAGAATCTCTACTTTAGGTTTGTATTGGGGTACCAGCTGGCTAATTTGGCGAAACAATAAATAAAGTATACTTTTCCAAATTACACTTACTAAACAATGGTAATTTGACGCTAAAAGAGCTTGGGCAAAATCTCATCATAGGAATCAATCGCTATTCTCCAAAACCCCTTCTCCATCCATTTAGAATGACCGGGCCGGAGAAAAAACTCTTCGACGCTACTGTTGGTCTGTCCGACTACTACCTTGAATTTGGAATGGGAGGCAGTACTTTTCGTTCTTTGGGGAAGTCTGAAGCCGATATATGTTCGGTAGATTCTTGCAAGGAATGGGTGAATATGATGAAACAGTATCTTTTCATTCGCCGAATGGAGAAGACAAGGTTGAATCTCGTTCACGTGGACATAGGGCCAACAGGAGAATGGGGAAGACCGCTTGGTGATGAATCCAGAGAGCTCTTTCCTTCCTACTCAGCGGAGGTATTTGAGCAGATAGATAGCGAAAAAATAGATACAGTGTTAGTCGATGGACGTTTTCGGGTTTCGTGCGTGCTCAAAACCATCATGGAGTGCCACACCAATAAGCGATTGAATATCCTCTTCCATGACTTCCACAGGGAACAATATCAGGTGGTCCTGAAATACCTCGAGGAAGTGTCGATGGTAGATACTCTGGTACTCCTGAAACTCAAAAAAGAGATTGACTTTGATGCCTTAGAGCAGGATTACGATCGATACAAATACGATTCTGATTGAGGCCGATTAATTAAAAAACTCCTGCAGTTGATCGTGCAGCAGGTGGGTTTCCAATAGCTGACCTTCTTTGAGCATGATCACCTCATCTGCACAGTCGAAATAGGATTCATCATGGGTGATGGCAAAAACAGTTTTACCACGAGCCTTCAAATCCGGAATCAATTTCTTGTAGAATATTTTCTTATAGTACGGATCCAGCCCCGCTGCCCACTCATCAAACAAGTAGATGGGTTTGTCTTCCAGATAGGATATCAGCAGTGCCAATCTTTTTCTCTGCCCGGTGGAAAGGTTGGTGGTGGTGAGCTTTCTATTCACGATTTCCACTTTTTTGTCCAGCTCCAGCAGTTTCAAATATTCCTGAGCTTTTTCATCGATGACGGACTGTGGGATATGAATGATTTCATCAAAAAGGTAGAAGTCTGCAAAGATGACATTAAACTGGTCTCGGAAATTTTCAACATTCTCAGGGAGCACCTTTTTTCCGAAGTGGGTCACTTCACCTTCCTGAGGAGGATAAAGGCCGCAGAGTACTTTGGCCAGGGTGCTTTTACCGCTACCATTCCCGCCTATGAGGAAGGTCACCTGACCTTTTTTTACATCCAGATTGATCGGGCCAAGTTTGAAAAATTTCTCCTCTTCGGTGTGGTAGTAGCTATAGGCGACATTTTTCAGTGAAATGACAGGCTCAGATTCCACTACAGGGAAAATCTTGGTGTTGTCCTCTTCCAAAGCCGGGGCGGTTTCTTTTTCCAGATCCAAACCGGCTGAGTCAATTTGCTCCAAAGCGATATTGATTCGCTGAAAATCAGGGAGTACCCGGGTGATTTTAGAAAGAGGTGCAATGGTGAAAACCGTTACCGTGAGGAATTGAACCATTACGTCATAGGTAGTTATGCCAGTTTCTTTGATGATCAAAAGGATACCACCAATCCCCAGAAACAGGATAACCTCACCCCATCGGGAGAATATCTCCACGGTCGTTTTGCCAATTACCTGATGTTTTTTTTGCTCTTCGGTGAGTGGTTCAATGATTTCCTTGGTGTAGAGACTCCTGAATTTCTTATTGATTGTGAGTTCTTTGAGCCCATAAATAAGTCCTTCAAAATAGCCGAAAAGCACATTCTGATGATTTCTGGTTTTCCTCAGGCGCTCACCATAAGAGTTGAGCGGGAGCCTGTACAGGATAAAGGCCATCAGAAATACAATCATGAATAAACAAAAGAGCTTCCAGGAGATGAAGATCATGTAAGCGAAGCAGGCCATTACCGTGGTGACCGCTGTGAAAATGGCGGGTAGCTTGATAATGATGGAGGAAATAGTGTTGATGTCATCCGTGAGGATGGTGAAAAGCCTTTTGGTCTGATATTCGAGCTTGTGAAAGGAGGCTTTCAGAATTTTATTGCTGATGGTGAGGCGCATGTCCTGGATCACCACCTGGCTGAGGAGTGTGATCAGGTAAGCACCAAAAATGCTGGTGGTGACATAGATGAGCAGGATGCCCAGAAATTGCCAGATGATCGTGTCGGAATTGGCCATTTCGGTTTTGATGGCCTCATTGATCATGTAGATCACCGCAGTGAGGGCAGTTCCGGAGATGAAGCTGGCAATGGCTGCTACGGTAAACTTCCATGCCGAAGACTTGAAAAGAAGGGCAATTACTTTCATAGATATTAATGTCGCCTGTACAAAATTCAGGAATTCGCAAAGTTAAGTGATCTGTGCGAAGTACATACTTCAATTTGAGGATACATGTTCAAGGTGAAGTCTGAGCTTTTAACCTACATTGGTTTGGTTTAGTTTTGCTCATTCCAGATGATGAATAACCCTCCCGTAAAGATTTTCAGTTTTGAACAAAGTAGCAAACCGCCCCGCGCTGAGCGTGATAGCTTGCTGAAGGCCGGGGTGGAGTGGTGTTCTGTGGTGACAACTCAGGAGCAGTGGCTCCAGGCGCTTATCGATGCGCTTGATAAAGAAAATGATCAGACAGTGGTTTTGGTTATTTCAGACCCGGAGCGGGTTTCCCTGAGTGGTGAGGTGGCCATACTGGCAGACAGATTTGCTCTACTGGGTACTGATGTGGTTTTTGCCGCTTCTTCAACCTATTTGTTGGAAGACCAAAGACTGCACTATTTTTACTGGAAACACTACTCAAGACCTCATGAGCGGTACAATTACCTGGATTCTACAGCCTTCATGGGAACGGCCGGTGACTTGAAGGCCCTACTTCGTCAGGCCATGGAGCGTTATGGGGAGCAGTGTTCTTATCACGATGCACTGAGCAGATATTATGCTGATTCGGCCAGCGGATGTTTTCAGCCTGAAGTCAATTTCATTATTGATCATGATCAGGTGTTGATAGCGAGCACCAGGTTATCTGCAAAACCACAAGCTCAAAAGGGATGGATGTACGAGATGCTTTACGCCCGAAACGAACGGGATATTTACAGTCAGAACCACCTCATTTCCGCTTTAACCAAGTCTTTGAATGTTTCCCGGGAGGGAGATACTTTCCGGCATCTAACCGGGACCAACCCACTGGTGGTCGTGCAGGATGCACCATCACCGGTAACCCCCGGCAAAGCATCTTTTCTGCTCAATATGAGGGCGCATTTGCAGACTGTTCGTCAATTGTTCTTGATCGGTAAGGCCAATAAATGGCATTTTCAGAAGGAACGAATATTCAGGCACCTGCCAAATAAGAGTGCAGTGATTCACAAAGCCACGGAGCTGCTGGTGGGTCGACTAGAGGCCAAAAAGCCTGTAAGTTTTGCCCATTATAATGACGGGGAGCTTACGTTCATTCAGGATTTCTTAAAAGGCGAGCAGCATGAAAAGTGGTTCGGTAGGAAACAGCAACAATACAATCCGGTACTCGCAGAGCGGCTTTATGAGGCAATGCGCTTTCAAAAAGAAGGCTATCTGGTGGGAGTTCCGTGTTCTCTGGATCATCCCAAATTGAGAAAACAGGCTGACGAAATAGTGGGTGACTATGTGCATAAAGTTCAGGCCATGGCCATCCATCATAACCTGGCTTTCATGCCCCGCCTGTTGGAGGCACTAAAGGGTCGGGAAGTATACTTTTTCACCAATGAGTATCAGGACCTTTCATTTTTTGAGGCCTTTGGAATAGAAATGGTTTCAGAGCGAATCTTTCAGGTGCCTTTTAGAAACTCATACCTGGAATATGACCGATTTAAGGATATGAGGTTTCCTGATGAGGCGGTAGTGGTGCTGACCTGCGGAATGCTGGCCAAAATATTGACCAAAGTGTGGTACGAAAATCACGATTCTTTATCTGTACTTGCCCTTGGATCAAGCCTGGATGATCACATCCAAAAGAAAAATATATCCTTTGAACTATATCCGTCAGACCTGCCGCTGACACGGAACCTGCACCACTCCAGGTCATTCCTTTTTGGCTATAAGCCTACCTGCAAGGAGTGCTTTGATTTTGATGATTAATCATTCACCAGGGTGTCCATCTCAGAAATGAAATAATCAATTTTCTCAGCGATCAGCACTGGGGCCATGGCTTCTGAAAGAATCAAAGAATCTATTTCATAGTAGATATGTCGTTCCAGGTTCATGTTGGGCAAGTCCGAATATTGAGAGGCACTTTTGAGGTGCATCTGAGCGTACTTCAGTGCCACCATGGCCTGAACAGGATTGTTACTTTCAGCATAGCGTTCTGAAATGCGCAGCTCCGCAAGTGTGAGCGCATTCAGGGCGAATTCGAAGGCTTTGTTAAGATCCTCAGAAACGAGGGAATCTCTGACGATCTCTTCATAAATCATTTCCAGATGAACAATTGCCTCATCCACTTTTTGCTTGCTGTTGACGTCTATGTCCGTTTCGATTTTCTTAATCGATTCAATGGCCTTGTCGAGGTGATGAAGACTTCTTTCAGCTAGCTGTTCTTTGGCATAATGCCGCACATTGCTGAGGTAGAGGTCTGGTTCGGCGGATGTTTCGTTCAGTGAAGGGTGGTCTGGGTTGGTTTGCGTGAATAGTCCTGCCACAAACAGGATGCTTATCAGAAATACCAGCGTCCCGGCGTATTGAAAAATCTTACTTGACATGGCGAAAAGGGGTTTGATTGGCTATCATTAAGTTAACGAAAAGGAATCGAAGATGGACAGCTTTTTTGATGTAATTACCATGCTTTTGACCTCCTATCATTCGGTGCTTTCGTTTTTAGGTTTTCTTTCTGGCCTAATCGTAAACAAATTTCCACTGGTTGAATACATTTGTTTGTTTGAAGTTTACCCAACTGATAGATGAATCATAGGAAAGTACGCTTATGTCTGGCGGTTTCAATGCTGTGTTTAGCAGGGAGTGTATACAGTCAATCAAGTCCGAGTTTTTTTCTGACATTTAGCAGACATCAGAGTGCCATATTTCAATCACAAAATAGTTTTCTGAATGGTGACAATGGCTCCGAACAGAGGATCTCTCAATGTGCCGGGTACAAAGGTGAGCTTGGCTGGCAGACAAGAAATGCCAGTGCTGAGAATCAGTTGTTGCACTATCCGGCTTTCGGTTTTGGATATACCTCCTTTCGCTTTCCTCAAACCAATGAGTTGGGCAGCCCATTCGCTTTGTATTCATTCTTAGATGCGCCATTTATCCGGACCGAGAGATTTGCCCTTAAATACATGTTTCGCTTAGGACTTTCCCTCAATTGGAAAGCCGAACACCCCGTGCTCAATCCGAATAACAGTGTTATCGGATCAGCAAGAAACTTGTATATCAACTCTGGTATTTTGCTGGAATACAACGTATTCCGCAATACCACATTGAATTTGGACCTGGGGTCTTCGCATTTTTCCAATGGCCACAGGTCTTCACCAAACAGAGGTGTCAACCTGTTGACCGGTTCTGTG
Source organism: Marinoscillum sp. 108 (assembly GCF_902506655.1). NCBI lineage: Bacteria > Pseudomonadati > Bacteroidota > Cytophagia > Cytophagales > Reichenbachiellaceae > Marinoscillum > Marinoscillum sp. 108. Next base: position 1,589,318 of record NZ_LR734808.1, on the reverse strand, counting down.
GGTGTGCGGTATCATTTTCAGGACTACCAAAGTTTGGCCGCCCGTTCCATAGGCGAAATTCTTGAATTTGATGACCGCAATGAGCTGTATTTTACTTTTGGAACAGGTGTTAGAGAGCAGACTTTCGGCTACTTCGAGCTGGATAAGAAGGTGGCCTTTGTTAATAAGAACTATCGCTTTTACAACCTGTCAGTGGCTTTGCAGCGTCAAACTGGCTATTTACTCAAATGGGGTGGGGGGATAGACCTGATGAGCAATGGAGCAGCCAACGCCAAATTGGAACAACTTCAAAACGGGGCCTGGAAGAAATTAGAAGTTCCGCTGGGAGAAAAGTTACAACTGGGCTTGTTCGGGTCTTTGGAGTGGGTTATGAAGGATTTTTCCATATTGATCCAGCCTGGCTATCGGGTTATTGATCAGGAGAAGATCCGAAAGGTGACCCGATTTTACCAGCATTTAGGAATCAAATATCATGTCCAGGATTTCATTATTGGTATGGGAATCCGATCGGTTAATTTTTCCGAATCTGAATACGTAGAGTTGAACCTTGGTTATAGATTGTTTTGGTATGGTAAATAAGGGGTTACTGGTTTTTTTAATGGCGTCCGTACTATCAGGGGCCCAGGCTCAGAATTCTGACTTTTTCGTCGAGATTTTGGGTGGTGCTGGTGTAGGCTGGTCAGAGATGGAGGAGACTTTTATCAATGGAGAGGACGACAAGACTTATGTCTTAACCGAGGGAACAGGTGTTGGATCCAAAAGTCTGGGCGTATTGGTAGGGAAAGCTCTGGGACAGAGTGTTTTTACCATTCTGGCAGGGGTAGAAGTGCAGCAAACCGGCGGCAAGTACATTTTTTCAAGTGGTCATTTTTACTGGAATACGGACAAAGCCGAGTGGGATATAGCGTCCGGTGAAATCAGGAAGCTGCAGCAGGATTTGGTAAGGCTGCAATTTCCGGTCATTATCCGGGCAGATGTGGGTTCAGGTTTTCAGCTTTCATTTTCAGTTTTTCCTTCTTTCAACATCAAACACAGGGATAAGGCATGGGAGAGTGCCATGGAGTTATCACCCGATTTTCGCTTTGAGGAGGATTTTGACGCTAGCGGAAGATTCAGTCTGGGGGTGATCAAAGCGCTCGATTCCAATTTTGCTTTGTCAGTATCCTGGACCGGGGATTTTCAGGGACGTGAATTCCTGGAGGTTGATCAGAATGTAGTGACTGTGTCTCCAGCTTATCAAAACGTGCAGTTACACCTGCACATCAATTGCTCCGCCTTTTGGTGATCAGGTGGAATGAGAAATCTTAACAAAAAACAAAAAGCCCGCTGACTTTACGTCAGCGGGCTTTGTTCGTCGGGGCGGCAGGATTCGAACCTGCGACCCCCTGGTCCCAAACCAGGTACACTACCGGACTGTGCTACGCCCCGAACAGTTTTGCTCCGATTATGCGCCGGAACTGCTTCCCTGCTCAAAATCAGGATGCAAATATAGAATTTTTTGCCTCCATAAAAAGGGATGCCAGAAAAAAATATCCATTAATTCAGTAAAGCGTGTGAGCTACACCTTTTCCCACTCACGAGGTTACTTTTAATCAGTTCGTGGTATTAAAAAAGGTATAAAAAATCTTTATATAATTATAAATAAACCAGCTATGTCTTTTTTTACACGTATTCTTATTGCCATCATTTGCTTGACTATTTTGGCCTCACTTAGTTCCTGCACCGCCACGAATGCCAAGAATTATTCATGGACTGACCTCCAGCACTCCAGAGATTTAGACAAGAAAAAGGGGAAGCAGTCAAAAAAGTACCAACGTAGTTTTGCGAAGACGCATCACTATTGATTAAAAGTTTGCAACACTATTGCATAAGACTTACTTTTGCAATGGAATGAAATATAGCGAACTCAAGCAAATTTTAAAGAATCATAAACTCCGGGTCACAGACTCACGGATGGACGTGTTGGAGCACTTTCTTACCCATAAGAAAGCACTCTCCTTTAAGGACCTGGAGGAAAAGTTTTCAACTTACGATCGGGTAACACTTTATCGCACACTGAATTCGTTCACCGAAAACGGAGTTTTGCACAAGATTCCTGATGACAGTGGTTTCGCCACCTTCGGGGTGTGCTATGATACCTGTAGCTCCGATCACCATCATCACAATCACATGCACTTCAAATGCAATGAGTGTGGGAAGATCGAGTGTGTGGATGAGCATCTGCCTGTGATAGAACTCCCAGGTTACCAGATACAGGAGGCAAATCTCATTTTGAACGGCATATGCAAGTCCTGCGGTGAGGCTTAAGTTATTTATTGTTCTCGTTTTTGGGGTTAATCTGTCTGCCTGGGCTCAGGATTTGTGTGTCAATCAAATCCAGGGGCAGGTGCTGGATCTCGATACCAGGCAACCCATTCCGTACGTGACGGTGATCGTAAAGGAAGAGCCCGGGAAAGGTGCTATTACGGATGCGCAGGGCATTTTTGAGATTAAGGGCTTGTGCGAGAAGGAATTTACCCTGGTGGTATCACATGTGGGATACAAGGAAGCAAGTCATCATCATGATAGTTATCATGATCACCCTACCATTTTATTAGCTTCGGACGATCACTTGCTCGAAAGTGTGGTTGTAGAGGGTATCTATAACCAGACGAGCCTACAGACCATTAGCATCGATCGGCTTTCCAGTGAAGATTTCACTGCGGCCCAATCCGAATCACTCGGTGAGCTAGCGGGCCGCATCACGGGAATCAGCACCATTAGTACAGGGCAAAATGTTGTGAAACCTATTATCCATGGATTGCACAGCAATCGGGTGTTGATTGTTAATAATGGGGTTCGGCATGAGTTTCAGAACTGGGGGATAGAACATGCCCCTGAGATAGATCCTTCACTGGCCGGTTCGGTGGAGGTGGTGAAGGGTGCCGCAACGGTACGGTATGGGCCAGATGCCCTTGGGGGTGTGATTCTGGTCAATCCACCAAAACTGGAGCTGGGAGCTGGTTTTGAAGGCACAGCTGGAGTAGTGGCCAAGAGTAATGGCAGATCAGGGGAAGGCGATTTACAATTGAGTTACGGAAGTGATAACCTGGTGGTAGCGGTGAGTGGCGCCATGGTCGGGCAGGGTGACCTCCATACTCCGGATTATGTATTGACCAACACAGGAAAGCAGGAATATAGCTACGCATCGTCGTTGCGGTACCATAAACATAGCTTTGATTTGGAAGGCTACTATAGCCACTTCTATCAGAGTTTGGGAATCTTGCGGGGATCTGTCAATGGAAGCCTGGAAGATCTGGCCAATGCCATGGAGAGTGAAGTTCCTCCTGGCACCAGTCCGTTTTCATATGACCTCAATAATCCCAGGCAGCAGGTTACTCACGACTTGATGAAGCTTAAAGGGGGCTATGTCTGGGACAACCAGGATATATCTTTTCAATATGCTTATCAGCTGAATCATCGTCAGGAATACGATGTGCGCAAGGGTACCAATAACGAGATACCTTCAGTAGATCTGAAATTAGCTACACAAACCTTTGAGGTAGATTGGAATCACCCTGATCTTGGCCATGTCAACGGAAACATGGGATTGCAATGGTTCTATCAGGATAACAACAATGTGCCGGGCACCAATACGGTTCCTTTTGTGCCTAATTACAATGTTATGCGGGCCGGACTTTTTGCCGTGGAGCGACTGGAAGCGGGTAGTACCACTTATGAGCTGGGGCTTAGATATGATTTTCAATACAATTCAGTGCGGGGGAGGGCTCCGAGTAACGAAATTTACAGCAACGAGCTGACTTACTCACAGCTGACTGGTTCCGCAGGTTTGAAACAAAACCTTAAAAATCACCTGAATTTCAGGTCAAACGTGGGTTTAGCCTGGAGGCCACCGAACGTTTCGGAACTATACATTTTCGGAAAACATCAGGCTTCCATAGAGTATGGCTTATGGCGATACGCCTATGATAATGAGGGAAAAATTTCGGTCAGCGAGGTGTTGTCCGAGGAGGATAAACCAGTGAAACCCGAAGTAGGCATCAAGTGGATCAATACCCTGGAAGGTGAGCAGGATGGTAATCATTGGGAACTCACGGCTTATACGAATGTGATTCGAAACTATATATACACTCGTCCGGCAGGGATCACCAATACGGTTCGGGGGGCTTTTCCTTATTTTATCTATGATCAGGGAGATGCGTTGTTTTGGGGGTTGGACGCGGCTTACCGGCTGGAGTTGACTCAGTTTTGGAAGATAGAAGCTAAATCCAGTTATGTATGGGCGATGAATTTGAAAGAGCGGGAAACGTTTACCAACATTCCTCCTGCCAGAGTAGATGTTGGGTTGGACTATGAAAGAAAACCCGACTTTCTTTCCAGCTCCAGAGTGGCGCTGGGATTGTCCTACGTTTTCAGGTATTTTCAGGAACCCAGAGTAATTACCGTGAGGGAAATATTGGAAGCAGAAGCGGAGGGTCAGGACCTTTTTGTGGAGAATAACGAGATGTTTGATTTTATGGCTGCTCCCGATGGCTATTTCCTGGCCAATTTGTCCTGGAGTGCCGCAGTAGGGAAGTGGGAGTGGAGTGCACGGATTTCCAATTTATTGAACAAGAGGTACAGGGTGTATACCGACAGGCTGCGGTACTTCGCAGACCAAACAGGCAGAAACGTCCAGTTGTCTCTCAGGTATCGAATTTAATTAATGCAATAGAATTGCATTTATGGTTAATATGCAATATTATTGCTTAAGTAAATTAAATCGAAAAACTATGCTTAGAAACAATTGGTTCAGCGCATTTGCCTTGCTCATTCTGACTACCTGGACAACAGGTTGTTCAGATAAGGATGTACCGGATGCAGAGAACGAAGAAGAAATCATTACCAAAGTACAACTCATTTTTTCTCCTACGGAGGGAGCCCCTGTGGTGGTCACGGCATTGGATCCTGATGGTGACGGACCGGAAGATATCGCTCCTTCAGGGCCTATCGTGCTGGCTCCTGCCACAGAGTATGAGTTGTTTATCAAGCTGGAGAACACCATCAGTGATGAAGACATTACCGAAGAGGTGGAGGCTGAGGGGGACGAACATTTGTTCTTCTTTGGTTTTTCAGAAGGAATTTTTGAGAGCCCTACCGGAGATGGTAATGTGGATCAGCGTGCCGATGTGGTTAATTACCTGGATAAGGATGTCGATAATCTCCCCATTGGCTTAATTACCGCTTGGATTACCGGAGAGTCAGGATCGGGGACTTTTCGGGTGATGCTCAAGCACCAACCCGGAATAAAGTCAGCGACTTCTGAGTCTACCGATGGTGAATCCGATGTGGACATCACCTGGACGTTGAATATTCAGGACTGATCAGGGACGACGATCCTGAGCTGGTCTGGTAGCACCCTGATGTGAAGGTCTGTAAGTTCTCCAATGTATTCCCCATCAGACTGGAAGTCAATCGGGGTACTTGACTGGATCTGCACTTCCTGGTAAGAATAGATGTCAAAAAGCTCAGAGTCCCTGTCAGGTTGGTTTTGTAGGAACAGGTTGTTGATCATAAGTTCGGCTGAAAGCGGTTTCATCATGCAGAGTTCTACCTGCTGATCATCAAACTTGCCCACCGGATTTACTTCATAGCCTGTTCCGTACATCCTGGTATTGGCGATCACAAGAAAGTTGGTTTCAAATGCGGTTTTACTGTTACCTGAGGTAATGGTCACCCTGAAATGCCGCTGGAGCATAGGAAGCTCCTGAATAGCACTGATAGCATAACCCATAAAGCCGCTTCTGTTTTCTTCCTCATAGCGCCTGACCAGAGAAGCATTGAGCCCCAGGTCTGCCATATGCAGCATATAGTGTCGGTCATTGATGAGTGTTACATCCAGGTGACTGGTGCGTTCACTCAATATATTTTGAAGAGCATTGTCCATGGAGATGCCAAACTCCCCGGCCAGTCCGTTGGCGGATCCTGAGGGGATAATCCCCAGTGGTATCCCCGTGGAGATAAGTAATGGAGCTACCATGTTGATGGAGCCATCACCCCCAGCTACCCCCACTACATCCGGACAGTAAGTATTTAGTGCATGTTGGATAGCAGCAGCGTCATTACTTCCGGTGGTCTGCAATATTTTGAATTCAGTATGGGAGGTTGAAAAGTGACGGTCTATATCATGAAGAAGTTCATGTGTATTGGCTGATCCGGATACTGGGTTGATAACAAAAAGGTGCTTTTTCATCTTTTATGTTTGAATAATAGATTCTCATGCGCAATTCAGTACCCTTTCTAAAAGTTTACCAAAGTTTCGCAAGTGACCATCTCACGATTGTAATGGGGCATGTTTTGAAAAGTCCGTCTCATCAGCGAGATCGACCAACGAGAAATCCGTTTAAAAATGCCCTGGAGATGTATCGCAGGTATCACGTAAAACCATCTGCGGGTGAGAAAGTTTTTTTGACCCTTGCCGGAAAGGTCATGGAAGTGACCGCAGACAGGAAGGGCTTTTTCCAATTTGAGCTATCTACGCCAAGAGATGTGGATACCCTGGAGGTGACAGTGGCGCTCGCAGATTTCCCAACAGAATACGAACACCTGAAGCTGGAAGTGCACAGACCTGCCGAGGTGATAGTTTCAGATATTGATGATACCATTTTGGTGTCTCACTCCACCAGCCTCATCCGTAAACTCTATCTTCTGCTGACCAAAAATCATCAAAGTCGACAGGCGTTTGATGGGGTAAAGGATTTTTATGATTCACTAAAGGAGGGTAGGACAGAACCTCTGTTTTTTTACGTGAGTAGCAGTGAATGGAATCTCTATGACTTTCTGGAAAGTTTTGTGGCTGATAAACAATTGCCAGCCGGAGTGTTTTTACTTCAGGATATCAAGAGTGGTATTCTGGATCTTTTTCGCAGTGGTGGTGGTTCTCATTCTCATAAGAAATCAAAAATAGAGACCCTGATAAAGGTGTATCCTGAGGCTAAATTTACGCTGATTGGCGATAGTGGTCAGAAGGATCCCGACATCTATCAGGCCGTTGCTTTGACATATCCTGAACATATTGCTAAGATTTATATCCGGGATGTGAGAAAATCCCGTAGAAGCAAAGTGAAGCAGATGGCCAGTGCTCTGAAAAATTCAGGCGTGGACATGGTATTTTTTAGCGAATAATTGAAATTAACCCTATGAAAGAATCTTTACGGACTTCCAGATATCCCAATCGCACCTCGGAAGACAAAGAACTGATTTACAATATTTTGGATGAAGCGCTGTTTTGTACGGTGGCTTATGCAGATAGCCAGGTGGCTCACCAAATTCCCACAGGATTTTGCAGGCTGGGTGATGAAGTATTCATTCACGGTTCGGTGAAGAGCCATTTTATTACCAAACTTCTGGAGTCAGATGAGGTGTCGCTCTCAGTGATGCTTTTTGATGCCCTGGTTCTGGCCCCTATAGCTTTCAATCATTCAGTCAATTATCGTTCAGCAGTACTTTACTCCAAAGCAAGGAAAGTACACGACGAAGCGCAGAAAGCACGGGTGCTGAGTGCCTACACTGATAAGTACATTCCCGGAAGGATGAGTGATTTGCCTCAACCCACCTCGGAGGAACTTGGCGTTACCACAGTGCTGGCACTATCTATAGATAAGTCGCTGGCCAAAATGAGAAGCGGGGGCGTAGGAGTGGATACCTCAAAGAGTAACGTCTGGTCCGGGATTGTACCATTTCAGACAGGGTACGGAGCTCCCGAAGTGGATCATGGGAATAGCCAGGTGGAAACGCCCCACTATCTCAATCAACTAATCACCCGAAATACATAATAATGGAAGTAAAACAAGAAGAAACAGGCCATAAGGGGAGCTTTTATGTAGAGCAGGAGGGCCTCCGACTAGCAGAAATGACCTACTCATGGGCCGGTAATGACCGCATTATCATTGATCATACAGAAGTATCAGATAAGTTGCGAGGGATGGGTGTTGGCTTGCAACTGGTAGAGCAGGCCGTTGCATTTGCCAGGGAGAAAGGGATTTCCATTATTCCACTATGTCCATTCGCCAGGTCTGTTTTCAATAAAAAACCCGACTTGAAAGATGTCCTTTGAACCGATGCATCAGAATGTGGAAAAGAGCCAGTTTGAGCTCAATCACAAGGGACACACTGCTTTGTTACTTTATAAGCAAAACAAGGGTTCTAAAAGGATTTACCTGGTTCACACGGAGGTGCCGGAAGCCATACAGAATGAGGGTGTTGGACAGCAATTAGTGAAAGAGGCATTGGATTTTGTAGTACAAAACGAACTGAAAGTAGTTCCGCTATGTCCGCTGGTAATAGCTTATCTGAAAAGGCATCCTGCATATCATGGGGTGATTGATGAGTCGAGTAAGAAAGACTTTGTGAGATAGTTGTTATATTCACTGACATGGCAACTAAAGAATATACAAACGGAGAAGTAACAGTAGTTTGGAAGTCGGATTTATGCATTCATTCCGAAAGATGTTTTCACGGCCTTTCGGAAGTTTTTAATCCCAAAAACCGACCCTGGATCAATGCTCAGGGAGCTCCCACTGACAAAATAGTGGAGCAAGTGAGTAAGTGTCCATCTGGTGCTTTGTCTTACTATCTCAATGCAGACGGTAAGCCCGTGGCTCGTGAGGTGATCAATGAAGAGCAGATCGTAGAAGTAATCCCCAATGGCCCACTGATGGTTTATGGAAACCTGAAAGTGAAGTTGACCGATGGGACTGAAGCTACTAAAAACAAGGTGACTGCTTTTTGTCGATGTGGAGGATCTTCCAACAAACCATTCTGTGATGGTACGCATAAGAAGAATGGTTTCGTTGGCTAGCGACTAGTTTGTACTCTTTTCCAGTTTTTCGCGGATCTCTTCATTCTTCTGCCTGATTTCCTTCTTGTTGTTGGTGGCGCCTATGCTGCTGACTACCCCGCTGAGCATGGCTTTGCCCCAGTAATTAAAGATCGACTTGGATTGGTCTCTTTCGTGAAAAATATCTCCTTCCCGCACAAAGAGAAAGTGCGGATTTCTGGTATTGACCACAAAAGTATTGGCAAAAAATGACTTCATCGAAACACCCAGTCCCTTCGTCTGAAGAGTCTCGTGGTTCAATACAGACAACTTGAGGTTGTCATAGTAGAAGCGCATTTCACCCACGGCATAGTCCTCATTCCCTTCAAAGGAAAACGTCAACGATTTACTCATTCCATCCCTGATTTGAACGAATGCGGTGTTTTCAAGAAACCGGTTCATTTCTGTCAGATCCATGTTTCCTACCCGACCACTGGCGGTGTACAGGTCAAGTTCACTGGCCAGATCGAACTTCACCTGAAAGAGGAAGTCACCACTGTTCATAAGTGTGCCTTTGGTTTTGAAGATCATAAATTTACGATTGCTAATTCTGGCCGGATCGTTGGTGAAGTTGGTCAGAGAGCCACTGATGTCTCTGAAAAAAATGATTCCCGGAAGCTCGCCATTCTCTGAGAACTCAGAATGTGATACGTACGATGAGGCGATGTTGATGGTATCTATCGCGACACTCATGGGTATGGATCGCATTGAGGTTTGTGGCAGCGCTTTATAGAGGCCTTCTTCTCTTGGTAACCTTTTGTCCCTGTGGGTGTCCAGGTCCAGACCAGCCACGTTGATCACGCGGACCTGAAGTTTGTCTTTGAAAAGAAGCGAGTCCATTTCGAAACCCAACAACTCCATGCGGGTCAGCGTGCCGTTGAACCAATCCTGCTGATAGTCAATTTTGTTTTGAAACTCGCCCCTGTTAAAGATGGGCTCATACCTTAAGTTTCTGAGGTCAATTTTTTTCAGGTCGTGATCGTAGCTGTAATTCTTAATTTTCACCCTGAAAAGGCTGTCAGGAAGGGTGTATTCGAAGGATTCGCCTGAAAAAGCGATGGATTCAAAAAGATCACTAGACAAGTTGATTGCTCTGCTGGGAGCATAATCAAGGCGATCAACCGTAACAGAAAAATGACGGAGGTACAGGCTGTCCTGGTGGCTTATTTTGGGGTGCTGCAAGGCGAATGAACCGTCACTGATGCTTGTGAATCTGACGCGGGTGTCGGGTAGTTTTGGATCATTTTCGTTGGCCATTTTGCCCAAAGTGAGGGTGGGGGAGCTCATGGAGAAAGTATCAATGTTGATGGTCTTTTTCTGAATGAACTCATTGATGTCGAAGCCCGTCAGTTTCAGATCAGGGATGAATGCCGTAAATGAATGGGGTTGACTCAGGTGAAGGTCTGAGGATCTGAAATAACCGGTTTCAGTTTGGAAGGAAACAGCGTTCATTCGGATGTTGTCTTCCAGTTGTGGAATGCTCACTATGGCATTTCGTGAGGTAAAGGTATAATTCCTTGCAAAAAGGGGTTGGTTTTCTGCGTTGAGGCTCAAATCTTCAATCAAAAGATCGAACTGTGGAGCGGATAAGGTCAACTGGCCATCAGGAAGGGTCAATTGGAGTTTTCCATTCGTGAAGAGGAATGATTCAAATTTTAGAAGGTCGTTGGAAAGGGCTTGTTCAGAGTGGGATAACGCGCTGATTTTAAGGTTCAGGTCACTGTCCTTAAGCGTTCCTTTTGAGAAATGTAATTGCTTTTCATTGATGAGTTTCTGAAAGTCAATTCCCTCCAAATGTAGCTGGTGCCCTTCCATCCTGTGCTGGCTGGTTTCTTGTGTCGACCCAATCGGATTGAGTTTGAGAAAATCTGCATCCAGGATGGTACCAGATTGAGAAAGTTTGAGTTTGGTCCCCTGGAGACGATGGTTCCAGCTGGCAAAGAGATGATCTGCTGAGTCAATTGAGAGGCCAATTCCAAAAGAATAATCGTCTGTAAGTGAATCGAATTTGTACTTACTCAGGTTGCCCGTCACTCCATGGGCGTGTGAAATTTCGTTCGGTCCGTTGTGTACTTTTAGCGTACCATCAGTCACAGAAAAGCGGCGGAATGCTAATCGCTGTAGTAGTGAAAAATCACTATTCTTTTGGGTTGCGGCCACATCAAGTTCTATCTGAGGCCTTGTGAGGTTCAGCGTTTTGAAAATAATTTCTTTTTTTTCGGTGAAGGCAAACAGGTCAAACCCGGTGAGTGCTGCGGCGGAAACCTTCAGCGGATAGGCGCTGGTGGTTGGCTTGAAATAAACCCCAGACAGGTTGATGTTTTTACGGTTTTCATTGATTTCTGATTTTGCCACGGAGAGCACAAAGTCCTCATGGGAGAACAGTAAGCGGCCAGACTGCAGACCGTCGATTCTTAGGTAGTCCAGTAAGTGCAAGTCTCTGACGGATTCAGGAATGATGTCGATGCCTGATAGGTTGATGCTGAGGTTATCCACGCCCAATTTTTGATCGCCTCTGGTGAGGTTTAATGAGGCTTGTGGGATTTCAAGAGATGTTGCGATCAAGCGCTTGATAAAGGTGCCGAGCTGTGATTTTTGATCTTTTTGAATTGCCGGGTTGATGTTGAGGCTAATTTCCGGACTTTCTATTTTGGCAGACCGAAGCATTAGAACTCCCTGGGTAGAAATTCGGTTAAAATCGAGTCCATTGAGATCGATGGTCGGGATGTCGGCATCCAACCAGTACGGAAGGTCCTTTTGGTCCTTCAAAGGCGTGATAGAAATACCGTCTACGCGCAATGTGGAGTCGCGGGTGGAAACAAACAGGTCTTTGAAACTGATGAAGTGGCTGCTGTCTGGCATTAAGAAAGAGTGATCCCGGGAGAGCATCTCCAGAGAGGAGAAGAAAGCATGGTTTTGTCCAAAAACATTGGTGGAGTCAAGAATGAATTCATCTATGACCAGGGTACTATTGCCGGATCTGATGGCATGATTGCTATTGTCAATATCCATAGTGATACTGGTGACAGCATCATCAATGTATAGCTTCCCGATCTTGATCTTATTGAAGATGGAATAGACCAAGTTGGTGATGTCATTTCCTGAGGCGGAGAAACCGGTTTTACGGATCGAAATGGTGGGTTTGACAATTCGTACGGAGTCCAGGAAAAGTTCGTTGTCCTGATAAGCTTTGGGGAAGTTGAGCCCACGAAAGTTGAGCTCGGGAAACTCAATGTTATAGTGGTTGAGGCCGCGGATTTCAGCATCCGGTCTATCTGCCCGTTCCTTGAGTCTGAGATTCTTAAAGAGAATGTCCTGTGACCTGGTAGAGAGTGAAAATTCATCAAATGCGATGTAATGAAGACTGTCTGCCAAATTGAAATGCTGATTGGTTAAAATCAGGTTGATGTTTTCAGTGAAGAGGAAGTTTTTGCTTCTGGTGGAATCAATCATCAGGCTCTGAACCTGAAAATCAATGTCTTTGAGCAGGATCCCAAATTGGTCCTTCATAAGGGGTTGATAGTGAACTGACGCACTTTTCACCCCCAGGCTGTCAATGGAAAACTTCAAAAGGTAACTATTGATGAGCTGATAGAGATCACCCGTTTCCATCGAAAACGTCTCTCGTTTTTTGCCCGGGTTTATCCTAATCATTTTGATGGCCGGGTTGGTGATGGCTATATTTTTGAATAAGAGCTCTTTGCGGGTGTAAATGCCCAGAATAGAGGTTAGTGTGATGGATAAATGCGGAACCCGTACTTCGTAGAGGTGACTTAGGCTATCAGGTGTCTTCTCGGTGTTTGGAAGCAGGGTCAGGTTGGTGATGTCCAGTCGCTTGTTGACCAGTGAGATGTCCACCTCGTCATAGCCCAGCTCGTAAGTGTCCTGACTCTGCTCGAGTACTAACTTTTTTAGAATCTCTCCTGAGATGGCTGAACCGTAGGTAAAAAGGAAATAATGAAGGAGGAGAAAAACAGAGAGCAACCCCAATACCAGAAAGATTCTTCTTCTGAAGACGATGTTCTTTTTCACATTGTTGCGGCTCATGAGGCACAAAGTAATTAATAAAAAGTATCATTTGTTTCACCTGGGAGCTCAGTTTCAAAATAATAATTAACGTTGGGGTCTTTGAAAATTTGCGAAAATCCGTTACTTTGAATTCGATTCTCATTAAGGAATCAGCGGTGGAAAATAAGGCTGCACGTCATGTGTGGCCTTTTTTTATCAATTGATATAAATTTCGATAAAAAAAGATCGATTTTCTTTTGGAGTACTATCAAATGATAGTAAATTAGCATCATAGATAGTGAGTATCTATTTTCCATAGCTGGTTCTTAATGAGGGAGGGTTACGAAAAGTAACCCTTCTTTTTTTCAAAAGAACTTCTTTATTTTTGGTGTATCATATGGCAATTAATGATCGCATATCAGATTTAATTGGAGAGCTGCATACGAATCCCAATTCTTTTGCGGACAATATCGGTGTGAAGAGCCCTGTGATCTACAACATCATCAAAGGAAGAAGAAGCAAACCCAGTTTCGACGTACTACAGAAAATTTTAATGGCATATGAAGCAATCAATGCCAATTGGTTGCTGAAAGGTGAAGGAGAAATCTGGAAGGAAAAGGAGAATAACTTTGCCCTTGATACTGGATATGCCAGCATTGAAGACCGCATTGTGTCTCTGGTGAGTGCACTGAGAGAAGAGATCGGTCTAAGTCCATCCCTTGAGGAATTGTCGGAGTTGATCGGCACCTTATTGACTGAAAACATGAAGCAGAAAGAAAAGATTGCGGCACTGTATGTGAAGCAGGACAAGATTCTGGAAGTGTTGAGAAACAAGCTGAATTTAGACTTCTGATAACAACTCAATTGATTTGAGTTGATTTTCAATTTCCCTCTTTACTCTGTGGTTGCGGTACAGTACGATGAGCAATAGTCCCAGGAAGAAAACACTGCTGCCTGCTATGCCGAATTTGGCCATCCGTTCGGTTTCCCTTTTCTCTGTGTTTGCGGCCAGTAAATCAAAGTATCTGTCGGTGAGGAGTTGTATGTTATACTTTTTGTCCAGTTCCTCAATTTCCTTTTGCTGAGCGATGAATTGTTCCAAATGTTCACTGTATTGTCGACCATACTCCAAAGCAGTTTCGTACTCACCCAGGATGCTGTACACTTTACTAACCTCTCTGAAGATCTCATAGGAGGTAGGGGTTTGATTACCTTGTTCTATGAGCTCGATTGCTTTTTGATAATAGTTCAGGGCTTGACCGTAATCACTCAGCTCAAAATAGGTTTGACCTATTTTTCCTAGCGTTCGCAGTGCTTTTTGATTGTATTGTTTATCAGAATCAAAATCGTAAGTCGCCAACAAATACTCAAGTGCTTTGGAGTACTCTTTTTGTTCAAGGTATATTCCGCCGGTGTTTTCCATACACAGAGCATAAGTCTCGGGTGATACTTCTGGGCCTCTATCTATTACGTATTTATAATTTTCCAACGCAGCCTTGTGATTTCCCAATTCTCCATACGCAGCCCCGAGCTTATTTTTCATTACAAGAAATCTTTTTTCGGAGACATGAAAATTGGCTAGTAAAGAGTCAATTTGCTTTAAGCCTTCATTTAATCGTTTTTCAGATAAAAGTTCATGAATCCTATTGTTCAGCAAAATGATGATTTGTTGTTCATCCTTCAATTCCGAAGCGACTCGGAGGCCCTCGTTAATAAATTTATGAGATAACGAATAATGGCCGTAGTCCCCTAATATTAATGCAAGGTTCTTATATATAGCTATTAGACTAGGCTTGAGATCATCCCTTTCACTGATTTCGGCATGTCTGGCACCTTCGAGGTAATAGATGATGGCATTACCGAAATCATCGGTATGAGTGCATAGATAACCTAAGAGATAGTACGTTTTTGTCATGTAGTAAGTATCATTCTGCTCCTTGGCGATACTTAGGAAATCAACGGCAATTTCCTTTGTAACGGAATGATCACCTTGACTGTACACACTCATAACGTTTTCATAAGCCTCAGATAGGCCTTCCGAAAACGCTGTAAACGCGCTGAAAACAAACAATAGAATGATGGTTACCCTCAAAAGTTATTACTTTGGTTAATAACGGAATTAAAGGTAAAAAAAAAGTCGCGAAACTTGTCACGACTTTTAGATGAATTTGGTTTATTTCTCGGTTAAAGTAATCAACCGCCTGTTGTTGGAGGTTCTTCTTCACCATCTGTTTCATTTCCTGTAGGAGAAGGACTATTGATTTCTGTGTTGTCAATCAGTTCGTCCATGGTATCGTCTTGTGAGCAAGCGCCAAAGGTCATACCCATTGCTAATAATACTAATGCGAGAAAGTTTCTTGAATTGTTCATAACTTGGTTTTTTTTGGTTAATAAAGTATAAATTTACTCATTTATAATTTGCTTAACGGTTCGAGTATTGAACAATCGATCCACAGCTAAATCGCTTAAAATCAGTTGCTTGTGAACATTAAAAAGGACATATCAAGACTCTTATCCACGAATTGGGTGGTATTGATCATTTCAGGGACATTTTTAGTTGTAGGTGGCTCTTCTTGTGAAAACAAGAAGGCGAGTTGGGATTCTTTTGGAGATCCAATAGCTCCTGAGGCTGCCATCACTACCGATGCCATGTTGACGGGGGTTGCCTCCGCAGATAGCCTGGCTGTCAAATTTGAAGCTGAGATCACAGAGGTATGCCAGATGAAGGGCTGTTGGATGACCTTGAAATCTGCCGATGGGAGCCCTGTACGGGTTACGTTTAAAGATTATGGCTTTTTCGTACCGAAGGATGCTGCCGGGAAAAAGGTCATCATAGAAGGTGTAGCATTATCAGAAGTGCTGGATGAGGCCACAGCCAGACACTATGCCGAAGACTCGGGCAAACCATTTGATGAAAACGCCGATTTACGGCAAGTATCAGTAATTGCCAGTGGTGTGCTGATAGCGAAAGAGGATCAGCTGTAAAAGCTTTTTGTTTTTCGCTTCACAAACATTAGTCGGAAGCTATTTCCGGTTAGTGCTCCCAATCCGGCGCATAGGCCACCCACCACTCCTGCACCAATGATGAGGAATATATTGTCGTTGAAAGGGAAGAGTTCTACGATTTTCTCAGAAAGAATAGCGCTGGTCTTAATGTCGAGATACCAGGCGTAGCTCAGCCAAAGCAGACCTCCACCCAAAAAACCGGAGATAAATACGTTGAACCCATTGCCATATAGTGCAAAGCCCACCAGAAAGGAGATGGCAATGATGATCCACCACTGTAGGACAAATGACAACAAATAGGTGAAAAGGATTATCAGAATAATTCTTGCTATTAACTTCATCTTATTGAGGTTGGATGGTTTGAGTGAAAATCACCTGATCGGAATTTTTAATCTCCGGACCAAAGAGTAGTGGATAATATTCCCCTGAGGCCCATCGGGAAATCATATGACCGTACAGTGGACTGCCCGGATTGCCTGTTTGGCTACCCGGATACACTCCCCACGCTTTAGTACCCGCCGGATCCATCTCTACCACCATGCGCCAGGACGGGCCGTGACCCTTGCTGGCAGCATTGACGATGCTGGCATATCCGCCTACACGCACCTGATCCACTGAGAATGGATCCAGTCTGAGCAGGTGGCGAACGGTGGTGTTTTTGAAAGTGAACCAGCTCAAGTCTTCATTATTCTGAGACATGCGTACATCCAGTGAGTCAATGGCTTTCTGGTAGGTCAGGTTGATGAGGTCCCGGGTGGTTTCTCTGGCGTTGGTGGCCAGAATGTCAGCAAACACCAATGATGAATCCCGTTTCAACAGGTCTATGGTCACGTATTTGTTGGGTCGGTCTATCGCTATGGAAACGGTATCTATTTCATCCCAAATTTGCTGGTAAAGGATATCCCACCAAAGCTGGTATACCGAAGGTGCCTTCAAAGAAGGTTCATTGAAATAGTCCCATTCGCTAAGTGTTTTGTGGTAGTTCCAGGCCTGGGTATCGAAGCTCCCGGTATCCAGATAGTTCAGCATCATAGGCAGACTCTCAGAAGCCATGTAATTAAAGTTGTCGTTTTGAAGCTTCATCATGTCTTTAGGGATCATGTCTTTGAGAATTCTCAATCGATCATTGATCCGGCGCCCACGATAGTATTCATAATTGTGATCGTAGGTATAATAAGGGTAGAGCGTATCCACAGGGTGCTGATTGGCTGAGCTCAGAAATCCCCGCTCGGGATTTTTGGCGAAGAGACTGTGCTCAAATGGAATATATGCCTTCCATTCATACGAAGGATTCGATCCATCCATGAGGTATTTTCCTTGTTCGCGCCACTTTACAGGAAATTTCCCGGGCAACCACACTGCAATGTCTCCTTTGGTAGAGCCAAACATGAAGTTCTGAGGGGGCCCCTGAAATTTCACCATGGCTTTGGTGAAGTCTTCATAATTTTTGGCCTTATTGATTTCGTACATGGCATTGATGGTGGTGCTCGGGAAGTGAGCGATCCATTTCATGGCATAGTTGGTCTTGCCATTTTCAGGAAAGAAATTGCGGTCATAGACCACCGGACCATGGTGCACATAGATGATGGTATCCGTATAGGTAGCACCTCCTGCAATCTTGAATACCTCGATCTGCTTTTCTGCTTTGAACCACTGATTGTTGTAGAGGTACTCACTGCGATTTTCATCCCTGAATTGGATCGAATACCAATCTACCTGATCCCGGGGCGAATTGGTCACTCCCCAGGAGATGCTGTCATTGAAGCCAATGAGTATGACCGGAGTGCCAGGTACCGTCACACCCATTACATTCTTATCATCGGTGTGAAGATGATACGCATACCATATAGAAGGCAGGGTCAGTTCCAGGTCGGGCTCGTTGGCCAGCATGACATGGCCACTTTTTGATTTGCTCCCTGATACCGCAAAGTTGTTGCTGCCATTGAGCGGATGAGGCTTCTCTATCGTTTTTTTAGTGGTAGTGAGCGGGTATGGAATGTTTGGTTTGATGACTTTGAGCGGATCAAAACTCCACTTTTTCTCTTTGGGAATTACCGGGTCCAGATTACCCAGTTGGTCTGGATACAGCAAATTGAACATGTCCTTACCAAACAGGGCAAGGGCATTGGTGTTTTCCAAATCGGATTCACCTCGCGAAAGGGTGTTGCTCAGCATGGCATAGGCCAGGCATGACTTCAATGGGGACCATGCCTCGGGCTCATAATTGAGCAACTTGAATTCCAGCGGATACTGGGCGTAGGTGAGTTGGTCTATATAAGCATTCACGCCATCGCTGTAGGCATTGAGTACTGGCAGCAGATCAGGATCGGACTGTATGGTCTCCAGCAGGTCTTCGGTCATTTTCTTCAAACCAATTCTTCTGTTGAACCGATCGAAGTTAAGCGTGCGTTCTCCCAATACTTCTGAAAGTCTTCCGAAAACGAGCCTCGAAAAGAAGTCCATTTGCCAAAGCCTGTCTCTGGCTGTGAGATAGCCCTGCACCCTATGAAGGTCTGTTTCGTTTTCCGCATAGATATGTGGAATGCGCATCTCGTCGTAGTAGACCGTCACCGGAGCGGTCAGTCCTTCCATGTCCAGTGTTTCTTCGTAGTTGATTCCTGCTTCTTCAGCATTTTGCCAGAAACCATGGAACGGGCTGAGAAATTTACCCAAAGGAGGTACTCCGGCTATTCGCGTGTTCAGCGAAACCCCTAAGGCAATGGTAATGGTGAGAAAAAAAATAAAACGAAATGTCTTCATCGTGTTTGGATCATTTGATTCATCAAAACCTGCGGAAGAGGATATTTCAGTGCGGCGGGGCTCTTCTCAGCTCTTTAATGAATATGTGTGAAGGCGGAGTATTCCGGCATAACCGAATGTCGCCTTTATTTCAGATCGGAAAAATATTAAGAAAAGAGGAGATTGCATACATTTGAAGCCATCAGTATGTCCAGGCACTCAAAATACTTTAGATATATAAAACCGTCATTTGATTTTTTGATGGCCGGTTGGCTGTGTATTGTGCTTTTGCCCCTGATGTGCGCCATTGCTTTATGGCTTTTGCTGTCAGGTCAGCCGGTTTTCTTTGTGCAGGAGCGGCCCGGTCTGGGAGGGCGGTTATTTAAGATGCTGAAATTTACCACAATGACCAACGTCCCGGGAGACCCCATCTTCCCCATGGGTAAATTTTTGAGAAAGACCTCATTGGATGAATTACCACAGCTGTTCAATATTCTGAAAGGGGAGATGAGCTTCATTGGCCCCAGGCCACTGTTGGTGGCGTACCTGCAGAAATATACACCGAAAGAACACCGCAGGCATGAGGTGAAGCCGGGCATTACGGGCTGGGCGCAGGTGAATGGTCGCAATGCCCTGGATTTCAAAGAGAAAATGAAATTGGATTTGTACTACGTTGCGCATTGCTCCCTGTGGCTGGACCTGAGGATATTTTTAAAAACCTTTGTCCAGTTGATCAAATGGTGGGAATCTGATTATCACGCCGTGCAAGTCAAAACCTCCGAATCGCATTGAGTCCGGATCGCATTTATTTCTCGCCACCTTATATATCAGAGACTGAGATCGCTGCAGTGACTGAGACTTTGAGGCAAGGGTGGATTGCCCCGGTGGGCCCGCAGCTGGATTTGCTGGAGCAGTCGCTTGCTCAAAAGTTTCATTTTCCTCATGTGCTGGCCCTCAACTCCGGTACTGCAGCATTGCATCTGGCCGTGCGGCTTGCGGGAGTGCGGGCAGGCGATCGGGTGATCGTGGGGTCATTTACCTTTGTGGCAGCCGCCAATGCTGTCCGATATGAGCAGGGAGTACCGGTATTTATGGACAGCGAGCCAGATACCTGGAACCTGGATCCCCGCCTTTTGAAAAGCCATTTATCTGAGCAGGCGGGCAAGCCGACATTCCCCAAAGCAGTAATCGTAACGCACATTTTTGGCCAGCCCGCCAAAATCAAGGAGATCGCCGACATCTGTGCGGAGTACGGGGTGAAACTGATAGAGGATGCGGCCGAAGCCCTGGGCGCGACCAGCATCACCGGGCAGTTTGTTGGAGGGGAGGGCGATTTTGGAGTACTCTCATTCAATGGCAATAAGATTATCACCACCGGCGGTGGGGGAGCACTGATTTGCAAACATGCGGAAGACCATGAGCATGCGAAGCATCTGGCCTCACAGGCTAAGGTGCCGGCCAATCATTACCTGCATGAGGAAGTAGGGTATAATTACCGCCTGAGTAACGTGCTGGCGGGGCTCGGCCTGGCTCAGCTTTCCCGGTTTGATGCGATTATGGAACGGAAGAAAGCGGTTTTCGATGACTACCACCAGGCGCTCGAAAGCCTGAATTGGCTGACTCCAAAGGTGGTTCAGGGAGCTAACTGCTGGGTGTACCCCTGTGTGATGGATCATGAAATAGGAGTGGATGAGTTAATCCGGCGATTCGAAGAGGCCAATATTGAGGCCAGGCGGTTTTGGCGGCCGTTGCATTTACAGCCCCTGTTTTCGGATGCCGGGTATGTGGGCGGTTCGGTGGCCGAGGACTTATTCAGAAAGGGAATATGCCTGCCAAGTGGTGCTGGGCTCACTTCGGAGGAGATGGAGAGAGTAGTAGAGGTGTTGGAAAGGTTTAGGCTTTATTTTCCTTTGAAAAGCCCTGGCGGAAGAAAAAATTCAAATTTCAGGTTTAAAAACAGGTAGGCATCTTTGTCCTGCTGATCTCCCCTGGGCGCACCAGCAACCAGTTGATCGTACGCTTCCTGGTTGATCACACCCACTTCGTCCTTGCGGTTGGAGAGCAGGTCAGCACCCTGTCCCGGGTTTTGAGGATAGTTCCCTGAGACATCATCCAGGTAATCAGAAAGGGTAAAGCGATAGGTAATTTCTGTAGTGAAGTTGAGGAATGGGTTGATTTTCCATTTGAGGCCGGCTCCCACCGGAAAGATCATCGTAAACCTGCTGTACTCAGTGTCTTCTGTTTGGAGGTCGTAGAGATTATACTGCTGCCCGGCCAGCTCAGCCGTGGGGCTGATAAAGGTGGCGCCCACACCCGCCAGGAGGTAGGGGTCTACTTTGTGTCTTTTGTAATAAGCTCCCGCATACTTTTTCATATAGAAAATGCCCTGCACGCTGATTTCATAATTGGTGGAGCTGAATGAGAGGTTTCGCTGCTGCGCATAGGAGCTGTCAGGGGCATGCCTGTCATGACCTCTGATGCTGTAACGGCCTATTTCTATCCTAGCTCCCACCTTGGGGAGAAGGCGAGCCTCCACACCCAGGCTGATGTTGGAGATTTCGTTTTGGATGCTGCCATTGTGTTTGAGCTCACCCCGATAGGAGGCAAAGCCAAAGCCTGCCTGAGCGGTAAAGTAGCGGTCGTTCATCTGCCATGAGAGGAAGTCCTGAGCCATGACGAATGACCCCAGAAGGAAAAGGAAAAAGTAAATGACGGCCTGTTTTTTCATCCAATGTCAAAATAAGGGAAAATTATTGAATGGTGAATTGAAAACCGCAATAATGGTGGATCGATGGCTGGGTGTGGTTACGGTATACGGGGTCTCCCGATCCTATATAGATTGCGGAGGGGTTGTGCAACAGCTACGCTTGTTATGTGCTTTTTTAATGTCTATTGTCTTTCATGAGCCTAAAAAACATTTTTACAGAAATAGATAATCCATTTAGGCCAGAAGCATTGTTTTCAACATATAATTTCATGTTATCAATATCTTCTTTTTCATATAGGTTACCATTAAAAAAAAGGCTTTCTATAGAAGTGGTATTCTTTATATCCTCCAGAGGATTTTTATCCAAAATAAGTAAATCGGCTATTTTATTTTCTGCTATAGTTCCGTACATCTCTGAAACATTAAAATATTCAGCAGGGATTATAGTCGCACTTTTTAGTGCTTCTGCTGGAGATAGCCCTGCTTTTACCAGTTCTTCAAGCTCACTATGTAAGCTGATTCCGGGAAATGAATACGGGTCGTATGAATCAGTTCCTGCTAATATGTTCACTCCCTTTTCATGTGCCAAACCAGTTAACTCTAATCCTTTTAGATAAAAGTCTTCAAGATACTGTTGATTGCCTTCCACCTCTACATACTCCTTCATTTGTGAAATATCATCTTTCCATATTAATGATACTAAATGAGGTATATACTTCAGGTTTGCATCATCTAAAAATACTTTATCGTTCGCAAAGGCTTCATATTTTCGGGTAATATGAGTTGGGCAGAAGTAGGTGTTGTTTTTT
Organism: Marinoscillum sp. 108; assembly: GCF_902506655.1. NCBI lineage: Bacteria > Pseudomonadati > Bacteroidota > Cytophagia > Cytophagales > Reichenbachiellaceae > Marinoscillum > Marinoscillum sp. 108. Next base: position 1,567,192 of record NZ_LR734808.1, on the reverse strand, counting down.
ACCATGGTATCTACCAGTTCAGAGAATTTTTGGTAATCAAAACTGGCCAACATGTCGATTGATGAAGGCCTATCATCTTCGTCAACCTCTTCATCTGAATACAAAGCCTGATAATATTGACGATTTTTTTTAGCTAGTGGGTTGGCATGTTTTAAAAATAAATGAGCATGTTCAAAGCTCCGTTGCCCGGCATTTGAGGCATCTATAGGATTAATTGCATTCGGATAATGTCCAGCAAAAACAACGCCCTGCTTTTTGGCCTCTTCTGCTAAGGGAAAATATCTATCAGGTAATATCCCAGAATAAATCTTAATAAAAGTCTGGCTATCTTTTGCTGTTCTATTTACTAGTTCAAAAACATTTTGCTCATCATAATTCGCACCAACTATTTCATCAGCAAAACCAATTAATCTTGGTCCTAATAGTTCTTCTGAGTCTATTTCCTTTCTCCATTGGATCCTCTCTTTGTTAATGTTGACAATGCCTTGCATGTCCCTGATATATGTAACTCCATTTGCAATATGCAGGGGCATAATCACTTGTGGTGCAATCTGGAATGCTAAGTGTGAATGCATGTCCCATAAACCAGCCAAAGCATACTTTCCTTTACCATCAATGATCTTAATGTGGTCGTTTTTTAAAAGAGAATCTTTTGAAGTGACTTTTACTATCCTGTCATTTTTAATATAAACAGATTGGTTTGTTATGATTGAATCGTTTGCTACATCTATAATGTTGATGTTTGATATAATATAGTCGTTAGTATCTGTTTTTTGACTTAATGGGTCTGCAATAGGATATACATACAGTAATAGAATAATACTTAGAATCAAGCCAATTACTATAAGTCCGTATTTAAGTATTTTGAGAATTATTTTCTTCACTAGATTTCCTGTTGTTGGGTCTATTTGCACTTAACGCCATGTGTGAGACATATGCGCTCACATTATGGAAGCGCTAAACTAGTGAAATCTGCCGTGCTCGGCAAAGGGGGAGCTCACAACGGTTCCAAATGGCACGGCGTTTCGGAAGTCTAAAAATCCTGCGAGTTGAGCTCGGTAGAAAATAGAGCAGTTTCTTCAGCGGCTGATTCATGGCAATGTTCGCACTAAAGTCTGCAAAGAGACTCCCGATAGCCATCGGGAGGCGCATTCGTGTTAGTGATTGTTATCAGCTTTCTTATCCAGTTATTCGTTTTCTGTTGACGTTATAGTTGTTAAAATCTGGGTGATGCCAGAATTTATCAAGTCCCCACTCGTTCACCAGTTTCATCTCACTCGAATAGATTGGATAAAGACCTGCAATGTTGATCTTGTAATCCAATCCAATGTCAATATTTAAGTAAAACTTTTTGTCGAGGATAGACGGTGCAAATATTAGAAAAGCATCCATCTCTGATTCATCGGAAACAGGCTCGCCAAAGTTGATCGTATTGCTGTAAGAAAATGGGCAATTTCCACGGAGTTGTTCAGCAATAAACCCTGCAGCCTGTGCCCATGACTTGTCAGTTGATTCAACCGAAATAAGAAGTTCAGGTCGTCCCAGTTTCCAGTCAGGATGTTCAACTAGGGATAGTCCATAAGTTATGCCAGTTACCATGCCGGATTCAGGTAGTTCAGAGTAAACAATACTAGTTACACCTGCCAGTCCGTCTCTCTTCTCACCTCCAAAGAATTCAGGCTCGGTTTGGAAAATGCTATCCAAATGAGACAGGTAATTTTCGATTGGTGTTTTTGGCTTGTTCATGAGTTATTAAGATCGAGGGAGAATTGCTGGTAATGCCCGTGTATGGCGCTGTGGCCTCCGAGCTTAATTAATTACGATAAAAGTAGCTTATCTGTCGTGCCTGACCAAGGGGTGCATTCAAAGTATCAAACGGACACTGCGTTATACAGATCAAAAAACACCCACGAGCAGCACTTAGTAGAATGCACAACAGATTCTTGGCGGCAGATCAAGCGGATATTTTGCGGGCACTTAGCAGATGGCTAAGTAAGGCCATTTGCTATAGCCGGTTATCAGTCTGGTTTTTCGATTAGGTTGAGTTCAGTTGCCAGGTTGAGCATTCTCAAACATACTTTAGAGAAATCGTTATCGTTCGGGTGATCAGAATAGCTGTCAGACATAACAATGTAGAACCCCTTACCGGGTTGCAGTACCTCCAAAGACCAGCTCCAGCCATCAGCTACAACATGGTTAAAATCGATTTGATCATGTCCATAAAAATTGGACTTGTTTAGCTGTTCTATGAGTTCTGCCGCTGTATACTCAGATAGCTGTGCTGTGGTACTGCTGTATCGATATTTGACGGAATCTGCGATGATTGATTGAGAGATTATTGCCTCAATCTCAGGGTTGAAGTCACCGTATGCCAAATGCTTTTTAAGAAGCCGAATTTCTTTGTTCGTCAGTTCGGTAATATTGAAGTGTTCAATTCTTCGGGTGTTATTTCCTTCCGTTTTAACAACCAGTTCAAAATTGTTCTCAGATCCGTAGATGTTAATCAAAACGTCTTTTTCCCAACTTCTTTCCCAGATCAATCTGATAAAAGTAGAGTCCGTAGAGGTTAGTCCAAAGAAATCCTGTTCATCAAAGTTATCCAGTACTTTCCCCAATCCTCTGATGGCCAGTTCATCAAATCTATCGTTGGAAATATCCACCTTCATAGCATCAACTGCTTTATTCAGAAATTCCGTATTAGGTTGGCTAATGGAGTTAAAGGCTAAGAGGGATAAAAACGATATGGAAATGAGGATTTTCAAGTTGAGGTGATTGGTAGCGCTCAGATATGGCGCTGTGGCCTCCAAGCTTAATTAATAATGATAAAAGTAGCTTATCTGTCGTGCCTGACCAAGGGGTGCATTCAAAGTATCAGAATGGCACTGCGTCCAGAAAGTGAATAAATCCTGCGAGTTGAGCTGGGTAGAAAATAGAGCAGTTTCTTCAGCGGCTGATTCATGGCAATGTTCGCACTAAAGTCTGTAAAGTGGCTCCCGATAGCCATCGGGAGGCGCATTCGTGCTAGCGCTTGTTACCACCAGTTATTTACGTTTCTCCATTGTTGGATAGTCAGCCGAATAATGGTTCCCAAATGGTTGTAGTTCGGAAGGATCTGCGTCATAGTTCACCAAGTTCCCCAGATCTGAAGTTATCACGATAGAAAAACGTTCGAGTTCAAACATGTCAATTGCAGCAATTCCACGAGGAGAAGCATCTTCAACAGTTAGCCCTTTTGGAAGTTCAAACAAGACGTTCGGGTTAGAGAAAAGTCCGACCTTTATGTTTTCGGTTAGAATTCCTCGTTTGTGTGTTGGTTCGTTCATGGCACGAATCCCAAGGATTCCGGTCAAGACGATGTTCAGAAGTATCGAAATAACTAAAAGAATGTTCTTAACGGTGAAATATTTCTTCATAAGTTGAGCTTATTGTTCAGGTGAGTAGACATTAAAAGTTCTTCCTTCCCAAGTGAAAAAAATTGCTCGTTCTGCCTCAAATTCCTTGAATTCAGAATGAATCTGCTTAATTCGATTAATAAACAAATTTGTTAGGCCGTTACTCTCTGCTTGCTGTAAAAGTTCTTCGTTCTTGAACATTACTACAAAGCTTGGAAAACCATATGAGTATCCAGTTTTCAAGGTTGGTAGGTTGGTTTCAGAGTTCTTAAATGTCTCAACAAAAGCACCTTGGTATTGCCGTTGTTTCCGCTTGAGATAAATAGTTCGGTAAATTAACCATCCAACTATTAGGGCTATAAAAATGTATAATGCTATCATGCAGTCCTATTGGTGGTAACGCTCAGATATGGCGCTGTGGCCTCCGAGCTTTTTTAATTATGATAAAAGTAGCTTATCTGCCGGTGCATTCAAAGTATCAAGTGCGCACTGCGCCAACACAGATAAAAATCTCCCACGAGCAGCACTTATTAGAAAGCACAATAGATTTTTGGCGGAAGATAAGCGGGATGTTTAGCAGGCACCTAGCAGAATGCTAAGTTAGGCCATGCGCCATCATCGTCCGTTAGCACTTGTTAGTTTCCACATTCTCGGATCAAAATTCTTGAGAAGATCAGAATCATTGGGTTGGATCCTAGTTGATATGCAGTTTCGAATTCCTTTGCTGCTGAGCAATATTTTTTATTGTTACGATGAATGATCCCCTTATAAATATGCGGTGTTGGTTGATCTGGTTTCAATTCAATTGCCTTGTCCAAGTCGGAAATGGCTTTTTTAGTTTTACTCTTTTTGTAGTACGCAATAGCACGATCGCAGTAATTGTCGAATAAATTAATCCCTAGTTCAATGTGGTTTGTTAACGAATCAATTTCTCCTTCTCCATATATCGGAACTGTGTTTGGATCTATAACTTTAGGAATCATCTTTTTGAATATTTCATAGAATTCGTCGCAGTTATCAATCATGTTAGTGAATACTCTGACTCCAACAATCTTCCCCAATTCGTAACCTCTTTTATATTCAGGCACCTCTGCTATTTCAGTATCGGTCGTATCAAACTCAAGAGCATTTATGTCATCCTTAAATTGCTCAATTATTCTTGACCAGCAAGTTGTATTGAATTTTTCCCAAGTTTGTTCTGAGTCTCCATCCGCATTGATGGTATTTAGACATTTACATGATTCTAATCCCATCTTGTCTATAAGCGATTGACAATATGTAGATAAACTTATTATTAGGCCTATAATTACAAGAATTGGTCTCACAAATTTCGTTTGGTTGAATAAGTGCTAACAACCGCCTAACAACCACCAGTGGTGCTATGCACTTGTAATACTACCAAATCTAGCAGATTTTCTATCCTGATCAAACCATTATTGGCTATAGGGGTGTGCTGCACGGTCTCGTCCTAAAACCGATGTGGGGTTGTACCAGTACCCGGTAGTCCGAAAGGCCGTTTTGGTTTTTAAGTCCTGCAAGACGTTTACGGATCAAGCGGAATTCCTGTGGGGAGATTGCATTAAAGATGGATGGTGACGTAGTTACCTGATACCTTACATCCCTCAATCCAATTGATTTGCTACATACCCTTCATTTTCTTTGCTTGCCCAAAGAAAACGAAGCAAAAGAAAAGGCACCAACGCAAAAAATCATTTTGACTCATCTGGGTTGCACTTTTTTAGGATTTTTTGAGAGTCAAAATGATTCACACTTGCCTTGGATGGCCCGCCCTCCTTTACGCCCTTGCTTTCTACTTTAAAGTGGATTAGTTCGATTTTACAAAATATAATTATAGAGTGTCACCCCGCACAAATATTGCTTGATCCACCCTTACAGCCCCTGGGTGGGGTACCAACAAAAACACCCCATCAAAATGATGAGGTGTTTGTAGAAGAGGTCGAGAGCGGATTCGAACCGCTGTACGAGCTTTTGCAGAGCTCTGCCTAGCCACTCGGCCACTCGACCCTTTTTGCAGGTGCAAATTAAACAAGAATAAAATTAAACCGGAAGGGAAATCCCTTCCGGCTCATTCATTTATTCAGAATCTTTTGATTCTTCTTCCGATCCTTCGGCTTCTGGCGCTTTTTCTTCTGCCTTAGGCGCTGCTTTTTTGGCAGGCTTGGCGGCAGCAGGCTTAGCAGCTGATTCCATCTTGTCTTTCAAAGCGGAAAGTGCTTCCAGATCACCTAAGGTAGACTTCTCAGTTTCCTGATTGATCTTGTTGAGTGTATTGCCTTTCGATGATTTACCTTTCTTAGGGGCCGGTGCAGCTGCAGGAGCAGGCTGCTCAGCACCTTCTTTCCAGGTAGATGTATGTGAAAGTACAATTCTTTTCTCATCCTTAGAGAATTCCATCACTTTAAAATCAAGTGTCTCACCTTCATTGGCTTGTGAGCCATCTTCTTTCTGAAGGTTTTTAGTCGTCACCTGACCTTCAAGGCCGTATGGAAGCTCTAGCAAACCGCCTCTGTCATTTTTAGAAATGACGGTACACTTGTGTACAGAACCTCTGGTGAATACGGTTTCGAACGTATCCCAAGGATTCTCTTCCAGGTGCTTGTGGCTTAGGGCCAGTCTTCTGTTATCTACATCCAGCTCCATCACTACCACTTCCAGTTCGTCGCCTACTTTCACGAATTCAGATGGATGCTTGATCTTCTTAGTCCAGCTAAGATCAGAAACGTGTACCAGACCGTCGATACCTTCTTCCAGCTCGATGAACAAGCCAAAGTTGGTAAGGTTTCTTACGATACCTGTGTGCTTAGTGCCCACAGCGTAGTTAGTCAGTACATCCTGCTTAGTCCATGGATCTTCAGTCAATTGCTTGATACCAAGAGACATCTTACGATCATCTCTGTCGATGGTCAGTACCACTGCTTCCAGTTGGTCACCTACGCTGATGAAATCCTGTGGATTTCTGAGGTGCTGAGACCATGACATTTCAGATACGTGGATCAGTCCTTCTACTCCAGGGATGATTTCGAGGAATGCACCGTAATCGGCTACATTCACAATCTTACCTTTCACTTTAGAACCTACCGTCATGTCTTTGTCAAGTGAATCCCAAGGATGAGCAGTCAATTGCTTCATACCCAAAGAAATTCGCTTCTTGTCATCATCAAAATCAAGAACAACAACGTTCACTTTAGCATCCAAAGAAAGTACTTCTTCCGGATGGTTGATACGTCCCCATGAGATGTCTGTAATGTGAAGCAGACCGTCTACACCACCAAGGTCGATGAATACACCGAAGTTGGTCATGTTTTTGATCACACCTTCCAGTACCTGACCTTTCTCCAGGTTTTCGAGGATCACAGCTTTCTGCTTCTCGATATCCTTCTCGATCAATACTTTGTGAGAAACCACCACGTTATCGTTAGCGTAGTTGATTTTCACTACTTTCACTTCCATTTTCTTACCTACAAAGACATCAAAGTCTCTGATAGGCTTCACATCGATCTGTGAACCTGGAAGGAAAGCCTCTACTCCAAAAATATCTACAATCAGACCACCTTTGGTTCTTCTCTTCACCATTCCGTTGATGACCATGTCTTCATCCAAACCTTTCTGGATGTTTTCCCATGCTTTCACGATTTTGGCTTTTCTACGAGAAAGAACAAGCTGGCCATTGGCGTTTTCCTGCTCTTCTACATATACCTCTACTGCATCACCCGGCTTCAGGTCTTCCACATCTCTGAATTCAGAAAGGGCTACCAGTCCGTCAGATTTGAAGCCAATGTTGATGATCACGTCCCTGTCAGTGATACCCACTACAGTTCCTGCCATCACTTCTTTCTCTGTGATTTGGTTGAGGGTAGCCTCATAAAGGGCTTCCATTTTTTTGCGGTCTTTGTCAGAGTACTCCTCTCCAAAACCGTCATCCACTGCAGTATCCCAAATGTCTACTTCAGCTTCTGCAATCGGCGCCTGTACCTCAGGAGCTTTCACTTCTTTGGCTACGGGAGCTTTTACTTCTTCTTTCGCTGGCTCAGCTTTCACTTCCTCAGCTACTTCTTTTTTGGCTTCTTCAGCTGGAGTCTCCTCTGCTGCTTCTACTGCTTTTGTCTCCTCTGGAGTCTCAGCTGCCTGAGCTTCTGTGTTTTCCACGTCCTGAAGCTCGTCTTTTTTATCTTCTGCCATAATTAAAAAATGACTCTATTTATACACGTTCATTCCTAGAGTCAGGGGAATGAAGGATTTAGTTAACAATACATCCCGACGAATCGAAATGCCCATTCACCTGAATGGAGGCGCAAAGCTAAAGGAATTAAACAAAAAAAGGTAATTTCGATTCTATTATCTGATTGAAACCTATCACTACTTCACATGAGAAAATTATCTGTTATCACGCTTCTAATGGCCTTTATAATAGGGGGTTGCCAAAAGCCCCAAACCAAGGCCGATCTGGTTTTGCTGAATAGCAAAGTGTATACACTGAATCCCGACGCAGGGGAGGCAGAGGCCATTGCCGTGAAAGATGGCGTGATCCTTTTTGTGGGGAGCAATGACCAGGTTCGGGATTTGGTGGGTGATAGCACAGAGGTGTTGGATATGAGCGAAAGCTATATTTATCCGGGTTTTATAGAGGGGCACGCCCACATCATGGGCATTGGAGCCAATATCATCAATGTGGACCTGATGCAGGCCCGGAGCTATGAGGAGGTGGTGCGTATGGTGCAGGAGCGGGCCGCTGTGACGCCAGCGGGTGAGTGGATCATCGGGCGTGGCTGGCATCAGGATAAGTGGGATGAGGTGCCCGAACTGATGTTTAATGGTTTCCCTACCCACCATTCATTGAGTGAGGCGGTGCCTGATCATCCGGTGCTGCTCAGTCATGCCAGTGGTCATGCCAGTCTGGCCAATGCGGCGGCCATGAACCTGGCGGGGGTAAATAAGTCCACTCCAGACCCGGAGGGTGGCGAAATCTTCCGGGACGTGTCCGGTCAGCCGACAGGGATTTTTAATGAAATGGCAGAAAAACTGATCGTTGAGAAACTACCCCTCAAATCGGCTGAGTACAAGTCTGATTTATTGGAGCGGGCCATTCAGGAGTGCCTGAGCAATGGACTCACAGGTTTCCATCAGGCCGGGTCAGATCAGGCCGATGTGGCCTTGTTTGAGCAGTTTGCATCGGAGAATCGGCTGAAGCTCAGACTGCATGTGATGCTTTCAGGTGCGGACACTGCTTTGTTAAAAACATATTTTGCATCAGGCCCTCGCAGTGGTCTTTATGATCAGCACCTCAACATCCGGTCAGTAAAACTCTATGCGGATGGTGCCCTTGGTTCGAGAGGCGCCTGGTTACTGGAAGAATATAGCGACGCCAGAGGTGTGCATGGCCACAACGTGACCCCAATGGATCAAATTGAAGACGTGGTGATGCGGGCAGCGGCCAGTGGGTTTCAGGTATGTACCCATGCCATAGGTGATCGGGGCAATCGGGAGGTGCTGAATATTTATGAAAAGGCGCTGGAGCGTTATCCTGAGATTGCGCAAGATCACAGGTTTCGCATAGAACACGCGCAGCACATTCACCCGGATGACATCCCTAGGTTTGCCCGGCTTGGGGTGATTCCGGCCATGCAGGCCATTCATATGTCTTCTGACAGGCCCTGGGCTATTGACAGGCTGGGCAGGGAGCGCATAGAGAATGGTGCCTACATGTGGAGTGAGTTGATCGACAATGGATCGGTCATCGTGAATGGTACAGATGCACCAGTAGAGCCCGTCAGTCCGCTGGCCAGTTTCTATGCATCGGTCAGCAGAAAGACACTCAAAGGAACCCCAGAAGGGGGCTATGAGCCTGCTCAAAAAATGACCCGTGAAGAAGCACTGAAATCCTATACCCTCTGGCCGGCTTATGGGGCCTTTATGGAGCAAAGCGTGGGGAGTGTGGAAGTAGGTAAACTGGCTGATTTCACCATATTAGATCGGGACATTATGACGATTCCCGAAGACGAGATCCTCAATACTAAGGTGAAAATGACGATCATCGGTGGGGAAGTATTGTATGCCGACCGTTGATAAATCCCCAAACTTAGGGAGGCGGACGTAATGCCGAAATGGTTAAAATTGCGTTTTAATTGATACGTTTGTTTTTCATTCTAACCCATCTACAGTGCTGATTGAGGAGAACTTTTCATTGAAGGACCATAATACCTTTCGTCTGGATGTCCGGGCCAACTTTAAGGCAGGGATCACACAGCCGGAAGAGCTGCAGGAACTCTACGCTAACCCTAAGTTTAAGACTGTCAAAAAGCTCGTTTTGGGTGGAGGATCGAATGTGTTGTTCACCAGGAATTTTTTAGGATTGGTGCTGAAAATGGAAATTGGAGGCATCGCCGTGGAGCAGGATAGTGCCGACTCTGTGATTGTAAGCTTTGGAGCAGGCGAGAACTGGCATCAGTGTGTGCTCTGGGCAGTGGAGCATGGCTATGCAGGGATCGAAAACCTTTCGTTGATACCGGGCACAGTAGGTGCAGCCCCTATGCAGAATATAGGGGCCTATGGTGTGGAGCTGAAAGAAGTTTTTCACTCTCTGGACGCTTATGATGTGAAAACAGGGAAAATCAGCCGTTTTTATAACGAGGACTGCAAGTTTGGCTACCGCTATTCTGTATTTAAAGGTCCGAGAAAGGATAAATACATCATCACCCGGGTTTATCTAAGGCTTTCCAAAAAACCCAAGTTCAACATTACCTATGGCAACCTGAAGGAGACCTTGGAGCAGATGGGCGTGGAAGAACTCACCCTTAAGAATGTGAGTCAGGCGGTGATCAACATTCGCCAATCCAAACTGCCTGATCCGCTGGAGATTGGGAATGCGGGGAGCTTTTTCAAAAATCCGGTAGTGGAGAAGGTGTATTTTGACTCGCTGAAGGCCGCTTTTGAGGAAATTCCGGGCTACGAAGTAGACGAGGGGTCAGTGAAGCTTCCGGCGGCCTGGCTCATCGATCAGTGTGGATGGAAGGGTACACGCATCGGAGATATTGGCGTGCATGACAAACAGGCGCTGGTGCTGGTCAATCATGGGAACGGCAAAGGAAAAGACATTCTCAAACTCTCCATGGAAATACAGAAGTCCGTTTTTTCTACCTTTGGGGTGGAGCTGGAGCGAGAAGTCAATGTGGTCTAGTACCGCACTCCTTTTGGGGTTTAATGAGAAGATGGCTGGTTGAGTAGCATCCAATACATACCAAGCTCAGATACGGCTTTCATAAATGATTCAAAGCCTACGGGCTTTACCACATAGCTATTGGCGCCCAGGTCATAGCATTTGTCTATATCCGGATCTTCCTTGGAGGAGGTGAGCATGATCACCGGAATCTTCCGTGTGCGCTCGTCACCTTTTATCTGTTTGAGTACTTCTATACCACCTACTTTTGGCATATTGATGTCCAGTAAAATAAGCTTTGGAACATTTTTGACTTCTCTTTCGGAATATGCGCCATTGGCAAAGAGATAGTCTAATGCTTCGGCACCATTTTCCAGGTGCACCAGTTTATTGGCCATATTGTGCTTCTTCAATGCCCTGATCGTCAGTTCTGCATCACTTACACTGTCTTCTACGAGTAAAATTTCAATTTCATGTACGTTCATATTGATTGTGATTTAATGGAAGTGAAAAATAGAAAGTAGCTCCCTGATCCACCTGACCTTTGGCCCAGATTTCCCCATTATGCCGGGTAATGATTCGGTGAACGATGGCCAGGCCCACACCGGTTCCTTCAAATTCGTGTGGCATGTGTAATCGCTGAAATACACCGAAGAGCTTGTCGGCATACTTCATATCAAATCCTGCACCATTGTCTTTAATCTTAAATATCAGGCTTTTATCCTTGGTTTTGGTGGAAATATTTATCTGTGGGGTTTCTCGCTTTGAGGAATATTTTACCGCGTTGGCAACCAGGTTGTAGACCACCTGATGTAATAACGTGTAGTCTCCATAGACTGAATGTAATTTTTTCACGACAACTTTTGCCTGATGTGGCGTGGATTTTTGAACCTGGGAAAGTACGTTCACTACGAGTTTGTTGAGATCAACTTCCGTCTTTTGAATTTCCTTTCTTCCTAATCGGGAGAAGGCCAGCAGGTCGTCTATCAGCCTGCCCATCTGAACGGAGCTGGTGGTAATCATGCCGATGATCCGTTTACCTTCGTCATCCAGGATGTTTTCATAATCCTCCTTGAGCATTTGGGCGTAACCATTGACTGCACGGAGCGGTGCGCGCATGTCATGAGCCACCGAGTAGGAGAATGCCTCCAATTGCTGATTGACCTTTTGGGTTTCTTCTTCGGCCTCCTTTCTTAGTGCATCCTCGCGATTGAGCATTCTGGTGCTTAACCAGATGAGTACCAGAAAGACTATGATAATACTCAGGATCAATAAAGCAGAGCCTAGTTCGATGGAGATGGACATTTTCCACGCACTGTATAGTCGCAGAAACCCCAGTAGAGCGGGGATGCAGATGGCCGCCGGAATGAGAATTCGCGCCGTTTTAGCGCCCGAATAGTCACTGGTAAACTCCGCCATGAGTCCCTTATGTGGTTTGGCAAACAATATCCCGAGGGACAGCAATAGAAAGCTGACTGCCGTGTTGATGGCCATGGGAAGATGCTTCAGGAAACCGTAAAACACTTTTACCTGGTAGAGGTATCCCAATATGGAGAGGATGCCGACCATGCCGATACTCATGGCAATGAATTGGGCAGGCACATGATTACCTCGTGTGGTATAGTTGAGGATGAAGAGCGCAATGGAGGCGAGCAGAAATGCCAGAGCTGTATTCGGGGCCATTCGGTTGCTGATGTTTCCGACGAGATCATTCTCCAGTCTCTCATAAAAAAGTAGTGTGTCCACATGGCTGTCTACTTCCAGAAGAACGCCCACTATCTTCACTGTGGCAATAATCAACACCAAACCAGTGAGCATAAGGCCATACTTATACTGCTCTGAATGGTTCCTGGCCGAATTAGAGGTCAACAGCCAGAGGGCAAGGCCGGAGAGGATAAAGCAAATCGCTGTGGCCGGGTTCATCGCCACCAGTCCGGGAATAGGCCGTTTGATAAATTCAATATCAAGAATCCAGCTTACTAAAACCAAAAAACCGATCAGAATAACGGGTGAGGCAAAAGCCCTGCTGCTATTCCAGATGGTAGTCGAAAGTATCCTTCTCATCTATCAGGTATGAAATATAGCGTTAGGTTAAGCGTCATATTCACTCTAAATCTAGCCATAAAGAAGGTATTGGGAAAGGTATAGGATATATAATGTATCGTTATGTGATAAAATAAATATGGGGACAAAAAAATAGGGCCAATTGCCCTATTTAATGATTGTTGAGAATGTTACATGTCAGTAATCCGAGTACTCTGTAGGGTATAGAAAGTAAATATCAGAATGAGACACGGTATTGGCATACCTGGGCATCACCTTAAGGGCTTGCCACTCCGGACTCTCACCGAATGCTTTCCAGTGAGCATCACGACTTTGCTGATCGGTAAAGGTGGTCATGTACATCAGGTTGGGCATTTTATCGCCTGAGATGACTTCACCATAGAACACTGCGTTGAATTCTAATTTATTAAAGAGACGGACTTCTCCGCCGGCGTTAAACATATCCACTTTACTCCAGTAATACTTTTCTGTGGCTGATTCATAGCTCCGAAGTTCATATACACGGTCTGCACGTGCTCCTGATAGTTTCGGCGTTTGCATCATAGGCATCTCCGTGAAGGCCCTCAAAAGCACAGATGCTATCCGCTCATACGGTGGGTTATCATGTGGCGCATTGAGGTAGTCAGCACCCGCCGCCTGATAGATACTGTCCTCAACCAGTTGATCTGTGATGGTCAATAGCTGATCCATAGAGGTGAGTGGCAGGAGCACGACGATTTTTTGGCTAGAGTCTGCTTCGCTTGGTCTCGGTTTGAATACGCCAATGTTAGCGACTCCCAATCTTTTCATTGCCGGCAGGTATGTCTCACGGAGGTATTGATCCGTCATGCTCACCTGCTGGTCAGTAGCCATTGTGTAAGTTTTTAGCTCATAATATTGACGTTCAGGAGCGGGTTCGGAGTTCGCTGCTTTTTTGCTCTGACAGCCCAGGGCCATCAGGCAAATCAGAAGAAAGAACGAGTTTGTAGGTTTCATAGGCTATTTGAATTGTGGTTAATGAAGAGGATTTCTCAGGTATCGGACCAATGAAAAACAGGATACCACTGTCCATGCACCTTCCAAGATAATGAAAGGAAGATAATCTAAAAGGATAGAAGCAAGGCAAGCGAGTGCTGCTCCGGTCAGGTTGAGCAGGATAAATGCCAAATCCTTCGTAGTGAGCTTTCCCAAGGTATTGAGCAGGTAGGCAAGCAGGATGAGAAAGACGCCAACGGACCCTAGCCAATCAGTGGTGTTCATAGAGTAATATCTGTTAATTCCAAAGGGTAAATTAAATCAAAAAGGAGCTGCCGATCGGGTGCTCCTTTTTAATTTAATTGGACGTGATGTTCTTTATATTTTCAAGCTCCTCAGGTATTCTATGCTTTTGGGGATTTGAGTAATGATCCGGTCGCTTTCGTCTTCTATGAAGTAATGTTTGATTCCAGCACGTTTGGCCGCTTTGAGTATAGCAGGGATGTCTAGTTCTCCATCACCTACGGTAACGTCATTGTCTGTATCGGTGAGGCCGGTCAGGTCTTTCTGAACTCCTTTTCTGAGGTCTTTCACATGCATGAGTTTCCACCGGCTACCGTATTTGTCCAGCAGGGCAGCAGGGTCACCACCACCAAACTGAATCCAAAAAATATCCATTTCAAATGAGACATATTCCGGATTGGTGTTTTGGATGATATAGTCGAGCAAAGTGCCGTCTTCATAAGGCTGAAACTCGTAGCCATGGGCATGGTAGCAAAAAGTGATGCCACTATCGGCCAGGATCTTACCAAAGGTATTGAAGTCCTCCACGGTTTTCCTGGCATTTTCGAGTGTGAAGTTTCCTTTCTCATGTGGCAGCCAGGCGCACATGACATATTCGGCCCCCAGGATTTTGGCTCTTTCTATCACTGACAAAGGGTCTTCTACTAGCGTGTTGTAGCCTGTACCCATGGAGGGAATGGTGAGCCCTTTTGATTCGCATAGTTTTTTATATTCGTAAGGATCCATGTCGCCACCCCCACCTTCTATGGAGGTAAAGCCTATGCTCACGATGGTGTCCAGGGTTTCGGGGATTCCATTGGGAAAGCTTCTGCGAAAAGTAAAAGGCGCGATGCCTAAAGGTTCGGTAAAGAGCGGCTCATCGGCGATGGTTTCTTTGGCTTGTTCCTTTTTTGCCGGCTGGCAGTTGGTGAGGAAAAGGCCCAGTAGGAGAGCTGGTATTAATATTTTCATGATTTTGTATTTTAATAATTAAAGGTTTCTTTTTTTCATTTCATCCACGGCATAATTGGCTGCACGAGCGGTCAGAGCCATGAAGGTGAGTGTAGGATTTTGCGTGCCGGTAGAGGTCATGCAGGCTCCGTCCGTCACGAAGACGTTTTTACACTGATGGAGCTGATTCCACTCATTGAGGAGGGAAGTCTCCGGATCATGCCCCATGCGCACGCCACCCATCTCATGGATATCTGATCCGGGAGGTGAGTGAGTGTCTTCTGCGGTAATATTGATGAAACCAGCTTTTTCAAACATCTCTTTGGATTGTTCCACATAGTCCGCGACCATTTTGTCGTCGTTTTCTGTCCAATCGCAGGACATCACGATTTGAGGGATGCCATATTTGTCTTTCAGCTCTGGGTGTAACCGGAGGTGATTTTCTTCTACAGGTACACACTCGCCCATCATCCAGCTGCTAATGCTCCAGAGCCCATGTTTGGGGTTGAGCAAGTTTTCGGTCAGGGACAAACCGATCCCCTGTGTATCCGGCCCCATCCATCGGCCACCACCTATCCCAATGGCGTAGCCTCTTAAGAAATCGGTTTCCTGCTTCCTCAGGTTTCTGAACCGGGGAATGTAGGCATTACTGGGGTTGCGGCCACTAGTCACTTTGTCTGCAAACCCTTCGAACTGTGCATTGGCCTTGCCTCTATAGTTATGCCAGGAGATGTACTTACCCATAAGTCCATTGTCGTTGCCCAGGCCGTTTGGAAACCGACCGGAGGTGGAGTTAAGCAAGATGGCGTTGCTGTTGAAGGTAGAGGCGTTGACAAAGACAATGTCTGCGTAGAATTCTATCATCTTCTTGGTATGCGCATCAATAATACGTACACCCGCGGCTCTTTGCTGCTCCTCATCGTAAATAATAGAATGTACCACGGCATCAGGGCGGAGGGTCATGTTTCCGGTTTTCATCGCCCAGGGGAGGGTAGAAGCATTGCTGCTAAAATATCCCCCAAAATTGCAACCTCTGCGGCACATGTTTTGGTTTTGGCATTTGGATCGGCCCTGCTCCATGTGAATGGGCTGCGGATCAGTTAGATGGGCACATCGGGCGTTGATCAGGTGCCTGGTGTCGCCATAGTTTTTCTTCAGGCTTTCCTTGAAATGACTCTCTATACAGCTCATCTCAAAGGCCGGCATCACCTCACTGTCGGGTAATTCCGGAAGGCCATCTTTGTTGCCTGCGATACCGGCAAATTTCTCCACATGGGTGTACCAGGGTTCCAGGTCTTTGTATCGGATGGGCCAGTCCACAGCAAAGCCGTCACGCACCGGCCCTTCGAAATCCATATCACTCCAGCGTTGGGTTTGTCTTGCCCAAAGGAGCGACTTGCCGCCCACATGGTAGCCGCGAAACCACCTAAAGGGCTTTTCCTCCACAAAGGGTTGCTCCTCATCTTTGATGTTCCAATGGAGGGAGTCTGCACTGACTCGCTTTAGGTTCTGATAATCCATTCGTTGGTCGATGGGGACAGTCCCGCGAAATTCAAACTGCCAGGGCGCCTTGGAGGCGGTAGGGTAGTCTTGCACGTGCTTCACATCCCTGCCTCTTTCCAGCACCAGGGTTTTGAGCCCTTTTTCGCAGAGTTCTTTGGCCGCCCATCCACCACTGGCTCCAGAGCCAATGACGATGGCATCGTATGTTCTTTTCTTTTTAGAATCTTGCAGCATGATTGGATTATGATACGAAAGGTTGATGAATGTCTACACAGCCCAGGAAATGGCCGGGTACTACGCGGTAGTGGTAGTGATTGGTCATCACTTCCTCCGTGGTGCGAAATCCTGTGATGGTCTCGGCTTTCATCAGATTGAAAAAATCCTGCTCAGCTTCTACTTTGGATTCGGACCATTCGGTGAGGAGCTGTTCCCTTTGCTCTGTGGTGCAGTCCACAAAGTCATTATTGAATTTTTCATTGGCGGCCATGTTTAGTGCAGCCAGCTGCAATTTCAGCTTATCCTGTTCCTCTTTTTCCTGGCACTTCTCAAAAAAGCCCAACAAATAGACCGGTACGCCCAGGTCTACAGCTCCATAGTAAGCTCCTCTGGGGATGATGGTATCTGCAATGGAGGTGATGAGGTCCTGCTCACTTGGTTTGAAAAATGAGTTACTCATCAGGTCCTTGATGAAAGTAAGGTCTTTGGCCCAGTAGCCAAGTGCCACGGTGCCCACCGAGGCGGCCGCCAGTGCCTTGAGTGTATTGCGTCTGTTCATACGGGTTGGTATGTTGTTTAGGGAATTTAAGATACCAAGCCCAAGCTCAATCCAGAAGGAAATAGACATATGGATACTATGTTTCCATCAAATGATGCTGATCAATAGCACAAGGCTATAGATTTAGTCAGGGGTGAGGCTGTAATTATTTCTCTCATTAACTTTGGCATCATGAGCACAAAGAACATCCACTACCTGATAGCCGTCATTTTTATCGCTTTCGCGGCACTGCAATACAACGATCCTGATCCATTACTCTGGATGCTGATCTATGGTGTGGTGACGCTGGTAGCAGTTCTGAAGGTCTACCTTCGTCAGCTCAATTTCAAGCCACTGGTCACTACTTTTATGGTCATTTTTGGGCTTTATTCACTGATGTATGTGCCGGTTTTTGTGGAGTTTCTGGGCAATCCTGATAAGTCCGAACTTTTCGGAGCCATGAAAGTGACTAAATCATGGATAGAAGGTACCCGGGAATTTCTCGGACTGCTGATAGCCATAGGAGCGCTCGAGTATTTACGCCGCAGTAAGGTGAAAGGGAAGTAGGTTATTAGCTTCCTGGGAGTACTAGTCCGAAAAGGTGATTGTTAGCCACAAAGAAGTGAAAGGCTATTTGTCCAGGGTAATTGTTTTTCCTGTTTCAGCACTTTTACGAGCAGCTTCAAGTATTTCCATCACAATCATGTTATTCTGGAGTGAGGTGGGCTCGTTGGCGCTCAACACGACCTCATTGTGGATGACGGCAGCCAATAGGGCAAAAGGGTCATTCAGGGGTGCTGGTCGCTCTTCCAGTTGATGGGATTCCTCCTGATAGCCATCGTAGCCCTCGGCCATTCTTACCCGAAGTTGGTTGCGATTGTCGGCATAAATAGCTCCGTTTAGCCCATAAATGTCCATGTCCTTTCTCCCAATGGGCCAGTTCCACGATGCCTCAATGATGGCATTGGAATCATCATAAGTCAAAATGATGATCGCTTCGTCACCTACTTTTGGGTTGTTTTCGGGCTGTAGTTGTTGGGTTATGGCAGTTACAGTATTGGGCTTTTGTCCATCTTGCAGCCAGGTCATCAGGTTTGCACCGTAACAACCAAAATCCATAATGGCTCCACCGCCGTTTTGAACGGGGTCTGTAAGCCAATCTAAGAACTCATCATTTACTCCTATTTTCTTGGGTCCTTTATGTCCGTCGCGTATGATCACCTTTCGCAAATCTCCCACTGCACCGGATTTCAGCAACTCATAGGCTTTATGGTTGGATGGGTACCAGGTGGTCTCATAGTTGGTGAGCAGGTGTATGTGATGTGCTTGGGCAAGGGCTTCCATCTTTTTCGCATGCTCCAGGCTTACCGCCAATGGTTTTTCTACCATGACATGAATGCCCAAAGGCGCACACTTCTCCACAACTTCCAGGTGCTCGTATATGGTGCCAAAGGCCGTGACAGCTTCCGGATGGATGCGATCAATCATTTCATCCATGCTATCAAAGACCATACTCATGGGAAATCCGTGCTGCTCTGAGTATCGTTTGGCCAGGTCCCGATTGGGCTCCACAATACCAACCACCTGGATGTCGCCCCGGTCTTCACGTCCGAGAATCCAATGTACATGGGTATGAGTGAGCCCTACCACACCGACTTTCACAGGTTCCTTTTGGGCCAATAACTGAAAGGAAGTCAGTATCATTATGCCTAAAGAAAGCAGAAATTTGTACATCATCATTTTATTCAATTTACATTTTCACAGGAAGATTTGAACCCCAAAAGAACCCCATTCATAGGATCGATAATCCTGCATGTTACCAAAGTTATTCAAAAAGCCAGCCAATGATATTTCCATCCATTTTCCGGGTTATATTCTATTCCCGGTAAGGGAATCTTTATGAAGTTTAAAGCCCCGAGGAGGCCTCTTATCAGATTGGACCGAGTCTCTATTTTAGTCAGGTCCACGTCGAGTGAGAGATAATATTGACCAGAACGAGTGAATTCGGGGAGTGTCTGACCTGCCTCGTTTTCCGATGGGTTACTGTTGCCGCCTGTGTATCCATCAATGCCATAACCGACGGCCAGATTGAGCCATTTAGGTAAGCGCGAAGCGTTTTGAAAAATAGTGCTTCTGAGGTTGGTGGAGAGCCAATAAGTCTGACCATTGTAATCTTTTAACCACCTCTGGCTGCTACTGGAGCCGAGCAGCTCGGGTCGGTACTGCGCATATGGTGAGCCGGAGTATGACCATTTCAGCATGACTTTTTGTTCACTCCAGATGAGCTCCTGACTGATAAACGCCGCGGAACCCAGGGTATTGGCTGTAAAGTCCCCGATAGAGAACCCCCAATCCTCAGATAGTCCATCAAAAACTTCTACGCTTGTCAGAAAGAACAATCCGGTCATTCCGCCATACCAGGTAGCCTGCTGATGGTCTAATCCCGACCATGCCAGGCTTTTTGCACTTAGTCGTCCTATTTGATAGGCGGTGGTTGTATGTCCGAGCTTATCCATATAGCCCCAACTGTTGTTGTCGTTGAAAAAATGGAACCTTCCGAAATCCTGATACCAAACTGAACCCAGACCGATCATGCTGACGGTATATAGTGTACCCCCACCGATCAGCAGTGTATTGAACCTCTTCTTATTTAGATTTTGTTCCTGAGCGAGTAGACCGAAAGGAATTAACAATAGCAGGATGACTTTACTGACTTTTGAAGTCATTCTTTATATGGGAGTTTTGTTGTCAACGTACGTTAAAAGTAGCTTGTCGCACGGGCCTTTGCAAACGAATCAGAACGAACAGAGGATTGCTTCGTCACCATGGATAAGAGTGATTGTCACATAGGCGATTATCACATCTGTGTAGGGGCTCAATTCACTTGCTGAGGAGTATGTGGCGGGATTTCTTTCTTTACTCCTTTCTTCGTTTGCCACTACAAGGAGGAAGCTTTATCAAAACCGATTGTTTCTCTGTATAGTTGAGGAGATACTTCAGTGTTTTTTTTGAAGAACCTGCTAAAGTAGTATTCATCGTTATAGCCTAGTTCGTAGGCGATTTCTTTGATGTTCTTATTGGTTAAATACAATTCTCTTTTGGCTTCAATTATAATGCGCTCGGAGATCAAATCAGTTAAAGTCTTGTGGTAATGTACCTTGGTTAATTTGGTTAACGCTTTCGGTGTAATGGAGAGCATATCTGCATAGTCACTGGCGGTATGCTTTGTTTTATAGTGAGTTTCAATATAATTTTTTAGGTTTTGGAGGATAAAAGGCTCTTCATTTTCTGCAGTCACCTTTTGAGCGTCGGCCTGCTGTTCTGTTTTGAGTCTGGATGCTGTGATTAGGAATATTTTGAGATATGAAACCAATAATTCGTACTGAGCCAAAGCTGGTTTTTGTAATTCTATTTGAATTTGGCTGATGATCATTTCAAGATTTCCCTCTGTTCCTTTATCAATACTGATCAACGGAGGGTCGTAAATGTTATTGAATAATACGCCGTGGCACGCAACTTCCTTGTGATGCTTATGGATGCAGAAAAAATCGGGATGAAAATTGATAACCAAACCGCTTATGGGTTCAGTGGCTTTGAGCATAAAAGGTTCGTATGGTGAAAATGAGAGCAAGGAGTTTTGGCTGAATGGATACTCAGAAAAATTGGCTCTTAGTTTCCCATTTCCTTTTTTCACCCAAATCAATGAATAATAGCCCGGCCTCTGAATATGATCAAATGGATTGTTCCTTTCGAAAGTGTAAAGCTTGAAAGCCAGATTTCCTGTTTGAGGATTGATGAGGGTTAAATTGTTTTGTTTTTCCACGGTATCAATATTATGTCAGCCTTCTGGCACTTTCGTCAATCTTTAAGTCATTGATGCTAGCAAAACGTTTTTGCATGAGTCCATTCTCATCAAACTCCCAGAGCTCATTACCATATGCTCTATACCACTGATTAGTTTCATCCTGATACTCATATTCAAATTGCACTGCGATCCTGTTTTCCCTGAATCCCCAAAGTTCCTTTTTTAGTTTATAACTTCTTTCTTGCTGCCATTTCTTTGTTAAAAATTCGACAATCTCTTCACGACCATTGATAAATTGGGTTCTGTTTCTCCATTCGGAATTTTGTGTATAAGCTTTTGAAACGTTTATCGGGTTTTTGGAATTCCAGGCATCTTCGGCTTTTTGCACCTTTTCGAGTGCAGTTTCCATGGTAAAGGGTGGAAGTGGGTATCTTTTTTCTTGATTCATTTCAGAATAATTTAAGGTAAAATTCAAAAGAGGGAATGCAATCTTGCCACATTCCCTCCTTGAGCTGTTGATTTATATACTTTCGGCTACCGGAAAATCTACAGGAACCTTGGTGAGGTTGTGTAGGTAATTCATTGCCGTCTTGTCACTTATCTGAAGGATCAAATCAACAAGGTTTTCTTTGGTATAGCCTTGGGAGAAAAAGTCCTCGATGTTGCTATTACTTGCATTACCCCTGTTTTGAGTAATGTCTGCGGCCAGTTTCACCAAAGCATTGAGTTTTGGATTTTCATTTTGTCCCTTTCGGATGTCAAGTAATTGATTGTCATCAAACCCATTCATCTTTCCTAGTACAAGGTGAGCACTTTGGCAATAGATACACCCATTTACCTGGCTGACCACAAGGTTTACGGCTTCCTTTTCTTTGTTTGATAAGGATGTTTTGGCATTTTGATAGTCCAAATACCTTTTGAGACCATGATCTGAATAGGCTATGGTCGCGTAGAGGTTCGGGACAAAACCCAATGCGCCATTTAGTTTGTCAAAAATCTCCTGATTGGTTGGAGATACTTCACTTTTGGTAGGGACATTAAAGTCCACAACAGTTACATTTTCCATTTTCTTGGTTTTTTTGTTCTGGTCATTATCGACAAGACAAAATTGGGGAGTGCGTTACTTGGATAAAATGGACAAATCCCGTCAATGGATGGATGATTTTCACCAGGTGGATTAAAGCAATAATCCGTTTAGCGTATTGAGGTTCTAAACCAAGTATAAATGGACCAACCACCGAGGTGAGTTGCGGAAAACCTCTGATTTTACTAAGTTCATTTGAGTAAATCCGGAAGAGATGAAATTGAATATCAGAACCAGTTGTGAAAATGCGCCCAAGAAGGAGCTGATTAAAGACCTCACCGTATTATTTGCGGCCTATGATATTTCACAGGCCATGCAGTACCTGGAGGACGACGTTATTTGGACTTTGGTGGGGGATGAGCCCATCATCGGCAAGGAGCCATTTGCAGCGGCACTTATGGAAATGGCGCACAATAAGGCGACCGAGCTCACCATTCACAGCATTGTCACCCATGGCAAGGAAGCTGCCATCAATGGAGAGATAGTGATGGGTGACGGGAATGTTTTTGGATTTGCGGATTTCTACGAATTCACCAGTGCCAAGGGCTCTAAAGTGCGCTCCATCACGTCTTATGTGGTGCAGAAAGTCAAGTCTGAGTGATGCCTCTGAGCAAGCAAACGTCAAGGTGAAAGGCTATGCCGTATGGCGTAAATCATTATCTTTTCGCATGCAAAAATCATTAGCCCTACTCACCCTGTTTCTGATCCACCAATTTTCCTTTGCGCAGACCAGCGCGGAAGCCATCAAGGATCAGTATTTCGCAGAGCAGCAAGTGTTTGCCCGGCAAATAATCAAGGATATCTATTCCGATTTCGCTTCATTCAATGCTGTCGACCCGATTCGTTTTAGTGCCACCATTGATTCGCTGGAGGGCATCTTTTATGCCCACTTGAATAAATACAGCAATCAGTTGGATGCTGCGGTCATTCGAGATGAAAACGTAGGGATTCAGTATTTTTTCGATAAGTTCTTATTGGAGTATCCTTATCATCATCAGGACTATACAGGGGAGCAGGTTTCTCTTCCCGCCGAGAAGCAATCAAGGATAACCGGGCATGCTGCCGACTTAAATAATCCGGATTTACTCTCCAACAGAGATTTTCGAGCGTATGTGCAGGCGGTACTCACCATAGATGCCAACGAAGCGATAGCCACTGGAGCCTACGACCAAAGCGATAATCAGCAGTTGGAAGCTGTTTGGGCTTGTATTAACAGGCGCTTCTCTGATTCAGCGGTCAGAGATTATTGGCGAGCGGAATATCTAATGAATCACATGGATAACTATGGAGTCAAAAACATCAGCCCCATCTATGATGAGTTTGTAGCCACTTGTAGCCAGGAAGAAGCCATAAGGAAAGTGAAGGCGGCTTACGAGAAATATGAGCACGCAAGGGCAGCGCATCTCATCGAGATTTATAAGAAAGTGGATGGGTATGAGTTGGAAATGCACTTGTTTCTTCCGGATTCACAGAAATTCACCGGTCAGCGGCCAACCATCCTCTACTTTCATGGTGGTAGCTGGTCAGAGGGAAAGCCAGACTGGTTTTTTGGAGAAGGTGAGGAATTCGCCAAACGGGGTTGGGTGGCTGCAGCCATCGAGTATAGGATAAAAGGACGACATGGTACATTGCCTTTTGAGGCCGTGAAAGATGCTAAGTCTGCGGTGCGTTGGCTCCGGGAAAATGCTGTGAAATACAAAATCAATCCGGACGAAATTGTGGCAACGGGAAATTCAGCCGGAGGGCATTTGGCTCTAGCGACCGTCCTGGCAGAAAGCTGGAATGAAGAGTCTGATGACCTTAATTTCAGCGCGAAACCCAATGCATTAATGGTTGTTTCCGGGGTTTTTGATTTGACTGTGGACAATTCAAAATGGATCGTAAAGACCTTGAATGACAAAGAGCTGGTGAAGGAGATTTCTCCGAATCACCTGATCAAAGACGGTTTGCCACCCATGCTGATTATTCATGGCGAGAATGACGGAAATTGTCTTTACTCAACAGCTGAATACTTCGTGACAGCATCCGAGAGGCTGAACAATGAAGTGACGTTCCGCACCATAGAGGGTGCGGGTCATTTTATCTGGTTTGGAAGATATGGAGGCAAGGTTGCGGCCATCCAGAGTGAATACCTGAATGCCTTAGGTTTCGACTGAAAGTACGTTAACTTAACGTGCCAAATACACCCGGGCAATGGCCCGAGTGTCCCTTTTGACGCTGCAATCCTTCTAAAAAACATCTTCTCTACTAAGCATGAGCAATAATCAATATCACCTGGCCCAATTTAATATTATCAAACTCAAGGATCATCTGGCTTCTCCGGTTGTAAAGGAATTCAGTGATTTTCTGGCGCCAGTGAATCAGCTGGCTGAGGAGAGCCCGGGTTTCGTGTGGAGGCTAAAGGATGATCTGGGCGAAAGTGCGGCTAATATAGAAACGCCCTATGAAGATGAATTGATATTTGTGAATATGTCTGTGTGGCAAGATTACGAATACCTGAAGGCGTACACCTATCAGACAGTGCACAGCTATTTTTTGAAAAGCCGAAAAAAATGGTCTCTTGAAATTGAAGGACACAGAGCAGTGATGTGGTATGTCAATGAGGGGCATGTCCCTTCTTTAGCAGAAGCCAAAGGAAAACTGGACTTGCTTAATGAATCTGGTTCTTCCAGGTTAGCATTTAGTATGACTGATGTTTATCATTCCGATGGGGCCAGGCTGAAAAAGTAAGCTGGGTCGGTAGAAAACTCTTCAGAAATGAACCTGAGGCTTGGTGTTAGACACTCATCCACTTCACTGTTTTGGGAAGGAGCTTCTGATGTTAACTTATCGAGAAGCTTTTTGTTGAAAATCGAATCTGGTCGGGAAATGATCTACCAAAATCTGCTTCAGACTAGCTTCATCAAGGTACTTAGATTGAAAGCCCCCAACTATGTCATATGTTTCGGCTAATACACGATCATCCGGATTTAAGGAGGAGGAGAGCATGATCACCACGATCTTTTTCTCAAAAGTGTCTTTTATTTTTTTGAGCTCGTTCAAAAACTCCCAACCATTCATTTTGGGCATATTGATATCAAGAAAAATGAGCTCCGGAGTGAACTTTGCTTTTTTGAGTATTTCCAATGCCATTTCTCCATTTCTGGCTACTTCCACATATTCCACCCATGTTGATCGGAGAATGGTTCTTTTTTGAAGGAAATTGCAATCTTTATCATCGTCAATGAGAAGGACGCACTTCAGTTTTTTCATTAGGTTTTTATTGTAAAATAGAATGAGCTTCCAATTCCAACTTCTGATTGGGCCCATATTTTTCCATGGTGAAGTTCGACAATTTTTTTGCAATTGGCTAGACCCAGACCGTATCCTTCAAATTCCTCATTTTCATGAAGTCTTCTAAAGATAGAAAAAATTTTACCTAAATCTTTTTCAGGGATTCCAATCCCGTTATCATTTATTTCAAAGAGATAGCCCTCTCCGGTTTCCATTTTTTGAGATTTGATATGGATGACCGGCGTGATCTTCTTCTTTCGAAACTTAATGGCGTTGAGGATGATGTTTTGAAAAAGTTGGTGCATTTCCATTTCGTAGCCGTCTATAACAGGTAGCGGATCAGTGATGATTCTTGCATCCTGTTTTTCGATGGTAGCACTTAGGTCCTTGATTACATCTTTTACTACTTCGTTGCAATCTACCGTTTCGCGTTGTTTCTTTTGGCTGAGCCTGGCGTATTCCAGCAGGCCCGTGATGAGTTTGTCCATTCGGTCGGCTGATTGGCTGATGGAGTTAAGGTATTCTTTAGCTTCATCGGTCAGGGAATGACCAAAATCTTCGTCAAATGCTTTGATGTAATTGATGATCGTCAATAAGGGGTGTCTGAGGTCATGAGAAGCGATATAGGCAAATTGCTCCATTTCCGTGCTTTTGGCTTCTAATATCGAAGCATTTCTCAATAGCTCTTCATTCTTCAGGTTTTCGGTCACATCCTGGCATGTTCCTACCATTTCTATGACTTCATCATTGTCATTGGTGAAAATTTGACCCACCAAATGGATGGTTTTCACCCTGCCATCCCTGAGTAAGATCTTGTGAAAAAAATGATGAAATTTTTTGTCTGCGATAGAGGTTTGAACCCGCTCAGTGACATACTCTATGTCATCAGGGTGAACGTAGCTAAAGTAAGTATCATATTTGAGCCCTCCTTCCTCATTTCTGCCAAAGACTTTGTATAGATTATCCGACCATATGACGTCATTGGTTCGAAGATCCCATTGCCAATGACCCATTCCCACGATCTCTTCCGCAAAATTCAGGAGGTGGTTCTTCCTGATCAATTCATTCTCAATGTTCACTTTCCGACTTTCATCACTTATGACCGCAGCCACCAATCCCCCAAATTCAATTGGTAGGGTGGTTAATTTTACTTTCACCGGAAATTCTTGGCCATCAATGTGATTGCCATGAAGAACTGTGTTTTTCAATTGGCTGAGAGGTTGGTCACGGATGTCACTTACCAGATTGTCTATTTGACTCTTACCAAACTTAGGGGGAATAAGGGTCTCAAGCGTCTGTCCTACAAGGCCATTTGGATCATGGCCAAAGAGTTCCCTCACCTGATGGTTGGCGTAGTGAATTTCACCTTTATCATCTATGACGACCGTGGCACAGGGAAAAGATTCCAACATGGAAAGGTGATGATGGCTGACACTTTTGATATTGTTCATAGTAGTTTTTCTGAGCCCTGAGATGAGAGGTAGGACGTTATGCTGTTCCGAAGTTGTTAGGAGTAGTACAAAACTAGCGAATTGGCAATATGATGACAGATGTACTCGGTTATTGGGATAGTGTACCCGTTGACTTGGGGAATACGCGCGTTGAGTCCTCAGGGAATAGAGTCAAAAAGGCACAAAAAAAGCCTCAGAAATGAATCTGAGGCTTTGTAGTAGCGGGAACAGGACTCGAACCTGTGACCTTCGGGTTATGAGCCCGACGAGCTACCAACTGCTCCATCCCGCGATGTGGACTGCAAAAGTAGTACAGTCTTTTAGATTTGCAAAGCCTTCTGCTTAATTATTTGAAAACTTTATCTTTTGTGCTCTTAAAACATCCTGGTGCTGTAAATCGTTTCAATAGGGATGAAAATACAACTTACCCCTGAATACCTTAAGCTGGTTTCGGCTGCCGCCGATAGGGTGGGCCTCACTGTTAATGAATACATCGCCAAAGTAATCATCGAACACTTCGAACGGCGAAAATCGGGCTGATTTCATTCAAATTTTATCAGGTTGGCAGTGGATTTAGCGAACTGGTAGGCATGAAAAAAGGCGTAACCCGACCGGCTATCTGATTTCTCAGCAAGTTGCCACTGTGAGTTCGCTGCGAAGGTGGTGCCCCTGCTGTCTTCGGCATAGGCTTGTCCTTTTACTTCACCACCCTCTTTGTAGAGGGTTCTTATTGTGGCTTTGCCCTTGAAGAGTTCCACCTCGCTTGGCTCCAGCCGTACCTCCATTTTATATTGGGTGTTTTGTCCGATAAAGGTGGGGGATGTGCTAAAAGTAAGCTTGTCCCGGTCAGAGGATTGAAGGTCAATGTTTTGGTCTTTCAACTGCTCCAGCATCCTGTTCATCAGCTGTGAAGCAGGCAGGAACGAATAGGCAATGATAATTTGACTGCTGTCGGGGACATTATCCAGCTCAGAGGCTTGCAATGCGGTCTTGTTGGTGGTGATTTCATACCAACTTTTTGTTGTCTGGCAAGTGCTACATAAACCAATCAGCAGTAGAATGATTAATCTTTTCATGGTTAATTGATGATTTGACCACTCAATCTTTTGAGTTCAATTTCGGCGATTTTGGCCGAGTTAAGTGCTTCCAGGTGTCTGATCTGGGCATTCACAGCATTGTTTTGTGCTTCTCTGATCTCGAGTGGGTTGGATTTACCAATGCGGTATCGCTCCAGGGCGATTTCCACGTTTTCCTTGGCCACTTCCAGGTTCTGCTCTTCCAGCGCCACGAGGGTGAGTGAATTTTTCAAAGTCAGAAATCCTGACCTAATGGCGGTAAGGAGCTGCATTTTGGCTTGTTCAAAAGCAGTCATGGCGTACTCACTTTGGATCCTGGAGTTTTGTATGGCCCTTTGCTGGTTGAGCCCATCAAAGAGGGTCATGGTAGCAGAGAGGCCATAGTTGACACCATTGGTTCTGTTGCTTTGCAGGAAACCCGCTTCGGCCTTCAGGTTGGAATAGTTGTAGCCCAGGTTAAAGTCAAGTGAGGGATACAGCTCCCGCTCTCGCTCCCGCGTGGTGAGCATGGCTACTTCCCGCTGACTTTGGAGGTACTGCAGATCCGGGTTTTGCTGCAAGGCGGTCTCTTCCAGCTCAGGAAGAGCTAGCAGCCCATTCAGCTCATAGTTGTACTGAAGTGACAGACTATCCGATGTATCCAGTCCCAGCAGTTGGAGAAGTGCCAGTTTACTTCGGGCGATGACTTCCTGCTGGCGCACCAGAGCAGACTGGTCAGTATTGTAGTCCACCTGAGCTTGCAGGTATTCCAGTTTGCTGGCCTTGCCCACTTCATATTTCTCCTTACTGATACCCACCCGCTCCTCGGAGAGGGCCAGAGTACTTTGGAGTAGCGCCAGTCGTTCCTGCTCCAACGCCGTGTTGTAAAAGGCCTTCATTACATCGGATAGCACGTTCTGCACCTGTGCCCTGAAGGCGTATTCGTTGGTTTTTTGAATTTCCTCCAGACGTTCTTTTGTGGCAAACATCTTCAGTCCATCAAAAAGGGTCCAGGCCATATTGACACCAGCATTGTAATTGGTGGTTTTGGCCGCTGTGCGGGACTGTGTATCTCCGGAGAAAAACTGTTGCTCAGTGTTCTGAATACTTTGCCGGGCTTCCCCACTCAGGTCGATGGTGGGGAGCATGCCTGCATTCCCCATGGTATTATCGTTTTCCGCTAATACTACCTGATACGATTCCAGGATCAGGTCAAAATTTTTCTCCAGGGCGATAGATACGGCAGTTTCTTCATCCATTACCAGATGCGGATCCTGAATAAATGAAATCATACCGATCAGAATGAAAAGTCCTTTTATCATACTCTGCTTAGTCTTTTTTGCTTGCTGGTAAGGAATGAGTAAATGGCCGGTATCACAAATAAGCTCAGAAAGGTGGCGATAATCATGCCCCCAATCACGGCTATCCCCATGGAAACACGACTTTCCGCTCCGGCACCTAGCGCCAGGGCTATAGGGAGGATACCCAGTATGGTGGATAAGCTGGTCATCAGGATGGGCCTGAATCGCATTTTTGCTGCCCCTTTGATTGACTCCATAATGGAATAGTCCTGTGCTTTACGCTGGTTGGCAAATTCCACTATCAGAATTCCGTTTTTGGTGATGAGTCCGATCAGCATGATCATCCCGATTTGAGAGAAAATATTGAGTGATTCGTTGAAATACCAAAGACTGAGCAGCGCGCCTGACAGAGCCAATGGCACCGTAAACATGATGATCAGCGGATCGCGGAAACTCTCAAACTGGGCTGCCAACACCAGGTATATCAATATCAGCGCCAGAGCAAATGCAAAATAGAGGTTGCTTGCGCTTTGCTGGAACTCCAGAGACGTTCCCGAAAGGGCTGTTTGGAAACGATCATCCAACACCTCCTCGGCAATCAGGTCCATTTCTTTCAATCCCTCACCCAGAGAAACCCCTTCGGCGAGTTTGGCTGATACAGTGGCTGAAGTGAATCGGTTGTAATGAAAGAGCTGAGGAGGAGTGGAGCGTTCCTCCAGGGTGACCAGATTATCCAACTGCACCAGCTCCCCGTTGCTAGCCTTTACATAGATCGATCTTAAGTCCAGAGGTTCATTTCGGTTACTCTTTTCCAGCTGACCGATTACGTAGTATTGCTTTCCATTCATGATGAAATAGCCGAATCGATTCCCACTCAGACTCAGTTGAAGCGTCTGGGCAATGTCTTTCACTGAAACGCCCATCGTCTGAGCCTTTTCACGATCTATCCGTACTCCAATCTCAGGCTTGTTGAATTTCAGGTTCAAATCCACAAAACTGAAATGGGGATTGGCCGAGGCTTTTGCTAAAAAAGCAGGGAGCACCTCTTTGAGCTGATCCAGGTTTCTGGCCTGGATGACAAAGCTCACCGGCATGCCACCAAAGCTCCGTCCAATGGATTCGGGTTCATTGATAAAAGCCCGTGCTTTTGTGTTTTTAGCCACCTCTGGCTGTACGTCCATAACGATCTCATGCTGTGTGCGCTTTCTATTTTTGGCGTCTTCCAGTTTCATGATAATGAAAGCCGAGTTGACCGACCCGGATGATGTGAAACCCGGTGAAGTAATGGTAATGATGGATTTTGCTTCGGGTACCTTCTCTGAAAGTACAGAGGTCATTTCTGTAGCATAGGCATCCATGTATTCGAAAGTGGCTCCTTCCGGACCAGTAGCGAATATTCTAAACTGTCCCCGATCTTCCAGTGGTGAGAGCTCTGAAGGCAGAGTGAGTGCAAAAATGTAGATAAGCACTCCTGATATGATGATGATCAGTCCTGACAACCACCTGTTGTCCATGAAGGAGTCAAGGGCATTGTTGTACCCATTATTCATCCAGATAAAAAAGGGTTCGGTTTTGCGATAAAACCACTGCTTTCGCTCCCTTTTCTTGAGCATTTTACTGGAAAGCATCGGGGTAAGCGTGAGTGCCACAAAAGAAGAAATGACCACTGCCACAGCTACGGTGATGCCAAACTCTCTGAAAAGACGTCCTGTGAGGCCCTGAAGAAACACGATGGGGAAGAATACGGAGGTCAGTGCCACAGTGGTAGATATGACCGCAAAGAAAATCTCTTTGGTCCCTTTCTTACCTGCTTCTTCGGGCTCCATGCCATCCTCTATCTTGCTGTAGATGTTTTCCAGTACCACAATGGCATCATCCACCACCAGCCCGATAGCCAGTACAATACCGAGTAGCGTGAGGACATTGATGGAAAAATCCAGGGCGTACATGGTGAAGAAGGACCCAATCAGGGCAATAGGCACCGTGATCACGGGGATAAACGTGGTACGCCAGTCTCTTAAAAAGGCAAAGATGATCAGCACTACCAGTCCGAAGGCTACAAAAATGGTTTGCTGTACCTCCGCTATGGATTCTTTGATGTACTGCGTATTGTCAAAGGCTATTTCCGTGGAAATGTCCTCTGGCAAGTTTTTCTGAAGGCCTTCAAGACGCTTGTAGAACTCAGCAGCGATTTCCAGGTTGTTGGAGCCGGGCTGTGGTACGATGGCATTGAGCACCAGCGGGATACCATTGTTCCTCAGTGCTGTTCGTTCATTTTCAGGGAAAAACTCGGCTCTGCCAATATCTCTGAATCGCACAATGTCATTGTCAGACTCCTTTAAAATCAGGTCATTGAATTCCTCAGGGGAGGATAATCGTCCGAAAGTCCGCACGGTAAGTTCTGTGGCCGATCCTTCGATTCGTCCGGAGGGGAGTTCGATGTTTTGGTCACCCACAGAGTTCAGAATATCCAGAGGGGTAAGGCGATAGGCAGCCAGCTTATCAGGGTCCATCCAGAGCCGGATGGAATATTTCTTTTCACCCCAGATTCTGACTTCACTTACACCAGGTATGGTCTGAAAAGTTTCTTTGAAAATGTTGTCTGCTATTTCTGTCATTTCCAACAGGTTGCGCTTCTCGCTGAATATCCTGAGGGCAATGATTGGGCTGGAATCGGCATCTGCTTTGGTCACAATAGGCGGATCTGCATCCGGGGGGAGGTTTCTGATGGCCCGGGATACTTTGTCGCGCACGTCGTTGGCGGCTGCTTCCAGGTCTACTTCCAGATTAAACTCGACGGTGATGGTACTGCGACCATCCGCGCTGATCGAGGAGAGGGTTTTGATGCCATCTATTCCATTGATCGATTCTTCCAGAGGCTCTGTGATCTGGGTTTCGATGACATCTGCACTGGCCCCGGTGTAGCTGGTAGAAACCGTGATAACCGGGGGATCCACACTCGGGTATTCCCGTACGCCCAGAAAGTTGAATCCAATGACACCAAACAAAATGATGATCACTGACATCACGATGGCTAATACAGGGCGTTCTATACTGATGTTAGAGATGCTGGCCATGGCTATTTGATGTTGAGGTTTACTTCCATCCCCTGACCGATCTGAAGAATCCCGCTGGAGATTACGGTGTCTCCTTCATTGAGGCCACTTATAATCTGCAACCTGTTTTCCGTACGGATACCAGAGGTCACCTGCTTTGAGTTGACCACACCTTCACGGTACAAATAGACCTTTTTTCCATTGAGTTCAGGAATTACCGCTTCTGAGGGCACCAGCAGGGCATCCTCAATGACCTCCAGCGTCAAGCTGATCCGGGCAAACTGTCCCGGAAAAAGCTTCCCACCCGTGTTATCAGCTTTTGCTCTCAAGCGAATACTCCTGGTCTGTGGGTCTATCTGTGGCTCAATGGCATAGATGGTACCCCCAAAGCTTTGATCATATGCATCCACCGTGAAGTCTATCCGGTCTCCCACATTGACCACTCCAATGTACTTGCTGGGGATGGTGAATTCCAGTTTGATTGGGTTGATTTTGTAAAGTTCAGCTACACGCGTCCCGGGGTTGAGGTAACCGCCTTCGGAGATACTTCGAAGGCCTACCGTCCCATCAAAGGGTGCCCGGATATAATGCTTTTCAAGCCTGGCCTGTAAAACCTTAATCTCTGACCTTACCGTGTTGAGGGTGGTGAGGGCAGTTTCATATTCTTCACTACTGATGGCTTCCTTTTCCAATAGTTGACGCTGACGAAACTCGTTGTCTTCATTCAGTTTTACTGTAAATCGAAGCTTTTCTATCTCTGCGAGAATCTCCTCGTCATTTAGTTTGAGCAGGAGTTCACCCTTTTTCACTTTTTGCCCCTCCGTGAAGGAGATGGCTTCTATTTTGCCCGCTACTTCCGCATTCAAAGTCACTGACTCATCTGCCAGCAGGCTCCCGGTGGTATTTACCTGGTTTTTGAGTTGCTCTTTCTTTAGAATAACGGCATCTACGGTGATCTGGGGGCCACTTGCAGCTTGCACAGCTTTGTTAGCTTTATCACCACCCTTTGGGATTTTCGGATAGGCAATCAAGCCAAGTATGACCAGGGCAATGATGATGTACAGCAGCCTTTTGATGTTTTTGTTCATGGAATTAGTGTTGTCTGCGGGTTCTCTCCCTTTTACTGATCAGAATCTGATTCATAAAGGTAGTGGACAAAGGTCGAAATTCAGCTCATAAGGAGGATGAGAGGTACTCAATTGGCTTAAGCGGTTTCGGTATCGTAGATCGCACCGAGACTGGAAAAGGTAAGCCAGGATATGAAGAAACTGAAGGGAATACTAGGGGATCAGAGATTGTCCAAAGCTTCTAGTCAATAAGTTGAATCAGTATTAATTAATACCTCATTATTTTGTTGGTTTTGTATCTATCTGAATGAATTGTTACGATATGTGTAAATATGAATAGTGAAATTGGTGTATTCTTGAACTATTCATTATGTTTGAACAAATAAACATATTAGATTATTTAATTGGATTTAAAAGTAGATCATAGCAGTCCTGTACCTCTTCACCTACAAGTGGAGAAATTATTGAGAGATCTGATTGATCATCCCAATTATACCAATGGTGCATTCTTGCCAAAGGAGGTTGAGTTATCTAAACTTTTAGGAGTTTCTAGAAATACAGTGCGACAAGCCACCAACAAACTCGAGTATGAAGGTTTAATATTTCGGAAGAAGGGAGTGGGAACAAAAGTCGCTAAAAGAGAAATAAGTACCAACCTGGGGGAGTGGCATAGCTTCACTCAGGAGATGAGTTCAAAGGGAATACCCTTTAGGAACCTTGAACTGGAAGTTGAGTGGGTCGTTGTTTCAGAGAGAATTAGTAATTTTCTGAATGTTGATCCGGGATTTAAGGTTCTGAAACTTTCCAGACTTAAAGGCACAGAAGAACCTCTTGTTTATTTTGAAAGTTATTTCCAGCCCCGTATAGGTCTAACAGGTAATGAAGATTTCAGTAAGCCACTATACGATATTCTTGAGCGGGATTATCATTCCATACCAGCTATTTCGAAAGAGAATATTAAGGCTGGTTTAGCGGGAAGTAAGGCGAAGAAGTTGAAGATAGGGGAAAATGACCCCATCCTCATTAGAGAGCGATATGTGTCAGATCCAGGAAATAGACCATTGGAGTACAATATTGGTTACTATCGGTCAGACATGTTTACCTACACAATAGAAATCAGACGATAATGATGTATAGCATAGGAGTAGATATAGGAGGTAGTCACATAACCTCTGGAATGTTTGAACATATGAACAAACAATTAATGAAAAATACTATTGTTACACTTCCGGTTGACAATGGAGCTTCTAAATCAGAAATATTATCTCAATGGACTGAAGCGATTCAGCGGACCATGTCGATCAGCGGAGTAGCTCATGTAGAAGGTATTGGTTTGGCAGTACCAGGGCCGTTTGACTATTACAATGGAATCTGTTTAATCAAGGGTGTGCAGAAGTTTGACTCACTGTATGAGGTAAACATAAGAGAAGAACTTTCCTCGCGGTTAAATCTACCAGGCGATAAAATTCGGTTTATCAATGACGCAGCTTCGTTTTCAATCGGAGAAGCAAAATTTGGAGAAGCGTCCACTTTTAGGAGATGTGTCGCTATAACGTTGGGGACTGGTTTCGGTTCTTGCTTTTTGATTGATGGACAGCCTATTGTCAATGGGCCTAACGTTCCAGAGCAAGGTGTCTTGTATGATAAATACTTTGACGGACATATGGCCGACGATCTGTTTTCTACCAGGGGTCTGATCAATTCATTTAATCAACTGACAGGCAAGAAAGTTGATTCTGTACTGGATATATATCAAATGGCTAAAGAAAACACAACTGCATATGAGGTGTTCCAAGATTTCGGCTCAGAACTAGGGAAGTTCCTGAAACCTCACCTTTCTCTATTTAATGCCGAAGTGTTGATTCTCGGTGGGAACATCTCTAAGGCCTTTGAATATTTTGGGGATAAACTTCAGGAGCAATTACCTGAAATTAAAATAACTGTATCGAAACTCAATGAAAATGCTGCCCTAATCGGAGGGGTAAGCCTTTTCGAGAAGGGCTATTATTCCGAGTTATCAACTACGCTCAAACTGATGAACTAATGAGAGGTCAATCAATCAAATTAATAGCACCTGTCCTTTTATCCTATATCGTTATGGGTTTTGTAGACATTGTCGGTGTTTCTACAGGTTATGCTCAGCGAGATTTTAGCCTGACACCGGACATGGCTCAGTTGATCCCATCCATGGTATTCGTTTGGTTTTTTGTTCTGTCGATCCCGGTTGGAGTATTGCAGAGCCGATTAGGCAAGAAAAGAATCTTGATAACAGGTGTTTTCCTAACCTCCTTGGGAATGTTTGTGCCATTTATCCATTATTCTTACCCTACGCTTTTGCTATCATTTTTATTTCTCGGTGTTGGAAATACAGTAATTCAAGTTGCTTCTAATCCACTACTAAAAGATGCTGTCCCGGAGAGTAAATTCTCCAGCTTTATGAGTTTATCACAATTCATCAAAGCAATCAGTTCATTGATTGGGCCTCTCATTGTGACCATAATGGTGACGAGGTTTGGTGACTGGAAGCATGTTTTCCTTGTTTATGGTGCAGTCTCCATTATCTCTGGCACATGGTTGATAATGGTGAATATTGAAGAGGCCCAAACCACACAAAAAGCTTCTTTCAGTTCAAGTCTCAAGCTCCTTCGGAACCCATTGGTCCTGTCAATGGTGGTGTCCATCTTTCTAATCGTAGGTCTGGATGTGGGTATGAACACCAACATTCAAAACCTACTGGTTCAAAAGTTTGGTTTGACCCTTGAGAAGGCATCTCTCGGTATAAGTGTTTACTTTTTTGCGCTGATGGTCAGTAGGTTCTTCGGGGCAATTTTACTGGCTAAAGTAAAGAACTTCTCATTCCTAGTTTGGTCAGCTTTGCTTTCGTGCTTATTCATCATTTTATTAATGGTTTCGCCATCATCCAGTCTGGCTATTGTGTCAATTGCATTGATTGGTCTGGTTTCTGGCAATCTCTTTCCACTCGTATTTTCACTAACGATCAACAAGCTTCCAGAGCGGTCAAATGAAATATCAGCCTTAATGATAATGGCTGTGGTTGGTGGAGCTGTAATACCTCCGGTCATGGGGCTCGTCAATAAAATGTTGGGGGCTTCTTTAAGCTTTGTAGTGCTTCTGATCTGTGCGCTATACGTTTTTGGTTCTTCATTTATTTTAAAAAAACACTAGTACTCATGAAAAATATTTTATACTTATTTCTGGTTGTTGTGGCTTTCTCTTGCAATGTTCCGCAATCAGCTCCTACTCAAGAAGCTAAAGCGTCCGTTCTGGATTATGTAGATCCAAATATTGGGACAGCTCACAGTCGATGGTTTTTTTATACGCCAGCAGCCGTTCCTTTTGGGATGGCCAAGCTAGGCCCATCTACTGATGGTAGCTATGGTAATGAACAAGGATGGGAAGCTGTAGGGTATGATTCACGTCATGAGAGTATTGAAGGATTTGCGAACCTTCATGAGTTTCAGGTGGGAGGACTATTGTTTACCGCCATGACCGGTGATCTAAGGACCATCCCAGGTACTTTGGATGATCCTGATGGTGGATATCGTTCCAGGTTTGATAAGAAGGATGAAGAGGCTTCACCTGGTTACTACAGGGTGTTGCTCAAAGACTATGGTGTAACAGCAGAGCTTACCGCCACCAAAAGGGTAGGTTATCAAAAATATACCTTTCCTCAATCCAGGGATTCATATATTCTTCTGGATATTGGTAACCAGCTAGGAGAAAGTGGTAAGGTGAAGGATGCGATGGTGCGCTATGTAGGAGATGGACAAGTAGAAGGCTGGGTGATTACTTACCCTGAGTATGTGAAGAAATATCAGGCTGGAGGTGAAGTCAGAATGTATTTTTCAGGGGTTCTGGATCGAAACCCTGACGCTATTGGTACATTTAGAAACGAAGAGGCTTATGAAGGTGAAGCGAGTATTTCAGGAAAAGGAGCAGGCATATACTTTAAGTATGCTACAGAGGAAGATGAGTCCATTGGAATTAAAGCAGGTTTTTCATTCACATCCATTGAAAATGCCAGGGAAAATTTAGATGCAGAAGCAGCGGATCTGACATTTGAGGATGCGCTGCTTGCTGCTCAGGAAGTTTGGGCAGAAGAACTGAATAAAATAAAGGTTTCTGGTTCGAACGAAGAGGATAAAACCAAATTTTACACTGGTTTGTACCATGCTCTATTAGGTCGAGGACTTGCAAGTGATGTAGATGGTAGCTTTCCACAGAATGATGGATCTATTGGGAGTATCCCATTGAAAGAGTCTGGTGAGCCAGCGTTTAACTTTTATAATACAGATGCGGTCTGGGGTGCATACTGGAACCTGACACAGCTATGGGCTTTGGCATGGCCAGAATACTACAATGACTTTGTGCAAACGCACCTCGCTGTTTATAAAAACTCAGGCTGGTTGGGTGATGGTATCGCCAATTCGAAATTTGTCTCAGGGGTTGGTACCAACTTCGTAAGTCTGATTATCGCATCGGCCTATCAGTGTGGTATTCGGGACTATGATGTGGAACTGGCTTTCGAGGCGGCGTACAAAAACGAAGTGGCCTATCAGAACCGAATAGAGGGTGCTGGTAAGACCGATTTGGAAGGTTTTGTTAAAAATGGGTACGTCGCTTATGTACCTGGCTGGAATACCACCTCAGAAGGTTCAGGTTTTTCCGTTTCGCATTCACTGGAGTATGCTTACAGTGCATATTCAGTTGCGCAGTTTGCTAAAGCACTCGGTAAGGATGACGAATATGAAGAGTTAATGGCTCTGGCAGATAAATGGAAGAACTTTTATGATGATGAGATTGATTTTGTGCGGCCTATCATGCCTTCCGGTGAGTTCATTGAGGATTTTGACACCTTCGCGCCATGGATAGGTTTCCAGGAAGGAAACGCCTGGCAGTATACCTTCTATGTGCCGCATGATCCCGAAGCACTCATTTCCAGAATGGGTGAAAGGAAATTCGTAGATCGGCTGGATTCCATCTTTACCGTTTCAGAAAAGACAAAGTTCGGAGGAGAAGAAATAGATGCTTTTGCAGGCCTGACGTACCTCTACAATCAGGGTAACCAACCGAATCTACATATCCCGTGGTTGTTTAATTACACTGATCATCCGTGGTTGACGCAAAAATGGGTCCGACGGATCTGTGATGAGTTTTATGGAACAGGGCCTGTGCATGGTTATGGCTATGGTCAGGATGAAGATCAGGGTCAGTTAGGTGCCTGGTATGTCATGGCTGCCATGGGACTGTTTGATGTGAAAGGTTTGATTGAGACAGAACCAACATTCCAGTTTGGAAGCCCAATTTTTGACAAAATCGAAATTCAGACAGGTGCTTCCAACGAACTAACTATAGAAGCAAGTAATAACAGCAAGGACAATATGTACATCCAGTCCATTAACATTGACGGATCACTATTTACGGAAAGCCAAATTCCTTATGAACGATTGAAAAATGGAGCTCATATTATCATTGAGATGGGAAGTAGTCCTCAGAAGGAGCTTTATGATGGGAATTAGAATAAGGCAATACGGAGATCTCTATGGGGCTACGTATTGCAATAATCGCAATTCAGGATATTGATTTGTAAAAAATATTTATTACATTTGATATGTCTGAACATTTGGACTTAATAACTAAAATGGAGAATAATTAGCATCAATTAAACTAAAACCTATATGAGACATACCTACTTACTTTTACTCTTTTGCACCATAGCTATTTCGGCTTTAGGCCAGAATGGAGCAGTCAAATTGAATGCAAGCAACACTGATAGTTATGTTGATGCAGGTTATAATGACGATTATCTCACTGAAGGAAGTTACACCTATCAGGCATGGATTTATCTGGAAGCTGCCAATACTAATGGCTACATTATGGCTACTGAGGATGATCAAAAAGGATTTTCGTTTCGGATGTCAACAAATGACGCTGTAGAGTTTGTTCACGGTATTCCTGGATGGCATACCATTAACAGTGGAGAAGTTACAGTTCCTTTGAAAACATGGACACACGTGGCGGCTACCTATGATGGTACCGACCTGGTACTTTTGATGAATGGAGATTCGGTCACATCCAATCAACCAGCTGAGCCAATGATTACCTCAACCCAGAATCTGATTATAGGAGAGGGTGCTACATGGAAGGAAAGACGATTTACAGGTATTATTGACAATGTGCAGATATGGTCTGAAGCTCGCTCAGAGACGGCCATCAAAGAAAGTTTGTTTGAAGAACCAGCCGGTACAGAGACGGGTTTAATCGCTGCGTGGTTGTTTAATGAAGTATCTGGAAGCACAGCTTCAAGTGCTGGTGGTGCCTATGCAGCAACTTTAGGCAACTCAGTTACCCGAGTATCTTTAAAGGAGGACTTTTCATTAGTTTTTGATAAAAGCCAGACGCCAAGTTTGGTGGACTTTGGTGTGAATGCATCTTTATCTCCTGCTGCTCCTTTCACTATTGAAGCGATGGTGTGCCCATTTGAAAATAACAACGGATATATCGTTTCAGGTGAAAATGGAACAGATGGGCCAAATGGTATCACTTTAAGAATGGCCGGTACATACGGTGTTGACTTTTATTTTGGAGGGAGTGGAAACTGGAATCTGATCAACTCAGGAGACAATGCCCTGGATTCTGGAAAGTGGTCTCATGTGGTGGGTACTTATGCCGAGGATACGCTGAGACTATACATTAATGGTTCTGAAATGGCCAAAGCATATAACACCAATGCAGTAGGAGTCTCTACAACTGCTTTTACAGTTGGTGAAGGTTCTGAATACAGAGATCGTGGGTTTACTGGAAAAATTGACAATGTAAGGTTATGGAATACCGCAATTAAGTCGGGTGAAGTCTTGCTGCTTAAGGATACGATTATCGAAGAAGCATCTGATGATTTAATCGCTGCATGGGCTTTCAATGAGGGGGCTGGAAATACAACAACTGACGTAGCACAGGTATACACCGGTACTTTGAGCAACGTAACCTGGGTTCAGAATGGTTATTATGTTACACAATCGACCGATACCGAAAACCAGGCTCCTCAGGCCAGTGCGACTGTTGATATTGAGGATGGGGTTATTGGTCAGACATTTACTTTTGATGCGTCAGGTTCTTCTGACAGAGATGGAGATCCTCTGACTTACACTTGGGATTTTGGTGACGGCAATAGTGAATCTGGTGAGTCAGTTAGTCATGCTTATGATACCGAAGGTGAGTATGAGGTAGTATTGATGGTTTCAGATGGAGAGGCCAGTAGTACGGCTAGTTTGTCTGTTTCTGTTTCTGTTAACCAGAATCCAATAGCCGCTTTTACCTCTTCAGCCACGTCTGGATTTTTGGTACTCACAGTTGATTTTGACGCTTCAACTACTGTTGATCCTGAAGGACACGAACTTTCATATGACTGGGATTTTGGCGATGGAAATACGGGAGAAGGTGTGCAGGTCACTCATAGTTTTGAGCAAGTTGGGACATTTGACGTAGTACTTACGGTATCTGATAGCTATGGAGGTTCAGCAACGGAAAGTACCACTGTGGGGGTGTTGGAAGAGCAGGTAACCTTATCTACTGATTCTCAAGTAGGTCTTCAGGTCTATCCCAATCCGGTAAATAATTTTGTGAAAATAGAAGGACTGGAAGGAGCCTTTACATACAGTATCATCGGAATGGACGGTAGGGTATATCTCAGTCAAGATACACAACAAACATCCCTAAATATATCACACCTTCCAAAAGGGATGTACTTGATTGAGATCTCTAATGATAAGGTCAATATTTCACAAAAAGTCCTAAAACAATAAACTCAAATACAGATGATGAAGAATTATACAAAATTTTTATCACTATGCCTTTTGGCTTTGTTGAGCACTGGATTGTTTGCTCAAGAGCGGGTGATCAAAGGTACAGTCACAAGTGAAGATGGGCCATTAATTGGGGCCTCTGTAGTTGAGAAAGGCACGTCTAATGGTACAATCACCGATATAGACGGTAATTTCCAACTTTTACTAGCCGGTGAAAACACCAAGACAATCGTGGCGTCGTTTGTTGGTTTTCAATCGCGAGAGGTTACACTGTCCAGCGCTCAAACACAGATAGAAGTCATGCTGGAAGTTGATTACGCTTCACTTGAAGAAGTTGTAGTTGTTGGCTATGGAACCAAGAAAAAAGTAAACTTAACTGGCTCCATAAGTCAGGTTGATGAGCAGGCATTTAAAGGGAAATCTGTAACTAATTCTTACCAGGCCTTGCAGGGTGAAGCTCCCGGGCTGATCATACAGCAAGGAACTTCAGAGCCGGGCTCAGTACCTCAAATCAATATCAGAGGGTTGAGTACGATCAATGGAAACACACCACTGATAGTGGTAGACGGAGTAATCAGTTCGCTAAATAATGTTAACCCGAATAATATTGAAAGTGTAAGTGTACTAAAAGATGCAGCTTCAGCAGCAATCTATGGGTCAAGGGCTGCTAATGGAGTGATTTTAGTTACCACAAAATCAGGAGAACCGGGGAAACCTAAGTTCACTTACAGCACAATGATGGGGATCCAGCAGCCGACTAATTTTCCTAAGGCTGCTGATTCATGGGAGTACGCCACGCTCCGGAATGAAGCTTTGGTCAACTCTGGGCTATCACCAGCTTTCACACCTGAGCAGATTTTAGGATTTAAGGAAAATGGCCCGAACACATTTCATTACAGAGAGATTTTTAAAGACCAGGCAGCGCAAAGCAGCCATAATTTATCCATGAGTGGAGCTGATAATGGCCTTAACTATTTTATGTCTTTGGGTTACCTGGACCAGAATAGTTTGTTCAAGGGTCCAGATTATGGCTATAAGAGATACAACTTTCGAATTAACCTATCAAAGGAGATCAGTGATAAGTTGAAGGTGTCAGGTCGCATGTCTTTTGCCAGAAACGACATTAAGGATCATGCATGGTGGACCGAGTGGTTGATAGAGCCGACAGTTCGAATACCAACTATTTATGACATAGTAGACGAGAATGGAGATTATACCCTGGTAAGTGGTAGTAATGGTAACAGTTTAGCCAGACTGGAACAAGGTGGTTCCAGGACTAGTCAAAATGATGAAGCATTGGGAAATGTTAGCCTGGAATATAAACCAATAGATGGGTTGACATTGCGAGGTGTATTAGGTGGTAATATTACGAGCAACCAAACCCACCAGTTCCGAAAGGCGATAACGTACGCTTACCCTGGAGGTGGTGATAATCAAAACTCCGTAACGGATCAGTACAGTAGATCACTCTATTTGAATCCGTATGTTACTGCCAATTATCAACTGGAGTTATTTGATAATCACGAGTTTGAGGTTTTGATTGGTGCTTCATCTGAAAGTTTCAAGACGCAATTTTTTGGAGTGACGGGCTTAGATGTACCTGGGAATGAATTTGGAGTCATCGGAAATACATCGGAGATTCTTCAGAGCGAAACATACGGATCGGCAAATGACTGGGCTATTAATTCATTCTTTGGGCGGGTAGGGTATACCATTTCAGACAAGTACTTGTTTGAAGCCAATCTGAGATATGATGGGGCGTCCAGGTTCTCTGATGAGAATAGGTGGGGTACGTTTCCTTCCTTTTCCTTAGGTTGGGTGGCTAGCAATGAGGCTTTCTTCCAACCACTCACGTCAGTTATATCATTTGCCAAGATACGTGCCTCATGGGGCAAGTTGGGTAACCAGGACATCAACGACCTTTATGGCTACCAAAGTCTAGTAAGTGCTTCTCCAAATATTTATGCTTTTGGAAATGTGGGGGTACCCGGATCTTTTTATTCCGTATCCAATGCTTCCAGAACCTGGGAGACATCTACCATGAAAAATATTGGATTGGATCTTTCCTTTATGAAAGATCAGTTGAATTTGTCCGTGGATGTGTTTGACAACCTTACAGAAGATATCCTATTGCAACTGCCTGTACCAGATATTTATGGATTGGGGCAACCCTTTCAAAATGCAGGTTCAGTAAGAAATCGTGGATGGGAAGTTGCTCTTGATTACCGTTTCAGAAGTGGCTCATTCAATCACTCATTTAATGTGAACGTATCTGATAACCTGAATGAAGTCGTTGACCTAAAAGGAAGAGAGTTTATTTCTGGTGGTGATGTTCAGACCATCCTCAGAGAAGGGTATCCGATGTATTCTTACTATGCCCTAATGTCTGATGGCTTTTTTAACTCCACAGAGGAGATCGATGCAAGTGCTACACCCATCTTTGCCACAAGTGTGAAGCCTGGAGATATTAAGTATGTAGACAGAAATGGTGATGATGAAATCAACTATGAAGATGACCGGTTCATTGTGGGTAACCCATTTCCGCGATACAATTTTGGTTTCACATATAGAGCTGAGTGGAATGGACTTGATTTCAGCCTGTTTCTACAGGGGTTAGGTAAGAGATCTCAGTGGGTAAGGGGTGAAATTGTAGAGGCTTTTCACAATAGCAACGAAGGTCCTGTTTTTAAGCAACATCTGGATAGGTGGACACCTGTGAATACGGATGCTTCTTATCCAAGATTAACCATTGGTTCTGAATCAGTCAACAATGCAGCCCGGTCAGATTTTTGGATTTTTGATGCTAAGTATCTACGCATCAAAAATGTACAGATTGGATATACGCTACCGGAAACGTGGACCGGTAAAATTGGAATGTCGAATGCCAGATTTTATGTGTCAGGGTTCAACTTATTGACATTCAGTCCATTTGATATTGGCCTAGATCCAGAGGTCAATGGCAGCCTTAGCGGAGCAGGAGCACCTTATAGTGGTCGAGTGTATCCGGTAAGCCGAGTCATCTCAGCAGGGTTAGATATTAATTTTTAAACAAACAGATCAATGAAACGAATTATAACATATTTAGTGGTGATAGCTGTGATCAGTAGCTGTGCCGATTTGGATCTGGTGCCTAAGGATGCACAAAGTGAACTTAATTATTGGCAGACCGAGGAGGATGCAAGAATCTTTCTGAACTCCATGTATGCTGACTTAATGAGTGCAGACTCTTATTTACTATTGAGTGCACTCAGTGATGATGCTTATACCAGGGCACAGGAAGGCTATCGAAACATTGCCAATGGAAACTATGACGCCTCAAATGGAGTGGTGCGTGGCATGTGGTCTGGTCGTTACGCCAGTATTCGCCGATCCAATATTTTCTTAAATAACATTAATAATGTTGTCGAGATAAGTGAAGAGAAAAGAGCTGCCTACATCGCAGAAGCGAGGTTCATCAGGGCTTGGCATTACTTCTATTTGATCGAACTGTTTGGAGACGTACCTTTCATTACCGATGAAATCAGCATTGAGGAGTCGCTGGAGGTCACACGTACTGATGAAGCTGAGATTCTTGGTTTTATCTATGATGAACTTGATCTGGCCATTTCGGACTTACCTTCAGATGTTGCGGGAGATCAGCAAGGAAGAATTACTTCAGGAGCAGCTATTGCTTTCAAATCCAGGGTACACCTGTATAATGGTCAGCATTCTGAAGCCGCTGCTTTGGCAGGACAATTGATTGATGAATACGCTCTGTTTCCTGACTATGGTGGGCTGTTTAACATGGCCAATGAAAATAATGAAGAAGTGATACTGAGTTTGCAGTATGTGCCGGTGGATCGGGAGCATGGCATTCAGTACTTCTTGATTCCTCCAAGTTTGGGTGGTTATGCCAACTTTTCTCCTTTGCAGGAGCTGGTTGATAGCTACCCAATGGCCAATGGCCTTGCTATAGATGATCCATTATCAGGGTACGATGAATCAAACCCTTACC
This sequence comes from Marinoscillum sp. 108, assembly GCF_902506655.1. Lineage (NCBI taxonomy): Bacteria > Pseudomonadati > Bacteroidota > Cytophagia > Cytophagales > Reichenbachiellaceae > Marinoscillum > Marinoscillum sp. 108. The sequence goes on along the minus strand of NZ_LR734808.1, from coordinate 1,522,209 downwards.
AAAATAGAGATCCCCGGCTTTCAGCGACAATTATTCATGATGAATATAGCTTGACTGATTTTAGTGGAAATGAAGTGACTATCGATACTTCACCTGGTGCCGAACCAAATGGGTTGAACTTCTCGTCCAATTCCACACCTACCGGATATTATGTGTCTAAATTTTATGACCAGCAAGCAAGAAATGTATCAAATTCTGGTTTGAATCTCATAGTGATCAGGTATGCAGAAGTCTTGCTCAACTACGCTGAAGCAAAGATTGAATCAGGAACTTTTACTTCTGCTGATTGGAATAATACCGTTCGGCAGATTCGTGAAAGGGCTGGTTTATCTGGTGCTGCAGCATTGAATTACCCTGGGAATGACCAGGAAGCATTGCGAACTATAGTACGCAATGAAAGAAGGTTAGAACTGGCTTTTGAAGCAGGGCACAGATTTTTTGATATCAGGAGGTGGCAAATCGCAGATGAAGTACTTGACGGCTGGGCACATGGTATACAAACCAATGTGTCACCACAGGATGATGGTTATGAAAGAGTGGATTTAAGAACTTTTGATACTGACAAGCACTATCTCTGGCCTATTCCGCAAAGTGAAAGAGATATCAATGACAAATTATCACAAAACCCAAATTGGTAATGAAAAAGATTAGAAAATATTCGGTTTTGGCAATGGTTTTTGCCTTGATGTTTTTCTCCTGTAATAAGGAGGAATTTGAACTTAATAGTGAAATAGCGCAGGTGGGTTCATTGGAAGGTCCTGTGAATGACACAAGAATTCAAATAGATCCTGAAAATGGAGAAAGCGTGACTTTTAACTGGACTCCGGCACAGGCCGCTGATGGGGGATTGATACTCTACACAGTTTTATTTGATGTGGAAAGCGGCTCATTCGAAGAACCAATTTATTCCATTTCATCTGACAACAAAGGAGGAGGAACTACGCTTACTTTGAGCCAAGTGTTTCTGAATATAATAGCTGCCAAGGCAGGTATTGAACAGTTAACAACGGGTAAGGTGAAATGGACTGTAAAAGCCTCCAGTGGATATCAGTCAAAGGTCTTTGATCAAAGTCTTGAGCTTTCGCTGACAAGGCCTGAAGGTTTGGCGATTTTCCCGAAATACATGTACATCCATGGATCAGCGACAGAAGGCGAGGAGTTGTCAGATGCGGTTGCCTTCAAAGAGATTGTCAACGAACTACCTACAGATAACTTCAACCCTGGTGTTTTCGAATCAATTTCTAAACTAACACCGGGTGAATTCTATATTGTTGATTCGAATAATCCGGACTCTACGGTAAACAACTATTACCTGAACAGTGAAGGTAAAATCAGAAGTGGGGATCAGGCTACTTCATTTACCGGAGAAGAGGGAGTTTACAGGATAAGGATGAATTTGTCTGCTGCCACCATTTCCTATGAGAAAATATCGGATTTGGAGCTCTACATATTTGCGAGTCAGGTCACCAAGGCGGAATTATCTTATGTCGGTAATCACACCTTTGAATCAACCAATGGATTTTTTGATTTTCTAAATCCCGGCGATCCGGAAGCCCCAGACTGGTTAGGTTGGGAGGAAGAGCGATATCGCTTCAAATTTATGATAGATGGGACGCAAACTTACCTTGGCAGCTTTCACAACGAAGCTATGAATGCATCGCTGGTAGAGGGTCAGAGTGCTTATAATGTCAGGCCAACAGGAGAAGAGCCAGTCAGCTACTACAATGTTTATTTTCTTGGAGCTGATGCAGGTTACTGGCAAGGAGCCTGGAAGTTTGCTGATGAGTACAATGGAGCACCATTTACCGTAAGGGTAATATTTGATCCCAAAGCGGATCACTATTACCATGAGTTTGAATTGAATTAGTACTATTAAATACACATGAAATATACAGTTGTGAATATTCTAATTATATCAATTATCAGCTTAATCGCCTGCAAAGAACCCGTGGATGATCAGCTTGTTGACCCTACGGACAAAGACACTACAAGTGTTGAGATATCTTATAAGGAGAAGGCAAAGTCTGTTTATGATTTCATCCAAAACAATTATAAAGCTGGTGACTTATATCGGGAGAATAATCCTACTCAAGGTGGAGATAACAAGTACTGCTATCTCTGGCCTTATGTAGGAATGCTCACTGCCGGTAATGTGCTCTATGAGCTGGGTTATGACCAATCCATCCATGACAAGGAATTTGATGGTTTGGAGTTTTTTTATGAAGCCAGGGAAGAGCTTCCCGGGTATCAGGCATATCCCATAATTGAGGTCAAATCTGACCACTATTATGATGACAATTGTATTGTGGCGATGGAGTTGATAGACGCTTACAGGTTGCTCGGAGATCAGCAGTTTCTGGATCGGGCCATTGCAATTACGGAATTTATCATGTCCGGTGAAGATTCACGAATGGGCGGTGGCCTCTACTGGCTGGAAGCAGTAGCCGGAGATTGTACCTCCGGCCCCAATTGCATAAAAGCAGCCAATACTACCGCATATGCAGCTTTTGTCACCAGTGAGCTGTATAAAGAGACTCAGGAAGAAAGATATCTTGACTTTGCGAAAAGGACTTATAAGTGGAATTACAACACTTTACGGGATACTTCTGATGATTTGTATTGGAACGATATAAACATAGGTACCAATCAAATCAACCCTGTAAAGTGGACTTACAATGCCGCCATGATGATCATGTCAGGGGTGAACCTCTATGAGATCACCGGAGAGCAATCCTATTTAGATGAGTCCATTGCCACGGCCAGATCATCTTTTTCAAAGTTTACATCTGTGCGTGACGATCAACTTTTCTTTCCGGCGAATGATCCATGGTTTAATACTGAGCTGATGACCTCATTTATCAAGTTGTCAACGTATGACGACAAATCGAAAGAATACATTGAGGTTTTTATCAAAAACGCAGATCATGCATGGGAAAATGCGCGCACTCAGGAGGGCCACTTTTATGAAGACTGGTCCGGCAACAGCCAGGGAAGGTACTTCTGGCTTTTGCATCAGGCGTGTATGATCGAAGTATTTGGCAGGGCTGCAATTTATAGAGGTGAATAAAGTATTAGAATAAAGCAAGAGCAAATGTCTGTAACACAGCAAGAGGAAATTAGAAATACACAACAGTACGAATTACCCGTAAAGAAAGAGAATAGATCAAACGGATATGATATCTACCCGACTCATAATATAGGTGCAGGGTTAATATTTGAAGGTTATGAGTCACTGGCCAGGGAGTTGGCTAATAGTTCTCATGTAAAGATCGATGGCTATGTGGGAGTCTTGTTTGAAGACCTCAAGCAGCAGTTGGATAGCGCGTTTGAGAAAATTGATATTCGCCCGAAATGGGTGAATGTAAAGGATGCTATGTTTCCAGAGGAGGAGATCAACGATAAGGTTGGGCCGTTTTTAGGAGGTGATGATCCGGTTTTCGGAAAGCTAACATGTCTAGAGCTTATTGATTTTTTCAATTCAGATCAGCTAAAAACGTTGGCTTCCGAAAACACCGTCGAACCGATAATTTTTTATGGAGTGGGTGCTTCTCTGATCCCAGTTGACGGGGTGAATGTCTACTTTGAAATAAGTAAAAGCGAAATTCAATTTCGATCAAGGGCGGGATCGGTTCTCAATTTGGGCAGCTCTAAGCCTGCAGACCCGAAGGTCATGTACAAACGGTTCTATTTCGTTGATTGGGTTGTACTCAATAAGCATAAGGAGCGAGTGAAAAATGAGATTGATCTTTTGGTGGATGGGCAGCGTTCGCAGAATATAACATGGATTAAAGGGAATGAATGGAGGAAAACCTTGGCTAAAATTGTAGAAGAGCCTATTCGTGTACGCCCGTGGTTTGAGCCAGGTGCCTGGGGCGGAACCTGGATCAAAGACAAAATCGAAGGCCTTGAACAGGATGTGGTCAATTATGCATGGTCTTTTGAATTGATTGTTCCTGAAAATGGGGTCATTATCGAGAGCTCAGGATTGATGCTTGAGTATTCTTTTGATTTTCTTATGTTCATGGCCGGCCAAAAGATACTCGGAACCGACTATGAGGAGTATGGTTTTGAGTTCCCAATTCGTTTTGATTTTCTAGACACGTTTGATGGTGGTAACCTCTCTATCCAGTGCCATCCTCAGCTGGATTACATGAAAAAGAACTTTGGTGAGAATATCACACAGGAAGAAACCTACTATATACTTGATTGTCAAAATGATGCGAAAGTTTATCTTGGATTTCAAGAAGGAGTAACCCCTGCAGCATTTCAGGAGGCTCTGGAGAATAGTCAGAAAAATAAAGAAACAATTAAGATTGAAGAGTACGTTCAGGTTTTCGATGCACAAAAGCATGGCCTGTATCTCATTCCTCCTGGCACTATTCACGGGTCAGGAACGGATAATCTGGTACTAGAGATTAGCTCCACACCGTACATCTATACTTTTAAGATGTATGACTGGTTGAGGCTGGATCTGGATGGTAATCCAAGGCCCTTGAATATCGAAAGAGGCATGGATAATCTCGATTTCGAACGATCCGGAGCAAGTGTAAAGGACGAACTCATCTCGAAACCCTACCTACTTGATCAGACAGAAAACTGGGAATTGTATCATTTGCCCACCCACGAAAAGCATTTATATGATGTGCACAGATATGTGGTCAACTCAGAGGTGACAATAAATACAGAAGGTAAAGCGCATGTGTTGAGCCTAGTAGAAGGAGGTCAAATACGGGTTACGACCAAAAACAATTCCATGATATTCAAGTATGCTGAAACATTCGTTATTCCTGCCGCCGCGAATCAATATGTTATTGAGAATTTATCTCAAACCCCCGTTTTAGTGGTAAAGGCATTTATCAAATAGGGCTATTAGGACACTAAGGCGGACTTTCCATGTCATGTGGGAATCCAATTCCGGCCCCTAGGGGGCCGGAATACTCTCTGAAAATTTTTAATAAACATAAATCAATAACACAATGAAAAAAGAAAACCCAAAAAGTCTGTCCTTAGTAATTTTGATGATTCTTTTCTCATGCCATCAAGAGGTGGATGTAACCAAGATCTCTCCACCCATGGAGCCAGGGGTAGTTCCCTCATCCACTGCAAATTCTGCATATTGGACAAAGGCTCAAGAAACCCATAATTTTATTTATGGAAATACATTGACTTCCTATGATAGTTATCATGCTAATCTTACGACCAATTATAACAACTGTTGGGAATGGTACAATGTCAGCCACATCTATGCGGATGCGGAAATGGTAAGGCAAGGTGATACACAATACCTTCCGTATATGAATGATACTTATACATTTATGGGAAATATGTGGGACTATGCATCCAGTGGACTTGGAGGGTATTTTTCCTCAGTTAACCTGGATGGTACAGGTGCAGGAGGCGACAAGTATGTAGATGACAATTCAGTAACCGGAATTACATACCTTGATTGCTACAATGTTACATCAGGTACTCAACAAACCCAGTACTTGAATTCGGCCATTGCGGTAGCTAACTGGCTTATGAATGCTGGTGTCTGGGATTATACCTTTAACGGTGGGTTCTGGTGGAATGATGGCACAAAGAATGTGGCGCCAAACGTCAAGCCAACTCAAACCAATGGTCTAGCCATGCATTTGTTTATCAGGCTCTATGATCTTACCGGACAATCGTATTATCTCTCCTGGGCCAATTCAATTAAGGCGTGGTTAGAAAGTGAAATGTATGATAGCAGTGATGGACTATTTATCTGGCAAATCGAACCGGGCGGAACAAAGCGGTATGAGAAGTTTACCTATGACAATGCCATCATGATAGAAGCATACCTGGCCTACTATGACGTAACTGGTAATAACAGTTATCTCACTAAAGCTCAAAACCTCGGTATTGCGCTAAATACAGTTCTTTGGGACTATACTTCCAACGTTTACGAATTCAATACTTCAGACCCTAGAGTAAATCCAGCTTGGTGCGGTTGGGGGTCTCAGGCGATGATCAAGCTTTATGAGGCCGATGGCAATTCTGCCTGGTTGGACTATGCTCAGGATAATATTGATTTCATCAATTCCCACAATAGAAATACAACCAATCATGGCTATTATCATTTTACCAATTTGAATGGAACACTCAGTGATGGTAAATATGAGTCTGTTGATCAGGCGTGGATGCAGAGAATTCAAGGAATGCTTGCCGAGTACAGGTAGACTTGCACTTGCTATGAAAGGATGCTCTTATAAGGAGCATCTTTTCTTGTACAGTTGCAGATAGATCAGGATATTTAATTACTTCAGTTGTTGGATGCTATAAAGGATATTATTCCCAGACTCCTGTCCCGATCAGGTACCTGTTGTTCTCAAACAAGTAAAGAGCCTTACACCACAGGAGCAGCAACACTTGGCCAAATTAACTCTAAACTACCATGCAGCTACCAGGGCTTTACTGGGTGCAATTTTTCAGAAGGTTGGTACGCCGAATTTCAGCTCGAAAGGAGGATGAGAGGCACTCAATTGGCTTAAGCGGTTTCGGTATCCACGTACTACAATATACCGAGAGCAGGGTATGTTTTCGGCTCATAGGCAAGCATAACTTTATCCAAAAAACATCACGCACATGAACCGAATCAAACTATTCGCCATCTACTTGACCCTGGGTGGTCTTCTTGCATTCAATGCGGAAGCACAAAAATTACCTTTTGGAAAGAAGGACGACGCAAACGATGATCCAAAAGAGGAAGCCACGGAAGAAGAATCCGGGGGTTTCGGCGGCAAGCTGAAAGCAAAAGCCAAAAATTTCAATGTTATGAAATCCCTCGGCAAGCTGGCGGGAAATCTACTTACATCTACTACCGATGATTTGTCTACCCTTTCCATGCAGGTGATCTACATGCAAAACCTCTATCCCAGCGAGACGGAGACGATCGAAACCGAATATTTCGGTTTCTGGGAGCCCGGTATGGACATGGCTGGTGTGTTATTTCTGAAAAAAGAAGGCGTTGGGATGAGTAAGATTGATGGTACGGTAAATATTGATGGAAACCTTACAGAGCATGTGGCCAATGGGTTTTATGGAGGTATTGTGTCGCAAAACAGCGGAGCACATACCGTCAACGTGTCTACTGTGCGCGGGGATCAGGCTGAGTTGAAGGCAGATCCTATCGAGCCGATTGAAATCATTTCGGTCAATGGGAAACCCAAAGGCGAAGTGGTAGATGTGAACATGGATGAGGACCTGGTGCTGGAGCTCAACCATCCCGAGGGTGGCACCGCGGATTTTTATGTAGCCGTGTTGGGAAAAGTGATGGGTATCAGGGGCTTTAACGAAATTGGTTTTTTCAAAAGCACCACCAAAATCATCATTCCGAAAGAAGCCTTCAGGCATACAGCCACCACAGCTTACAAGTTTGAGCAGGGAAGCAATTACCTGCTGGTGCAGCGCACAAAGGAAAAAGTAGTGAACCTGCCTGCTTTGGGTGCTGCTCAGGTGATATCCGGAGCCATGGACTGGTCACCCATTAATTTGGTGGGGGATCAAAAAACCTTTCTGGGTATCGGTACTGATGAGTTCAACGCTGGCTATAAGGCCAAAACCAAGGATGGTTTTGAAGTCAATGCCAATAAGCCAAATGCCTTCTGGGGGCCGCCACTCTCTGAACCAAAGAAACTGGCCATGGCTTCCTTCGTAGTTCGGGCCACGCAACTCAAGCAGCAGCAGGTAAATACCTCCACTTCCACCTCTGGCAATGTGACCACTACTACCACTACCACCACCACCAAAACTTTCCCGGAGGTGCCAGAGGCTTATTGGGATCAACTTGTGAATGAGTTTTACAAGAAGTTTGAAACGGCCTTACTTGAGCAAATGAATGTGCAGCTGGTGCCAATAGAAACCACCATGAAAGCCAGTCAATACCAGAATTTGTTTGCTACGATGGATACCGTATCGGAGGAAATAGTAGTGAAGCCATATAAGGGTTGTAAGCTGCTTTTGCCAACCACGTTTAGTGAAACATGGGCCAGCCGAACAAGTACCTTTCCCTCAGATAAGCCGGAAATCAAACTTCTGGAAGAGCTTGGCGTGGACGGGATCATCTCAGTGACAGTAGACTGTGCCATGTCCTGGGAGGATGGCTCTCTGAGCCCACGGATGTCCTTCAGGATCAACGGACCTACCAATGGATGGAAAGTAGGCCCTACTACCTATGCCAATGGCCTTATAGCAGGTCCTGGACAAGGGGTCAGTGAGACCGCAAAGAATGCTGCCGACATCACCGATCAGCTCAATCAAATCATGAATGTAGACAGGGTCATTGCATTGTTTACGGAAGCTATGGAAGGTTTGAAGGCAGATGAAGCCAATAAGGGTTATGAGAAAATATGGGCTTTGAAATAGACTCACGCCATCATTCATCGGTCATCGGTTGGCCGGTGCATATTGGCAGTTAATGAAGGGGCGGACCATGTTCGCCCCTTTTTTGTTGCGACTAGTTTTCCGAAGATTCCTGTATGGTTGCAAAACCAAACTTCCGTACGGTGAAATAGGCCAGATTTAGTCCTATGACAGAGGCGATCAGGTCATTGGGATCATAAGTGTTGTTATTGCCAAGCCCATGCACCCTCAATTCGCCCGAGATGACGTAGATCGCCGCCAGGACAGCTGCTGTCAGAAATACATGGCCAGGTCTGAGGAAAGTTACTTTATGTAGGGTGATGTGCTTGACTCTGAAAAGTATACCTGTGAGTACCATGGTGCCCATGATCGCTTCAGCAAAATTGGGGAAGGACAGCACTATGACCTGAAGTGCATTGGGGAGATCGTTTTGGAGGACATATGGCCTGAGCAACACTTTGTTGAGGGCAAACATCACGAACATGCCCACAAACAAGTAAATGACATAAGGCCTGATCTTTATTTTTCTATTGTCAGTCATGGTAATTAATCTTTTTCCTCCGATCTCCGGATAAATAGCTTGTACAAAGCAAATAGCATCAGCCCAACGGCGGTGGTGATAAGTACATCGACCAACTCCGCTGTTTTTGAGCTAAAGAGCAACCATAAGGAGGCGAATATACCGCCTACTGCAAAAAGATGACCCCATGGAAGTTTGAAATAGCTGGTAGGCTGGCGTTTGTTGCGACGAAGCTTGATCAGTGCTCCACATACCGTAAGAAAAATGAGGATTTTACTGATCACACTGATGGAAAGGGCGTACAGAAAAGAACCCGACAAGGAACCCAGGAGGGCAACACCAGAAAACCACAACAAAGAGAGCGTTGGTGTTTGATATTTCCGGTGCAGACGTCCGAAGATACCCGGAAACTGATTCTCTTCACTGAGTGCATAGGGTACCCTGGAGCCCACCAGCATCACACTGTTGAGCGTGCCACTGATAGAAATCACTGCCCCAACGGTGATTAACCAGCCACCGCCAGACCCCATAAACAACTGAGCTGCGTCAGCGATGGGGGTATTGGAAGTAGCCAGCCCGGGCAGTGTGCCCATACTCACCACCTGAATGAGATCATAGAAGACCGCTACGCACAGGATGGAGAGAATCAGCGCAAAGGGAATGTTCTTAGCAGGGTTTTGGATTTCCCCGGTATTGACCAGTACCGATTCAAAGCCGGTGAAAGCAAAAATGAGTACCAGTACGGACGTGGCAAATTCACCAGAGGATGGGTAGGACTGAGATGTCTGAATGAGGCTGGTGTCGATGAAGAAGAAACCTACGATCACAAAAATGAACAGCGGAAGCACCTTAGCAATGGCCAATCCATTACTCACCCTGGTGGAGCTCTTCACCCCAATGAAATTGATAAGCGTGAGGAGGAGTGTGACCCCAGAGATGATGGCCGCACGCCATATTTGACCTTGAAACGGGGGATAACAATACACCAGATAGGTCGCCAGGAGATTGATGAGTGCCGCATAGGTGGAAATGCGTGTGATCAGGAGAATCCAACCAATGACAAAGGCAGGAATTTTGCCAAAGGCAGCAAGGGTATAGAGATATGGTCCGCCGGTTTTGTCAAACCGACTGGCCACTTCCGCAAAATTGAAGACGATGATCAGAACGATCACAGCACAGACCAGCAAAGCAGCGATGCTGTAAATACCAGAGAGTGCATAAATCTTGGAAGGTAATCCAAATATGCCGGCACCTATGATGCTATTGATGAGCAGAAGTACAAGATCCCATCTTCTGATTTCTCTTTTAAGCATCTGGTATGGTCGGTAGCTTGATTCGCACATTCTAAATTAGACAATAGAACCCAAATGCAGATGTGATACTAGACCTCAGGTCCTTTTTCAGTTTTGTCATTGACTGAGATTGGGGCTAATTTGCTAGTCTAACCACTACAGATTGAAAGCGACCTACATCATAGTGCTCCTGTGCTTGTTCTTTAGTATATCGTGTCCTATACGGGTTTTTGCTGGGGCTACCACTGATCAGCCCGGTACGCTGATCACCCGGGCAGATTCATGTGCCAAAGTACCCGATTTCCAGTGTGCCTTAGAGCTTTATGAGTTGGCGTTGACCACAGGTATTGATTCATCAGACTCCCTTACGATCCGATTGGCACTGGGAGACATCAGGTATCAGCTGGGGCAGTTTGATCTTGCTTTTGTTCAATTTGATAGCGCCCTCTTGATGGCCGAAAAGATGGGCCTGGACTATGAAAAGGCATTGGCTTTGAAAGGCCTTGCACATATTTTGTGGCGAACAGGTGAAAACGTGAGGGCCACGACCCTCATCATCGAAAGCATTGAGCTTTCCAGAAAACAGCAGGATACAGCAGCTATGATCACCTCCTCCAATATACTGGCGGGCATCTACATGAGTGTTGGCAATCTGGATGATGCTGGCAAACTTTATCAGGAGGCACTGGGTATGGCGCTGGGTATGCAGGACTCCCTGAATATTGCACAGGCATATGAGTACCTGGGGGTGTTGGAGTTTTTTAGGGAGGATTATTATCGAGCCATCGACCTCTATGAACAGGCACTGCAGATCAATTTGGGTATGGATAGGGGCCTTGAGTCTGGCATCAATTACAGCAACATCGCAGAGTCGCTGAATAAACTAGGAGAGTACAGAGAGGCCTTGAAATATCTGAAAAAGGGTGAAAAGGTGATGAAGCGGTATGACTTTCTCTCAGGTCTCATTTTTGTTTATTACACCATGGGGGATACTTATACGCAACTAAAGCAATATGATCTTGGAATCGCATTTTATCAGAAGAGCCTGGAGCTGATGGAGCTCTCTGGAGAAACCCGTGAAAAGCAGATGGTGTATGGTTTGATGGCCGAAAACTACGCTGCACAGAACAAATTTGAGGAAGCTTTTATCTATCACAAGCGGCATGCGGCAGCCAAAGACTCTCTGTTCAACATTACGAAGAACAATCAGTTGGAGGAGATCAGGGCTAAGTATGATTTGGAGAAGAAAGAGCAGGAAAACTTTTTTCTGGCAAAGGAAAATGAAGCCAAGGAAGAACAACTCGCCATTAAGCAGTCCACCATCAGAAAACAGTATATCATGGGTGGACTATTGGTCTTGTTGTTACTGATCGCCATTTACCTGTCGGTTAAACTTTACCGGAACAAACTGTTACTATCCAGAGCCAATAAAACAAAGGATAAAATGTTTGGATTCATCGCCCATGATCTGATCAGTCCAATGGGCATTATTAAGTCACTTGCCGATTTGCTTTCACCTGACTCTGGTTTTGATCTGACCAAGCAGGAACGGGACAATATGATGCGTGATATGCACAATTCGGCCAGTTCGGTGTTGATTTTATTAAAAGATGTGCTATTATGGTCCATCGCTCAGCAGCACGGTTATGATTTTAAGCCGAAAGAGGTGAACCTTCGGGAAGTGTCGCAGAAAAATGCTGATCTCTATCATCTTCATGCAAAGAGCAAGGAGATAGCCATCAGAAATGAGGTGCCCGAGGGTATCAGGGCATTTGCCGATGTAAAGGCCGTGTCCACCATTATTAGAAATCTGATTTCCAATGCCATCAAATTCACCGAAAAGGGCGGAACCATCACCCTCAGTGCCGCCCTGGATGATCCATCGATGGTCGTCTTGTATGTGTCAGATACGGGTATTGGTATGACATCATCCCAGCTGGAGTTGATCTTGTCTCGAAACGAACTCAATACTCAAAAAGGTACCGAAGATGAGCATGGATCCGGTCTGGGTTTAAACCTTGTCAAGGATTTTCTAAAGGAGTGCAAGGGGAGGCTGAACATCAAAAGTGAACCCAACCAGGGCACAACCATAGAGATCTACCTCCCAAAAGCTTAAGGAGTTTAATGCCTGAGTGGCACATACCTAGTGCTTGATGATGATTTTTTGCTGATGGGTGATGTTGCCCATTGTGATTTTCAGCAGATAAAGCCCGTTATCCACCTTCTCTACCGGGATTTCATTTTTAAAAACTCCTGATTGTACGACCGCACCATTCAGAGCCAACAATTGATAGTGTTGTACAAGGTTTTTAGTCCCAGTGTTGATCCTGATGAGATCATGAGCCGGATTGGGGACAACCTCAAACTGCCCGTAGGAGGAGGCGTTGAGCACGGTGGCCTCCCGATCAAACGTAAGTATCATGGTCTGATAGGGAGATAAAAAGAGGCCTTTAAGATCGCCCTCAGAGGATACCGAGAGGAGGGATTCACCACCTATATGGTCAAAAGGCGGTAGGTCAGAGGCGCTTGCATAGGACGAAAAGTCAATATCGAAGCGCTTGTTACTGGAAGTAGTGTTGATGGCAATGACTACCCTTTCATCATCTAATTGGCGCAGGTAGGTGAGCACGCCACCCAGAGAAGCATCAAGGGTAATGAAATCTCCGGTACGCAGTGCTGCATACTCGTTGCGGGTATGAATGAGTTTTTTGTAATGGTTGAGTAGGGAAGAGGGGTCATCTTCCATTTTATCTACGTTGTTGTCGGCATAATTGGAAGAGGGGGCATTCCAGGCTGATCCGGCGGTGGTAAACCCGGCGTTTCTCCCTCCCGTCCATTGCATAGGGCGACGTATGTTTTCATCTGGCTTGGCTCCCAGCATGCCCACTTCCTCGCCATAATAGAGGAAAGGTACACCGGGCAGTGTCAGGTATATAGACGCTGCAATTTTGGATTTGCCAATGTCAGAACTTAACTCATTCATGATGCGGTTTTGATCATGGTTGGTGAGAAAAGTAGAAAACTGATACCACGGGTAAGCGTTGATCACATTGGTGACCTGGTCAGTCAGATTGCTAATACTTCCCGATCTGGCCGCATTGATGATGCTCGTGGCCAGGTCAAACTCAAAACAGAAGTCAATGCGCTCATCGGTCACGTAAGGAACCACTTTGCTCGTGCTGGTCCAGGCTTCCCCTACGGTGATGGCATCAGGATTGAAGGATTTGATATGGCTGCTCAGGTCTTTGAAAAACGTATGGGTGGCTTCCAGGTCTTCCAGCTGACTACCATTTTCATAGATGTATTTGACGGCATCCAGCCGAAATCCATCGATCCCTATTTCATCGATCCAGTAGGCGGCATGGTCAAACATGGCGGCTTTCAGGTCTGCATTTTCATAGTTGAGATCGGGCATTTGATCCCAGAATATACCGTAGTAGTATCCGGTGCCGGAGCTGTGCCAAACGTTTTGTCCCCAGGGCCCGCTGTATCCGGGCTTCGTGTCGCTCCACCTGTACCAGTCCCGTTTTTCAGCAGATGCGGAGCTTTTTGAGTCCACAAACCACTGATGCTGCGCAGAAGAGTGGTTCATTACATAGTCTATGATTACCTTAATGCCGCGGGCATGTGCAGCAGCCAGAAAGGCCTTGAAGTCTTCCATGGTGCCATAGTCAGGGTTGATGCCACTATAGTCGGTGACGTCATAGCCATGATAGCTGGGAGATGGGTTGATGGGCATCAACCAGATGCCTGTGATTCCCAAGTCAGTGTCCGTGTTGGGGTCACCGTCGTTGAGGTAATCCAGCTTTTCGGTGAGTCCTTTGAAGTCTCCCACACCATCCCCATCACTGTCATAAAAGCTCCTTAGAAATACTTCATAGAAGACCGCATCATTCCACCAGTCAAGTTCGGATTGTGCCTGGGTGAGGTGACCGAGGAAAAGAATGGAGACAAGGAGGTAGTTTTTCATACAATGAGGTTCAAGGGAAGGGGCAAGGTAATGAAATCGGTAAAAAGGAGGGTAGCGTTTTGATACCAGCCTTTATCCCTAATACCTAACGTATGGCAAAAGTACAGGCTGCTCTGTGATTTAATTGAGCAGCCTGTATTGCTGAGTTTTATTTGAACATTCCGCTCACTACCAGGTCTTTGGAACCCGGAGTGTATTGGTAAAAACCCTCGCCGGTTTTTACGCCCTTGTAGCCGGCAGTGACCATATTGACCAGCAGCGGGCAGGGTGCATATTTTGGATTGCCAAAGCCTTCGTGCAGCACCTTCATGATAGAGAGACACACATCAAGCCCGATGAAATCGGCCAGCTGAAGTGGGCCCATTGGGTGAGCCATGCCCAATTTCATCACCGTGTCTATTTCCTCTACACCAGCTACTCCTTCAAAAAGGGTGTAAATAGCTTCATTGATCATCGGCATGAGTATTCTATTGGCCACAAAACCAGGATAGTCGTTGACTTCTACGGGTGATTTCTGGAGTTTGGCTGAAGCTTCCATCACGGCCTGGGTGGTTTCATCACTGGTAGCGTAGCCACGGATCACTTCTACCAGTTTCATTACCGGTACAGGATTCATGAAGTGCATACCGATCACCTGTGCTGGTCTTTTGGTTTCTGCCGCTATTTTAGTGATGGAGATGGAGGAGGTGTTGGTAGCCAGAATGGCCTTGGCCGGTGAGTGTGCGTCCATCGTCTGGAAAATTTGCTTTTTGATCTCAAAATTTTCCGTGGCGGCTTCTATCACCAGATCTGCATTTTTTACGCCTTGTGCTACCTCCCTAAAAGTGGTGATATTGGCAAGGGTGGCCGTTTTATCGGCTTCCGTAATCTTCTCTTTGGCGACCTGTCGATCCAGATTTTTGCTGATGGTAGCCAATGCTTTTTTTAGGGCTTCTTCCGAAATGTCAATCAGGGCCACCTGATAGCCGTGCTGCGCAAACACGTGTGCGATTCCGTTGCCCATGGTACCAGAGCCTATTACTGAGATGTTGTTCATTTGAAAATTTATTTTTGGGGTTTTGATAAAATGATTGTTTGGTACGGTGGCAAAGCTAAAACATCCGCGGTTTGTCTTACCTTTTTGGAAGAGGTAAAAAGGATAAGGGAGTAGGGTTCAAGCTGGCGAATACGCTTCACTCGGCTGCTGAGGTTGTGAACTACCAGCACAGTGTCACCAGCATGGGATCGGGTAAATGCCAGCAATTCATCATTGGCCAGGTCTATCTGCTCTACCCCTCCGTAGGTCATTACGGCTGACTTTCTCCTGAAATGAATCAGTGATTTATAGTGATTGAAGATAGATCCAGAGTCTTTCCGCTGCACACTTAGCGGAGCCACTACATTCGTGGTGTTATAGGTGGGTTCCATCCATTGTGTTCGCATAGAGTCGTTTTTGGTTTCCCAAAGGAAGGGCTCTCTGATCAGTTCATCGGGCTTCAATCCGCGCATGCCAATCTCCTCACCATAGTAGATGTAGGGCGCTCCCGGCAAAGTCAGCAGAATGGAGGTAGCGAGTTTTGCTTTCTTCTCGTGATTCTCAAAGAATGACATCACCCGATTCTGATCATGATTGGTGAGAAAGGTGGTGTTGATAAAACCGGGGTTGTATTGCTTAAATGCTTTCTCACTTTCATTGAAAAGTGTGACCGGAGAACCCTCATCCAGGACTTTCCAGGCGTGTTCATGGATGGTGGCACTGACGATCTGGCCATTTTTCACTGTTTCCATAATGGAAAAAGCCAGGTCAAAGTTGAAAAGGGCACTAAATCCCTGAGCAAAGGGTGCCTGAGTAGGCAGGTCTGCCCAAACTTCTCCTACCAGATAGACCTCTGGTTTGTAAGTCTCCATTTTGGTTTTGAATTCTTTCCAGAAGGCGTGATTATCGGCTGCCCGATGGTCCGGATAGATGTGTTTGGCAGCATCCAGGCGAAACCCATCCACGCCTATTTTGGTCAGCCAGAAATTTCCAATCTCATAGATTTCTTCTCGCAGTTTGGGGTTATCATAGTTAAGATCGGGCATGCCACTCCAGAAAAAGGAAAAATAAAGCTCATCCTGCCCGCTTACTTCATTCCATTGGTGGATGTTGTCACTATCTCCGGTTTTGGCTTTCAGGAGATTTCCCTCAGCCTCAATTCCCGCTTTGTCGGCCCATACAAAATAGTCTCTGTATTCTCCATCTTCTTTCAGGGCATTGAGAAACCACGGATGTAGCCTGGAGCAATGGTTGATGACCAGATCCATGATCACCTTGATATGTCGCTGGTGTGCTTCCTTCAGGAATTCCTGAAAATCCTCCATTGTACCATAGTCGCTATGAATGCCATAGTAATCAGAAACGTCATATTTATGATAGGAGGGAGAGGGGTTAATGGGCATCAGCCAGACTGCCTCTACTCCGAGCTCCTGTAGATAGTCAAGTTTGGAGGTCATCCCTTTGATGTCTCCAATCCCATCTCCATCACTGTCGGCAAAGGACTGCACAAAGATTTCGTAAGTCACTGCATTCGGCCAGCGATCGGGTAGAGATTCTTTCAACTCTTTCTCCATAGGACTACAGGCAAGGGTGATAAGTGCCATTGAAAACAACCATAGATTCGCTCTCATGTTATTGTTTTTCCTGCATCTGATAAATCGCATAGTTCATGGGGGATACCTTAATCACCAGATCAGTGTCGTCCGTGTAATCCAGTGTGGAAGCCACTTCGATGCTAATTTGTACCGGTCCACTGATTTGTGCCACAGGAGTGTTGATCCCAAAAGTTTCCCACGCAGGGGCCGGAATCTTTATTTTGGCGGTTTGTGGGTTCTCATCAAAGTTGATCACGATCAGTAATACTTCGCTCGGGGTATGTCTGACAAACGTGTAGACTTTATCGCTATAGCCTGTGTAATCATCGTTGCGGTTGTAGTAGTGAAGGTCATAAAACTGGCCCTCACGAATGGCTTCCATGTTATTGCAGGCCTTGAGGATTTCGATGTATTCCTCCCGCAAAGCTTTCTGATCTTCTGATAGTTGGCCACCATCATACGCTCCGTTATTTACCCATTTTACATGCTCTGGCACCCCCCAGTAGTCGAAAATGGTGGTCCTTCCATCATCGCCACCAAAACCTGACACCCCCTGGCCGGGTTCGCCAACTTCCTGTCCAAAATAAAGCATCACAGGACCTGTATGCATGAAGGTGGATGCCGCCATCATAGGGATGCCTTTCCACATATCTCCCGCAAAATCAGGAGACGCAATACGCTGTTCGTCGTGATTTTCAAGAAACCTGAGCATGTTGGCTCCGATCCCATCCTGGCGCTGCCAGATGCCAGTGATGGCATCTGTGGTCATTTTGTTTTGTATGATATATTTCAGGGTATCATACATTTCCACTTTATCATACAGGTAGTCAAATCCACCTGTTTGGATGTATTCCCTGTAGGCATGGGGATTGTAAATCTCCGCCAGGAATACCACTTCGGGATACTGCTCCTTTACTTCTTTGGTCACCCATTGCCAAAATTGCACGGGTACCATCTCAGCCATATCGCAGCGGAAGCCATCTACATCTTTGGCGGCCCAATAGAGAAGGATGTCACGCATCTTACTCCAGGTGTCAGGGATTGTGTCAAAATATGTGGTGCGGTTGTTTTGGTAATCCACACCATAGTTGAGCTTTACGGTTTCAAACCAGTCGTACACTGAAGGGGATGCTGAGAATACATCGTTTCCGGTGGCTTTGGCCGGGAACTCTGCGAATTGTCCATCCTTGGTGGGGAAGTCGTTGTCCCCCAGCGACTGGTAACCTTCTGGTACTTTAAAAGGCTCACCGGGCAGGTAATAGAAGTTGTTGTTGGGATCAAAGGCCCTGGTGGTATCGTCATCCTCCCCAAAGTCAATGATGCCTTCGGGTCTTGCGTCTGAGTGGTAGGCCCTGGCCACATGATTGGGCACAAAATCGATCATCACTTTCAGGTTGGCAGCATGCGTCCTCCTGATAAGTGCTTCAAACTCCTGCATTCTGTCCGGTACTGACTCGGCCAGATCCGGATTGACATCATAATAGTCCTTAATGGCATAGGGTGAGCCGGCGCGGCCTTTTACCACATCTGCATCATCCAGCGGGATGCCAAAGGAGGTGTAATCTGTGAGGACACCATGTTCGATCACGCCGGTATACCACATGTGGGTAAATCCCATTTTTCGAATTTCCCCAAGCGCCTTTGCATTGATGTCTTTGAACTTACCCACCCCATTTTCCTCTAAAGTGCCCCAGGGCTTGTTGGTGGTGTTGGTGTTGCCGAACAGACGGGTAAACATCTGATACAGAACCATTCTTTCGTTGCTTTTTTTCATCGGATGCACGCCTTTGTAGTTGTATTCTTTGGTACTGCATGCCAACATGCAGACGGTCATTATAAAGATTAACAGGGGTGTTTTCATGGGCCTAAAATAGGGGTTTTCGATCGATTTCTTAAGCGGAGTTGGAAGTAACCGGTTGGATTCGTTGGTGACTTTAAAACAGAAAAGCCATCACAAGGATGGCTTTTCATTAGATTTTATGAATGATTATGCGTTTTGATTGATATTGTTTAGATCTTCAAACGACACTTTCAATCTGGAGATAAAGCTTTTTTCAGCTTCTCTCAGCCATACCCTTGGGTCATAGTGCTTCTTGTTTGGCACATCATCTCCATCAGGGTTACCGATTTGCTCCTGTAGATAACCTTCTTTGGCCTGGTAATAATTTTTGATACCGTCCCAGAATGCCCACTGCAAGTCAGTGTCAAGGTTCATTTTGATGGCACCATAAGAGATCGCTTCTCTGATTTCTTCGCGGGTGGATCCTGATCCACCGTGGAATACAAAGTTTACAGGGTTCTTGCCTGTGCCAAATTTCTCCTGAATGTAATCCTGAGAGTTTTTAAGAATCTTAGGTGTAAGCTTCACATTACCTGGCTTGTAGACACCATGTACGTTGCCAAATGCAGCCGCAATGGTGAAATTAGGGCTGATTTCCATCAACTGCTCGTAGCAATAGGCCACTTCTTCAGGTTGTGTATAGAGTCGGCTGTTGTCAATGTCTGTATTGTCTACACCATCTTCTTCACCACCGGTAACTCCCAGTTCTATTTCCAAAATCATGTCCATTTTGGCCATGCGCTCGAAGTATTTCTTACAGGTGCCGATGTTTTCTTCTAAAGGCTCCTCAGAAAGGTCAATCATGTGAGAGCTGAAAAGTGGAGAACCTGTTTCGGCAAAGTGCTTTTCGTTGGCATCAAGCATTCCGTCTATCCAGGGAAGGAGTTTGCGGGCTGCATGGTCGGTGTGGAGGATCACAGAAACACCATATTTTTCTGCCATTTGATGTACGTGCTTTGCGCCAGCTACTGCCCCGGCCACTGCTGCTGCCTGGTTGTCATTGCTCAAGCCTTTACCGGCAATGAATGCTGCTCCACCATTAGAAAACTGAACAATCACTGGAGAATTCACTTCCCGTGCCGCTTCCAGTACTGCGTTGATCGTGTTGGTGCCGATGGTATTTACAGCAGGCAGTGCAAATCCATTTTCGTTAGCATAGTTAAGAAGGTCTGTTGCCTCTTTTCCAGTAAGTACACCAGGTCTGAATTTCATAAGTAAGTATTTAGGTTGCTTTTAATAAGTGGCAAATATAAGTCGTTCGTCGGATACCTATGGCTACCTTTTAAATTCTTGTATCGGAGCCTGTTAATTATTGGGAATTTTCTATTTTAAAGCTGTGAAAAGGCCGTTTTTTGAGGATTATGCAAGATAATCATGGAATCGAGAGCTTGCAATCGTTTGTATCTCGCCAACCCATGATGGAGAGTTTTGAGAAGTTTTTGACATTTTTCAAGAGATATTCTCGGTGGCAGTCTTCAGATTAGAAAAATTCCGGTTTTTGGGAAAAAATAAAAGAGAGAAAAATATGAAGAAGCCAGGCCTTAGTACAGCTCAAATTTGGAACATGAGCATGGGCTTTTTGGGGATTCAGTTTGGGTTTGCACTACAGAATGCCAACGCCAGCAGAATACTCCAAAATTTTGGAGCGGATGTAGAGCACTTGTCATGGTTTTGGCTGGCAGCACCGGTCACCGGTCTAATTGTCCAACCCATTATTGGTCACTACAGTGATCGTACCTGGAACAGGATGGGGCGAAGAAAGCCTTATTTCCTCACAGGGGCCATCCTGGCATCTATCGCCTTATGTTTGATGCCCAACTCAGGAGCACTGGCTTCATTTATCCCACCGATGTTTGTGGGAGCTGGTATGTTGATGATCATGGATGCCTCCATCAATATCTCTATGGAGCCATTCAGGGCCCTGGTGGGGGATATGCTGCCCACCGAGCAGCGCACGCAGGGATTTTCGGTTCAGGCCTCCCTCATTGGGTTGGGCGCAGTGGTTGGCTCATTTCTTCCGTACATGCTGGCAGAATGGGTGGGTGTGTCCAAAGTAGCTCCGGCTGGTGTGGTTCCAGATAATGTGATTTTCAGCTTCTATTTTGGAGCAGTAGTTTTTATAGCTACTATCTTATGGACTCTGGCTAAGACCAAAGAATATCCCCCTGAGGAGTATGCCGCCTTCAATGGGCAGGAAGAATCGAAGGAGAAGGGCAGCATTATGGATATTTTCAGAGACTTTGCCAAAATGCCCAAAACCATGAAGCAATTGGGGTTGGTGCAGTTTTTTAGCTGGTTTGGGCTGTTTTCCATGTGGGTCTTTTGTACACCTGCCATTGCGCAGCACGTATATGGCGCTGGCGCTGAGGATTCGTCCTCGGTGGCTTATAATGACGCTGGCAACTGGGTGGGGGTGATGTTCACCGTTTACAATGCTGTGTCCGCGGTGGTAGCCTTGTTACTTCCGGCCATTGCGGCCAGGGTCGGCCGAAAGAGAACACATGCCATCGCATTGGGCCTGGGTGGCCTCGGATTACTCTCTATTTATTTCTTCCCTTCTCAGCCAGTCACTTTGGTGGCTATGGTCTTTGTAGGGTTGGCCTGGGCCAGCATTCTCTCTATGCCTTATGCCATTCTGGCGGGAGCCATTCCCGGCGGGAAAATGGGGATTTATATGGGGATTTTTAATTTTTTCATTGTGATGCCGCAGATTGTCAATGGCGTAATCGGCGGCCCAATTATCAAGAGATTGTTTGATTCTCAGGCGATTTTCGCGCTCATCATAGCGGGAGGATGTCTGCTTATAGCAGCCCTGACGGTAAATTTTGTAGAAGATAAAGACGAGGTAGTAGCATGAAGCTGAAATTTGTAGTGGGTTATAGGACACAGTGGGGTCAGAATGTATATGTGACAGGATCAGCGAAAGAGCTGGGAAAAGGAGATGCAAGACAGGCAGTCAAGATGCAGCCCTCCTCCGGAGATTTGTGGACAGCAGAGGTAGCGTTCGAATCTACCGGTGATTTCACCTATCACTATTTCTTGAGAGATGAGAGCGGCCAGGAGCATCATGAGTTTGGTGAGGAACGCAAGTTGCAAGTCAACAAGCACTTTGATAAGATTCACTTGCGGGATTACTGGAGACCTCAGCATGCCTTTGAGAACTCACTTTACACGGCGCCCTTCACCAAAGCATTCTTTGCGCGTGGTAAGGCTGTCAAACACAAAGTAGACCTCAAGTCTTCTTCGCATTTTGTGCGCTTGCAATTGCGGGCTCCGCGCATCGGGCGAGATTATCAGATGGCTGTGGTGGGAAGTACCAAATCCCTGGGAGCCTGGGACGAGTCCAAGGCTGTTTTGATGAGTGATGAGGACTTTCCGGTATGGAAGGTTGATATTCCAACCTCTGCCAAGGAAGTGCCTTTTGAATACAAATTTGTCATTTACAGCCACAAAGAGGGTCGGGTGGTCACCTGGGAGGGTGGTGAAAATAGGTATTTCCCGCTTTATACCTTCTCGTTGGAGTCCAAGCTCATTGTGCATTCTGAGGAGTTTTTTCATTACCCGGTGGGTAACTGGAAAACTGCCGGAGTGGCCATTCCCGTTTTTTCGCTCAGGTCCAAAGAGGGGTCGGGAGTGGGTGAGTTCACAGATATCAAAAAACTGGTGGACTGGTCCGTTAAGACAGGATTGAAAGTGGTGCAGATACTGCCCGTGAATGATACGGTAGCTACTCATACCTGGGTGGACTCTTACCCGTATGCAGCGATCTCGGTAGAGGCCCTTCATCCGATTTATGCCAACCTCCAGTCCATGGGAAAGCTCAAGGACAAAAAGGTACAGTTGGAGATTGATAAGGAGGCCGCGAGGTTGAATGCTCTGCCTGAGGTAGACTATGAGGGTGTGATGAAATTAAAAACCCGATTTTTCAAACTGAGTTTTGAAGAGAAGGGAGCTGCATTTTTGAAGAGTAAGGAGTTCAAGGACTTTTTCCAAAACAATGAAAACTGGCTGCCGGATTATGCTGCATTTAGCTACCTACGGGATAAACATGGTACCCCGGATTTCACCCAATGGGGGAGCTGTGCCGAGATGAGCAGCGATGCGCTGGAAACTTTCGTGGCCCCCAAGCAGAAGCACTACCAGGACATTGCCATCCATTATTACATCCAGTACCACCTGGACAAGCAACTGAAGGAGGCTACCGCTTATGCCAGATCTCAGGGTGTGGTGCTGAAGGGAGACATCCCCATAGGGATATACAGAAACTCTGTAGATGCCTGGAGACTGCCTCACTTATTCAATATGGACACTCAGGCTGGAGCCCCGCCGGATGACTTTTCTATCTCCGGCCAAAACTGGGGCTTCCCTACCTACAATTGGGAGGAAATGGCCAAGGATGACTACCACTGGTGGCGCGATCGCATGGTGAAAATGTCCGAGTACTTTGACGTATTCAGAATTGATCACATCCTTGGGTTTTTCAGGATCTGGGAGATTCCATGGGAGCACGTGGAGGGATTGCTGGGAAGATTTAACCCGGCTCTCCCAGTTCACTTAAACGAGCTCAGAGATCGTGGAATCAATTTTGACTATGATCGCTTTTGCCGACCATATATCAGGAGGCACATGATCTATGATATTTTTGGAAACTACGCTGATCTGGTACTGGAAGAGTACCTCCATGAATATAAGGCCGGATGCTATGCACTCAAAGAGCCCTTTGATACCCAAAGAAAAATTAAAGCTCACTTCGATGAGCTGGTGAATAATGATCCCGAGAGCAAGGATTTCAATATATGGATCAGAAACAGCCTCTACAGACTTCATAGTGAGGTACTGTTTCTGGAGGCTCCTCTTTCGGATGGCCAGGCATTTAATCCCCGAATCGGCCTGCACAGTACCTACTCCTATGGTGAGCTGGATTACGACACTCAGCAAAAGGTAGATCAACTGTATGTCCACTTTTTTTATCAGCGGCACAATGATTTTTGGAGGGAAAGTGCCATGCGCAAACTTCCCATGCTGAAAGGGGCAACTGATATGCTCATCTGCGGAGAGGATCTGGGGATGGTGCCGGCCAGTGTGCCCGGAGTAATGAGTGAATTACAAATCCTCAGTCTGGCCATTCAGCGTATGCCCAATGACGACAGAGAGTTCTGGCATCCCGCGGATACGCCGTACCTCAGTGTGACCAGTACGGGCAGCCATGATATGACTACTTTGAGAGAATGGTGGCAGGAGGACGATAAGCAGACCCAGCGGTTTTACAATCAGATTTTGGGACAACAGGGTAAAGCTCCCTACTTCTGTGAGCCATGGGTGGCTCATCAGGTGATCAATCAGCACCTGCATTCACCAAGTATGCTGGCTATATTTCCTATTCAGGATCTCATTGCCATGGATGGTGCTCTGCGATCTGATACACCAGAGAAAGAACGCATCAATGTGCCCGCTAATCCACAGCATTACTGGAAGTATCGCTTTCATATGAATATGGAGGATCTGCTGCAGGAAGAAGGATTTAACTCTTTTCTCCGTCAGCTGATCGATCAGGGTGGGCGAAGTGCCGATTATTGACGCGCTACGTCCAACGGTTTTTAGTGATGATGTGTCATAAGGCATATCATCACTAAACACTGACCCATCATGCGTTACACACTTTTACTCCTCTCGATGCTGGTCCTGGCCTGTGGCCCGGACGACTTCCATCCTGATTTCAATCAGGAGTCAACTATGGGTTTCAGACCCATCTATGCAGACAGCTCCGAACTAAACATAGGCCTTGAAAGCGCCAGAAACATCGTTTCGGCAGGAAAGATCTATAGCTATGGCAACCTCCTTCTGGTCAACGAAGTGGGCAAAGGGCTTCACGTCTATGATAATACTGATCCCAGAAAACCGGTGAATAAGTTTTTTGTGACCATACCGGGCAACCATGATATGGCTATGAAAGATGGGGTGCTCTATGCGGATAATTATGACGATCTCCTCGCTTTGCAGGTTTCCAGCGATACGGTGATCGTTTTAAAGCGTCTGGAGGATGTGATCGGCTTTACAGCTGAGTTCCCATCACAAAACAATGTCTATTTTGAATGTGTGGAAGAGGGTAAGGGAATAGTGGTAGGTTGGGAACAAACCATGATTGAAAAACCTAAATGCTACAAGCCATGAGAAAGCTCCTTTTATTACTCGTAGTATCTTTTTGCTGGTCTTGTACCGATGAGAGTGGAGATGTAGGCTTCATCGATGGAGGAGGTGTTGGTGTGGGTGGTTCTACTGCTCGTTTTGCCATCAATGGTGAATTCCTTTACATCGTCAGCAACACCGATCTGAAGGTTATCAATATCAGCAGTGTAGCCGACCCACAGTATCAGAGCTCCACTCCAATTGGCTCTGGTATAGAAACGATTTTTGGTTTCAAAGGAAACCTGTTTATTGGCGGACAGAGCGGAATGAAAATCTACACCGTGGATGCCCTGGGAAGACCTACCTACCGATCGGAGTTTGTGCATCGCACGGCCTGCGATCCGGTCATCGCCAATGATCAATATGCGTATGTCACAACCAGATCAGGGGAGGGATGCAATAACACGCTTTTTGAGGCCAATAGGCTGGTAACACTCGATGTATCCAACCTCGATAACCCATTTGATGTGGATCAGCAGCAGATGATCAATCCTCGTGGGTTGGCGTTTTTTAAGGGAGACCTCTTTGTAGCCGAAGGGGCTAGCGGGCTCAAGCAGTTCAGTCTGGAGGATCCGGCACACCCTGTTTTGATTCATTTCCATACAGAGATAGCGGCAAACGATATGATCGCCCTTGAAAACACCATGATCATCACCAGAGATGATGGGATCTATCAGTTTGGATGCGTGGATGAAGACCTGGAGTTATTCAGTCCAATTCAATGAAAAAGTATCTGCTTGTAAGCTTGCTCCCGCTCTTTGCGGCGAGCTTGTATGCCCAGTATCAGGAGCCTCAGAAGGAAGATCATCCCCTGACTGCAAATCGATTGATCCTGAAAGGAGATTTTGCCAATGCTGTGAATCCCAAGGATCCATCCGTGCTGTTGTCATTAGAATATCAATTTCGCACCTGGGTGAGCTTCACCCAGGAAGTGGGTGTGGTGGCTGAGGTGCGTAGCGAAGAGTCTGTGGGAGATGAATATTTGGGGTTTAAGGCCCGCGAAGAGCTACGCTTTTATTATCAACCCGGAAGCTCGGAGGAAGCCCTTTGGTACTTTAGTGTCAATGCAATGTATCGGTATCTGAAGGTAGACGAGCCCGTGACTGTAGGCTATGGATGTACCTCAGACTGGACTGGCTCGTGTGATTATCTCAGGTTTTATGATGAAGAGACTAGTTCACATCGATATGGAGGTGGGTTCCGGATGGGGATCAGCAAAAGTGTAAGTCCACGCCTGACACTGGAAGGTGACATTGGACTGAACATGATGTATCTACTTCTGAACCGAAGGCAAGAGGAGAATGTAACCTACTTCTTTCGGGATGATTTTTTCTTCAATAACGAAAGAGGCCTGAGATTACAGCCTACTTTGTCGGCAAAAGTGGGCTATGTACTGATGAAGAGACCTTAGCCTAATAATCCCTGACAATATTGGCTGACCGGTCAAAATGCATGAGCAGCCAGTTCCAGATTTCCATGGGGTTGTACTGCTTTTGTATGCCGGGAAACTGGTTGTGGAGCCTTACAATCACCTGGTCATATTGCTGACTGTTGAGGTGGTAGAGTTCACAAAGTTTCTGTTTGACAGAATCTTGCACGATGAATTTCTGATAGGTGATCGTTTCACGGGTCTCCTTATAGGCTTCCACTGCCTGACGTTTTTCCCTCTCGTCCCTACTGAAGTAGGTGATGGGGCCGTAGATGGTGACCGCTGGTACAGGCACACCACCTACCCCTGTGGCTCCAAACCCTACATCACCTGGCTGAATGCCATCTGTCTTTTCCGTAATACTCACACCAGGAATGATAATAGGCTCATCATGAACATTCAGAGGGACCCGATAATTGGGGTCTGCATAAATGGTAATGGATGGCAATAAAATGGAGTCCTCAGGCAGGGTGATTTTCAGGTAATTCACCAGATGAACGGAGTTGACCGGAAGGGTAAGGGATTGGTACCCAACATAAGAGAAAAGCAAGGTGTCCCCCTTTTTGGCGGTCACCTTGAAGTTGCCATGGATGTCACTGACTTTTCCCAGACCCATGGTTTGATTGTACACATGGCAGAAGCCCACCGGTTCCTCGCTTTCGTTGAGAACGGTCCCTGAGATCACATGCTGAGCTGATATGCTTGTGAAATGAAATAATAAAATGGCATAAAACCAGTTTTTCACGTAGCAAAGAAACACAGAATGATGCAGAAACATTTTTGCTCAACAGCCATTTTAACAAATATTATGAAGTTACTTTTTATCCGAACGGATGTAACTTTCTCATGATTTAAACGACAGTCCCATGATTCAGTCCGATTATTTAAAGGAAAACCCGTTTCTCTTCTCTTTTGTGCCCATGTTTTACATGGTGTGGGCCGATGCCATTCTCACACCCAGTGAGATACTGAAGATTAGAGAGCTGATTGAACAACAGGCCTGGATTACGCAAAAGGAGCGAACCTTTTTGCTCTCGCACCTGGATCCTCAAAACCCACCGTCACCCGGCCAGCTGAAGGAATGGCTCTTCGAAATCAGGCGGGTTTCTCAGGACCTTACTCCCCAGATGAAGCGCAGCTTGGTCGATATTGGCATTGAATTGGCCCGGTTAAATGCCAGAAATCAGGATGACAAGACTTTGGAGGCAGCCAGGGCTCCACTTACCGATATTGAGGAGGCGCTGGGGATTCTCTCCAGGGAGGCGGCCTTTCATCTGAGATCACAGGAGCGTACCACCCAGACCGGGGGACAGCAAACAGAGGCTAGTTTTGATCTTAATAAGATGAGTGAACTGCTGGATGGTAAAAACCGGGTGGTGATCAGAAAGGTCAAGACGATACTTTCCGATCCGGAGTTTGAATATTATAGGGGAGAAAGTACTGCAGAGTATCGGGAGCAGGTGCTGAAATGGTGCCAATACCTGGCAGATCAGGGCTTTGGAGGCATGGCATATCCGGAGGCCTTTGGAGGTCAGGATGACATGGCCAGTTATTTTGCCATCATGGAAACGCTTTCTTATCACGACCTGAGCATGGTTATCAAGTTTGGCGTGCAGTTTGGGCTATGGGGGATGAGTGTCTACTTTTTGGGTACAGAAAAACACCATCAGCAGTATCTCAAGGATATCGGCACATTGAAACTTCCGGGCTGTTTTGCAATGACCGAGACCGGGCATGGGTCCAATGTGAAAGGGATAGAGACCACCGCCACTTACCATCACAAGACCAAAACCCTTGTGATCAATACGCCGCACCATGGTGCCGGCAAAGAATATATTGGGAATGCCGCCGTGCATGGCCAAATGGCCACAGTTTTTGCCAAACTGATTATCGATGAGGTAGACTATGGGGTGAATGCCTTTGTGGTGCCACTGCGTGATTCGGATGGTCATACAGTAAGTGGGGTGATCATAGAAGATTGTGGGCATAAAATGGGACTCAATGGTGTCGACAATGGCCGAATTTGGTTTGATGAAGTGGTAATCCCTGTAGAGAATATGCTGGACAAATTTGCGTCTATCGATGCAGATGGAAAATTCAAAAGCCCGATTACCAGTGATAACAGGCGATTTTTTACCATGCTGGGTACCTTGGTGGGGGGTAGAATTGGCATTCCTCGCTCGGGCCTTAGCGCTATGAAAACGGGGTTGACCATAGCCATCCGATATGGTGACACACGTCGGCAGTTTGGACCTGAGAATGGCTCCGAGGTACCTATTCTGAATTACCGCACCCATCAGCGCAGGCTGATGCCCCTACTGGCTGAGAGCTACGCCATCCATTTTTCATTGCAGTACCTCACCAATCGTTTTTTGAGCCGAAGTGAGGAGGATATGCAGGAAATAGAGGCGATGGCCGCAGGATTGAAATCATTTGCTACCTGGCGAACGACCCATGCCCTGCAGGAGTGCAGGGAGGCTTGTGGGGGTAAGGGCTATCTATCCGAAAACCGGATAGACAGACTCAAAAATGACACTGACGTGTACACCACCTTTGAAGGTGATAACACCGTGCTGATGCAACTTGTAGCCAAAAGCAGGTTGTCAGAGTTTAAGAAGGAGTTTTCCGACATCAACCTTTTTGGAGTACTGAGCTATGTGGCGTCTCAGGCAAAAACCAGTCTCTCAGAAATGAATCCGCTTACGGTGCGTAACACGGACCCTGAGCACTTGCTGGATTTTGAGTTTTATCTCAATGCTTTCAGATATCGTGAACGGGACATTCTCACTTCTGCAGCACGGCGCATCAAGAAGCATCTTGACAATGGTATGGATTCTTTTGATGCTTTCAATCAAACGCAGTACCACATGGTAAATGTGGGCTTTGCCTATATCGAGCGGCTAATCCTTGAACAATTCATCGCTCAGGTGAAGAAGACCGAAGATGAGGGCTGCAAGATGATCCTGACCAAGTTGTGTCAGCTTTTTGCATTGTCTCAGATGGAGAAAAACAAGGGCTGGTACCTGGAACATGATTACATGGCAGGAGTGAAGACCAAGGCGATTCGTAAAATGATCAACCAGCTTTGCCTGGAGGTAAGGGAAAATGCAGTGCCACTGGTCAATACCTTCGAGATCCCAGAGAGCTGTCTGGCTGCGCCCATTGCCATGAAATGATCAATGCACGCGTCTGATCTGAAGGATATGATGTTCCATGTGTTCCACATAGTCAGTCATCAGAAACCTCAGGTCAGAAGCGCTGTTATCTGCAAATCGAATTTCATAGGATAACGTAGCATCGGTTTGGGCTGCTATGATGATTCCAATGCGGCGATTGAGTGATTTCCAAAGTATGAGCAATTCCTGCAAATCAGCATGCTGATAATCATTGACACGTACCAGGTCATCCTGACGGTAGTTTCTGATCACATAAGGTTTCTCCGCATACTGAATCTCGGTAAATCGCTGCAGATTGTTGATGGCTGAATCGATCAGGTGTCCAAGGATCTCTCTTTTAGACCATTTATTAGGCGCGGGCTTTTGAGAAAGTACTTCTTCTGAGCAGCTGGTCAGGTAAGCCTCAGTTTGCACCAGAAGGCGCTCAAGTTTTTGTATGCTATCGTTCATACACCTATGGTTTTAGTCCAGGCTGGCTTCAAATTTAGCCAGGAGCCCGGCTGTTTTGGCATTCAATTTCTTTTTGAAAAAACCGCTCCATCCGATAAGAAATCCAGAAAAACCCATGGCCTGACGTGCCCATCGGTATAAAGGGAAATGATCGGTATGTTGGATGATTTTGCCGTCCTTCAGGAGGAAACTCGCTTCAATGATGTTGTGAACACGCCTGCCCGTCTGGCTAAAGGTGTAGTGCGCTTCCCAGTGAGCTTTTCCTTTCTCTTCGTCTTCTTCTATTCCCGAAAAAACAACCAAAAAGTCTTTGCCGGTCTGAGTCTTACAAAGCATCCGCCACATGTTGCAGGCATGCTCACCTTTGAGTACTCCAAATGCCGGATCTTCGAAGGTAACATCCGGATGATAGCATTCAGCCATGGCTTCTGCGTCCAGCTTCCTGAAGGCTTCATAAAATTGGAGGATTACATTCATTCTTTTTTGTTTGAAAGTTAATTCTTTAACCGATGAGAATTGCTGGTTAGAAGATTATAAAATTCATGATTAATAGCTTTGGTGAGGTATGTGCAAGTACTATTGATCTTTTGAAAAATTGGTTATTTCGTTAATTTCTTCTTTGATATAGGCGCTTGTTATTCTAATTTGAAGAAGAATTTGCATTTTTTCAGCAAACAATGAAGGCATCCCAACCTGTTTTTTTTGCGCTATTCATGATTATTTCTTCTACCGCTTTCGGTCAATTTTATTGGGTAGGAGATGGTGGGAATTGGAGTGATTATTCCTCTCACTGGGCTACCACCTCGGGAGGCAGCACCTTTCATACCAATGTACCGGGTGCAGGTGATGATGTTTTTTTTGATGCGAATTCATTTACCACAGGAGGCCAGGTTGTTACTTTGGATCAGATGGGTACGGCTAATAATGTCAGCTTTAGCGGGGTAATCAATTCTCCTATATTCACGGGTGCCTTTGGTCTAACCATAGCGGGTGATCTTACATTGGATGACGATCTCGCTTTTACGGTTACCGGTGATCTCACTTTTACTTCAAGCGGAAATATCACTGTAGAGCTAGGGAGCATCGCCAGGTCACTTCCAGATTTTTATTTTCCTAATAGTTCAGGTACCATTCAAATCAATACGGGCAGTGCTGCGAACACCGTTGATCGGGTGGTATTTGGCAATATCACAGTCTCTACGGCGGGCGTTACTTTTAGGGTGGAAAGCAATAATCTCAATAGCAATGCCAAAACCTTTGGAGTGATTTCCCTTCCTGCCAATTGTTCCTACAGTATAAGGGGACCCAATGGTAGTGGTTTTGGGGTTGGAGATGGCAATATCTTTTCGGGTGACTTCATTGTTGGAGATGGCGGAGATGGAGACTTTAGGGGTGATTATACAATCTTTCAGGGAAATGTTGATTTGGGTGCCGATGGTGAGGTTCGATGGCGTGATCAGGTGGAATTTGAGGCTGATTTGACCATTGATGGATCCTCTGGTAGTGACATTATATTTAGTCAGAATATGGAGCTCGATGGAGATTTTAATCTCACAGGAAGCACAATTGTCGTTTTCGACAGGTCAGCCACCATAGGCGGTGATATTGTGGTTGCGGCGAGTACAGTATCATCCATCAGGATTGATAGAGCCACTACGGTGGCTGGAAATCTCACGGTGGGCACCGCCGCCACTCTTTCGTTCACCAATACCAATGACAATAGCCCATCTTTAGACGTTTCAGGAGCCGTTAGTCTTAGTGATAATGTGATCCTGACTTTAGGAGATGGAGTGGATGCGCCTTATACACTGGGCAACATTGCCTGCGGTG
Organism: Marinoscillum sp. 108; assembly: GCF_902506655.1. Lineage (NCBI taxonomy): Bacteria > Pseudomonadati > Bacteroidota > Cytophagia > Cytophagales > Reichenbachiellaceae > Marinoscillum > Marinoscillum sp. 108. The sequence goes on along the minus strand of NZ_LR734808.1, from coordinate 1,490,524 downwards.
CGTCTGTTGATATCACTTTTAATAATGGAGCAGAGAGTGTGTCACTGGCGAGTCTTACGATGGGAGACTTTAACATCGTGAGGTTTAACAGTGCCAGTAGTGGGACTTCATTTTCAGGAAATCTTATTTCTAATGGAGATTGTGCCAGTTGGCGAACCATCCGATCAAATGCAGAAGGCGTACAGGCAGACTTATCCTTTGGTGCGGCCCAGAGTGCGGATGCAAATGTTATTCAGGACATTGCCGTGTCAGGAGCCTCCTTCACCAACAACTCTGGAATTGACCATGGGAATAATTCCGGAATTACATTTAGCGGCAGCCATTCACCTGTTAATCTTTATTGGATTGGTGGAAACTCGGGGAACTGGTCTGATGAAAGCAATTGGTCAACTACGAGCGGAGGTGCAGCAGGAGTATGCGTACCATCCAGTGCTGATAATGCATATTTTGATGCTAACTCCTTTTCAGGGATTGATCCTTCTGTGACATTGGATATAGCAGGAGCAGAAGTTCAGGATATGGATTGGTCGGGAGTGAATACCGCTGTGAGATGGGAGGGGCTGGTCACCAATACACTTTACGTCTTTGGCGACCTGGTTCTGGATGCAGATGTGACAGCCAACTATTTGGGAAACATCATTTTTACCATGGCTTCTGCCACCACCAATAGCATCACCACCAATGGAGTCTCACTGATGGGGACTGTGGAGTTTGATTTCACTGGAGGCACCTGGACGCTTTCAGATGATTTGGATATCAATGGTGATGATGCCGACCTGATTATTACCAATGGTACATTAAGTGCAGGGAGCCATACCATCGCATTGGAGAACAACTGGACAGTATCAGCAGGGGGATCTTTTACTGCGGGTACTGGTACGGTATTATTAGACGGTCAAAATTCAAGTGGAGATCAGGAGGTGGATGCCGGGGGGAGTCCTTTTTATAACCTAACCATAGATAGACAGAGCAGTGGGGGTAGTTCTACTGTCGCGTTGCTTTCGGATGTGACGATCAATAACGATTTAACCATACAACGGGGACGGCTGGAGGACGGTGGGTTTCAGATTACAGGGAATGCTGGAGGTACTCTGACGGTTCAAAACGGTGAATGGTTGAGGTTGGGATCTAACACCGTGGCCTCATTATTTCCTATTGGATTTGGGAGTGTGAGTTTGGGCAACCTGAGTATCGTGGAGTATAGGAGTCGGGTGGATCAGGATGTGGAAGGGGGAATCACCTATGGCAGACTCTTTCTGGCCGGAGGAGGGAATGCTTCCAGGTCGAAAGTACTGCAGGGAGCGATCACAGTAAATGGTGAACTTAGGATTGATGATTACAATGATTTCTTTGATAACGGGTATCAAATAACCGGAGCTTCGGGTCAGACTTTCAGAATGGATGCGAATAGCTCATTCACCATAGGTACAAGCACTACAACCACTCAATTCCCTACAGGTCATGATGCTTTTAATATTGATGCCAGCACAGAGATCATTTATGCTTCCGGGCAGGATGATGGTCAGGTGATCAAGGCCCTGAATGGAGGAGGTAATAGTAGTTATGGGAGCCTTACCCTGATCAACGTTGCGGGGGTTCAGCGAATCAAAATGCTGGAGGGGGATATAGATATTCGTGGTGATTTGAATATCGGAGACGCCAATACCATGGATTTGACTGCTAGTAATTACACTTTTGACCTGGAAGGTGACCTTAATATTACTGGTTCTGGGATGATTGATTTTCGCAATGGGTCTCTTACTCTCGATGGATCGGCAGAGCAGGTTTTGGATTTTGGAGGGAGCACACCCCTCATCCATGACCTGATTGTAAATAATGCAAGCGGGGTGGTCTTAGCAGATGATTTAACCATAGGAAATTCGCTGGATTTACAAAATGGAATCGTAACACCACAAGCGGCTGAAGTGATTACGATGAATGCAGGATCATTTATTGTTTCTGTTTCTGAGGCTAGCTTTATCGATGGAGAGATCCAGAAAATTGGAGGAACAGCATTTACTTTTCCTGTGGGGGATGGAGGGTCTTACCGGCCCATCAGCATTTCAGCTTCCGGTACATCTACAGATGCATTTCAGGCGCGATATTTTGCTTCCAGTCCGCACTCTTCTTATCCCATCAACTCTCGGGAGCCCGGTTTGGAAAGGGTGAGTGCCTTGGAGTACTGGACTCTGAGTGTGACCAATGGTAGCCCCACGGTGGATGTTATCTTGAGTTGGGACGCACTGAGTGAAGTTGAAAATTTGGATGACCTGCGGGTTGCTCATTGGAATGGCTCGAGTTGGGACAATTACGGAAACAGTGGTACTAGTGGAAATGTGACAGGGGGCACCATTACGGCATCAGGGGTGAGTTCGTTTAGTCCCATCACGCTTGGGTCTTCGTCATTAGATAATCCATTGCCTGTCACATGGTTGTATTTTACGGCAGAGAGGAACAGCTCTGAGGTAGAGCTTAAATGGGGAACAGCTTCAGAAGTAAACAACAGTCACTTCGCCATTCAGAGATCTCAAAATGGTGAAATCTGGCGGGAATTGGGCAGCGTAATTGGCCATGGGAATAGTAAGGAGAAAGTTCATTACACATTTGTAGATAAGTACCCCCCTTCAGAAAGTACTTATTACCGCGTTAAGCAGGTAGATTTTGATGAGAAATATGAGTATTCAGAAATAAAAATGGTTGATGCCTTGACCATTGGAAGTCGGCTGAGTCTCTACCCAAGCCCTGCGCAAAATGTATTAAAAGTGCGGTCTGAAGATTATGTGGTTAAACTTGAGGTGTTCGACCTGTCCGGGGTATCTGTAATGCCGCGACTCGGGGGTTTTTTCGATCAGGAGATTGATGTTTCACATCTGAAGAATGGTTTGTACATTGTGCATATCCAATACCATGAAGGTTCGGCCACTCACAAACTGGTCATTGGCAAATGATCTGTTTAGTGCTCATATTACTGGCTGATTTTCTCCGATTATAACTACCAACAACCATCAGTAAAAAGCTACATCTTTCTTTTTGATGAGCTTCGTTTATTTGGAGACTTAAATGACTCCAGGGATGAAAAAAATTATCATACTTTGTGGCGCACTGGCCGTCAGTACACTTGCAATGGCTCAGGACTTACCGGTGATGTCTTATGAAATAGACATTTCTCAAAATCTGGACACTTTTTTTGTGACCTTATCTCCAGCTACCACTTTGGACAAATCGGCACGCATTTATCAGTTTGCAGCTACTGCCCCCGGTACCTATCAGACCATGAATTTGGGGCGGTTTGTGAGTTCATTTCGGGCCTTTGATAAAAAGGGTAGGGAGCTCCTGGTGACTCGAAAGTCAGTAAATCAGTTTGAAATAAGCAAACCCCACAAGATTGCCAAAATCACTTATCAGATCGCAGAGACTTTTGATACTCCGGTAGAGGACTTTCCTGTTTACCTGATGTGTGGCTCCTCCATTGAGGAAGATCATGCATTGATCAATGCGCACACTATTATGGGTTATTTCGAAGGTTACCAGAAGAGGCCGCTCAGTATTAGTGTTACTGGTAAGGATGACTGGAAAATAGGAACAGCGCTTCCTATGGAAGGTCACCGTTTCCTGGCCTCCAGCTTCGACCATGCCGTGGATTCTCCAATCTTGATGGGTGAGCTTTCTTTTGCTGATACCACCATCGCCGATACTCAGGTGGAAATTTACACCTACTCACAGCAAGGAAAATTTGAATCTAAAAGCCTTCTGGCGGGTATGTCGGACATGCTGGATGCCACACTTCAGTTTTTGGTAAAGCTTCCTGTGGATCGATATACGTTCCTGTATTTTTTTGAGCCTGGCCTTACCGGAGCTACCGGAGCCTGGGAGCACTCCTATAGCTCGGAGTATGTACTAGAGGAGAAGGATCCTACCCCCGAGTACATGCAAAGTGTGACGGATATTGCTTCGCACGAGTTTTTTCATATCGTCACTCCGCTCAATATCCACAGTGAGATTGTAGAATCCTTCAATTTCGTGAGCCCGACACCCTCCGTACATCTCTGGATGTATGAAGGAGTGACCGAATGGGCATCCAATATGCTACTTTACCGAGGAGGAGTGATCGAGGAGGAGGATTACCTGCAAAACGCTATTGCCACTAAGATTTTGGTTGATGAGAAGTATTTTGATCCAACCTGGAGTTTGAAAAAGCTTTCGGACGAGTCTTTCAATGGGGGTGCGGCCTCAAAGGAATATGCCAATATCTATTTCCGTGGTTCATTGGTTGCTGGCCTGCTGGACATCAGACTTTTGGAGCTCTCCGGAGGGCAAGCGGGCCTGCGTGAACTCATGCTGAAATTGATCGATCAATATGGTAAGGGAAAGCCGGTTTCAGAAAAGACTTTTTTCGATGACCTCACTGCCATGACCTACCCTGAAATCAGAGATTTTTTTGATCAGTACATTTTGGCAGCCAATCCTCTGCCACATGAGGAGTATCTGGCTAAGATAGGTCTGGAGCTCACGAGGGGTGAGGCCGGAATCAGCGTCACCAAAATGAAGGAGATGAGTGAAGACCAGAGAAAGCTGTTTGAAGCCTGGAGTAAGAATCTGTAAGAGATAACCCCTCGTTTGGGAAAAAGAATGAGGCGGTTCTGGCTGGCAAAAAAAAGAAAAAGGTTGCCTCAATGAAGCAACCTTTTGATCGATTAGTATATGAGATTGATTTACTCTTTTAGCAGTCGCAGCGTTTTGGGTTGCGACGAAATGATCCTCAGCAGATAGGTACCCGAAGCCAGATGTTTCAAGTCCAATTGCTGGCGCCCGTCGGTGGTATTGATGAGCCACTTTTGACAAACTCTACCACTTACATCTACCAGTTCCAGTTCACCTGCTTCCGAAAGCCCGGAGATCATCACCATGTCATTGACCGGATTGGGATAAATCATCATATCAGAGATGGCCTGCGATGCGGTGCTTTCCGGCGCCCATCGGGCTCCTGAGCTGCAATTACCAACTACAAAGTTATGTCTGGTCGCAGAGGTGTTATTTTCTCCTCCCTGAGGCAAACTGTAGGTGTAATAGAAGTAGATCGTCTGTCCGGCAGCTGCGTTGATCTGGTATGGAGTATTTGGGCTGACCATATACCCGGGGTAGTTGCCTGTAGGGGAGGTGCTATAGTAAAGTATGGTGACATTGTTCCCCACACCACTCACTGAAGGGACAAAGGTGATGGTCGGATTGGAGGCATCAGATGACACTTCCGCTGTATAATCGCCAGTGGACGCCACAAATGTGCATCCTCCACCACTTGAAGCATTCACGGTGACGGCAGTATTGCCAGACACACCTTGTGAAGAAGCTGTGACTGTAAATGACCCGGCCGAATTGGCGGTATACAGCCCGGATCCATTAATGCTTCCGCCAGTTGCAGACCAGGTGGGAGACATACTCATTGGGTTTCCGTTTTGGTCAAAACCCTGTGCGGAAAACTGCTGGGTATCATTCAGCTCCAGTGTAACAGAAGCCGGAGACACCGTGATGGTGGTCAGTACAGGGGTGGGTGTGCCACCTCCGCCACAGTTCCCTACTTCAAATGAGTGCCTGCTTGCTGAGGTATTGTTTTCTCCACCTTGTGGCAAACTGTAAGTATAATAGAAGTAGATCGTTTGCCCGGCTGCTGCATTGATCTGGTAGGGAGCGTTTGGCGAAACGATGTACCCCGGATATCCACCAGTGGGTGAAGTACCATAGTAAAGAATGGTCACATTATCACCCACACCACTTACCGACGGTACAAAGGTAATCGTAGGATTGGGGGAGTCGGAAGAAACCTCGGCCGTATAGTCACCAGTGGATGCCTGAAATGAACAGCTCGTTCCGCCACCGCCAGTCACGGTAATGGATGCTGTTCCGGAAACGCCCTGAGCGGAAGCTGTCACCGTAAAGCTGCCTACAGAACTACCAGTGTAAAGTCCGGATCCATTGATGGAGCCCCCATTGGCAGTCCAGGTTGGGGATATACTCATGGTATTGCCATTTTGGTCAAAGCCCTGTGCGGTAAACTGCTGGGTAGCATTCTGACTGATAGAAGCACTCGACGGACTCACGGTAATAGAAGTGAGCACCGGAGCCTGATTGCTGACAGACACACTTGCACTTCCTGAAACTCCACTGGCAGAAGCAGTCACTGTAAAATTACCCACTGCTGATCCGGTGTAGAGACCTGATCCATTAATGCTTCCGCCATTAGTGCTCCAGACAGGTGTCATCGCTATGGGATCGCCATTTTGATCATAACCTTGTGCGGTGAACTGCTGCGTGTCATTTTGCGCGATAGATGCGTTAGCAGGGCTCACCACGATGGTCGTGAGTACAGGTGTAGGGGTGCCGTCATATTCAAACGTCATTCTTCCCAGATTGAAGCCACCATTTCCTGCCCGCACCCTGATCACCTGGGTACCCGCTCCCAGCGCCACACCGGTAATGTCCTTATTGGTATATGTAGTCCAGCTCGCATCATTCATAGCTACAGTGATGTCTTCGCTGATTTTGGTGCCGTCTTCGCGCTCAAACCAGAAAGGGCCGCCTCCCGATGCACTGCCGGAAGTATACCGGATCTGGACGTTGTAATTTCCTGCCTGAGCCACGTTCACCGTGTATTCCAGCCATTCACCAGCATCAATCCAACCCACAGTAAATCCTTCGCTGGCTGTACTGCCCGCATCCACAGCTTCACTTTGTCGGAAGTCTCCTTCATTCCATGGCGTAGCATCAGAATAAGCGATGCCTTGTCCGCTTCCACCTTCGAAACTGTCGTAGTAGCCAGCCTCCACTGTGCCGGGGATGGCAGCCGGGGTTCCGGTATAAGGCAGCTGAGAACCTACCTGCACCCGAACAATGTTGGACACATCCAGGCTGGAGCCTACATAAACCTTGGCGTAATAGTTGACAAGACTGGCTGGCACATTATTGTCCGTGGCAGAGTACGGGGCGGAGGTATCGGTGCCAATCAGCAGGTTTCCACGGTAGAATTCTACTTTGGTAATGCCGCTGCCTGAGGTGGAAGCACTCAGGGTCACAGAGCCATTGGCCGGAATCTCACTGGCACTGGCGGAGATGGTGGCTGTTGGTGTGATGTCTCTGTTGGTGACCATGGTACCACCAGGCACGTTGAGACTGAATCCATCAGAAAAGTGAACGGTGATGGAGCTGGAGCCATAGTTGTGCGCTACGTACGTTTTCACCCCATTTTTATTGAATACCGCTGAAATAGGATAATCGGCAGTCACTTCTTCCATGACCTGTCCCATAGCATTCATGGCATGCAGCCAGTGGTACGTTTGGGCATCGGATATGCCAAACTTAATGTTTCGGTCGGGGTAGGCATCATAAAGGCTGATGGCCAGCTCTGGATCCGAAAAGGAAAGGAAACTCCAGTAGGTGTCGTACCACAGGTTGTCATTCGATACATTATTCAGTACATCCGTTTTGGAGGTCATCCCGTTCCAAACTTCCTGTACATAGGCCGTATTGTGGCCCATATAGAGTGCTCCACCGTGGATTGGGTAAAGCTGAATGCCGTAGGAAGCTGCAATGTCCTGTGTCCACCAGGTGCCATTGTCATACCCACCACCCCAGATTCGGGCTACCATCTCATGCTGATATTCGGGCTGAAATGTGCGGTCATTCTGATCAAACCAGTACTCTTCTATGGCCGACTGCTCAGTGGTGTAGAGGTAAATCCCCAGGTCTCTGATGGCATCATTGCCAGTGACCGACCCCCAGTGGATCAGCGAGGAGTTGAATTGCATGGATTCTGAAGTGGATTCCTGGTCATTGCCAAAAGGCTCAGTGGCAAATCCATTGGCCCAGCAATGCCCTGCAAAAGGGCTGAAATTTCTCATAAATGGGAACATCGCATCCGTTCGGGATGGGTTGGATGCATCGCGGATGAGTAGGTCTACCATGCCGCCCCATTGCGCCGCCCAGCCGGGCTGGTACTGCTCTATGGCCGCTGCCGCATGTATGAAGTAACCCCAGTGAAAATGATGATCGTTCAGGTTTTGATCCTGGCGGTGTCCGGCGGGGTACCCGATCATGGTCTTCCAGGTATCATTGTAGTAGAAGAGGAAGGCCACTTCGCCACCTTCCGCTTTGAACCAGTCTTCCAGTCTGCTTTTCACGGTATTGACTAGCTGATCACGAGCTTCGGTGTGTCCGATCTGGTCTGCCAGGTGAGCCACCTGAATCAGGCGATTCATGGCCTGCCCTTCATTGTAGGAGTCGGTCCATTCAGCCAGTCCGTCATTTTTGATGGCCTCTATTTTCTGGTAGAGTGCTCCTGGATCAAATCCGCTACTGTATTTTCCCAAGTCGGGCAGGGTGGGCAGGATGCCTGCAAACTTATTGGCCACAGAGAAAGTATTGCCATGAAGAAGTTTCAATTCGCCTCGCACGGTTGGGTAGCTCATGCCAGTGGGCTGTGCCGATCCGGAGGCGAGTCGAGACCATTGATGGGGAAGGAGGCCTTGTACGAAGGTGTTATTGCCACCTTCTTTCACATCGGGAGTGATGGTGAATGTGGTGGTCACTGTGCCAGTGGCCTCATTATAGCTGTAGTCAGAAAGGGTATTGCCTGGAAAAACAAAGGCATGTGGCTCCAAAGCTGTAATGGCCGAATTCACATCGGCGCCAGGTGGGAGCATGGCTATAGACCAGTAGTTTTTGCCGTTGAGGCTGGAGGTATATTGTCCTCCACTTCCTGACCATACTGTGCCGGCGGGCCCGAAAATCACGAAGTTAGCGCCGTTGTAGTTGTTGGTGATGATGATTTTGTTACCGCTTACCGTGGCTCCCGCAGGATTGTGATTAACCGAGACTTTGGCCACATCACTGCCGCCTTTGGTGAAATAGGTGAAGGGCATGCCAATGCCCATAGTGGCGTTGAAGGTTTTGCCGGAACCTGCCCAGGACATGGTGACTGCCCAGTCGGAGTGGTCAGAGGCAGTGGACTGACTGGCACTGAGGCCATCTACACCCATGACTATGCCATTGACATCACCCATCGGCTGACGATACTCTGTAGGGCCAGCCGCAGGAGGCACCGTGTAGTTGATGACCAAGCCGCTGGTGAGTGACTTATAGGATAAGGGATAGTTAAAGGCCTGCCCGCCATGATCCACTTTGATCATATTAGAGTACCAATCGTTAGTAGGTACAGGCTTGGTGCCAGCCGCCCCAGAGAGCTGCGGAGAGCCACTGGGAAAGGTATTGCGTCCGGCTGCATCGGTGCCGGGAAATACTGTAATGTAGCTACCACTGCCTACCGGGATGGTTTGTGCTATAGGATTAAAGAAAAAGGTGAAGATAAGGATCAGCGTTAGCAAGATGGATTTCCATGGTGTTGTTGGATTGTTCATAACATAGGTTTAGATAAGTGATGGTTGAGATTGGGATTTTTACTGGTTTTCGTGTTCTGTTTGATTTTAAATTTTGTAAAATGAAGCCAGAATAAATCCCTGTTTTTATGGTTTTTATTTTTTATTGATTCAATTTTTAAAATTACTCCAGTATATCCCGGAGTCTGGGGGAACACAACACATCAATACCACAGCACCGGTTACATCAATACTACAACATCCATTACATCAACACTACATCAGCGGGTGTGAGGTAATTCTTGGAAGCTATTTTTATGAAAATGTAAAGTTTACTTAACTTTTTGTCTGATGAGTTTGATATCTAACTTAATTGGTCTTTATTTGTGTCAAATAAACTTGACTAAAATTAAAACTAACTTGACTTATGAGTAAGCAATCAGAAAGTTGGAAACAGGTGAATAAGCGTAACACAGCAAATTTGGCTGTATGGACCCTGGCCTGGACCCTCACCATGGCAGTGGTTTCCTTAGGACCAAAATACATCTGGGAAAATGATGCTTCTATTTCGCTAATAGCAATCCTGATCAATACCGCGATCGGTGTGGGGATGATCCTGGCGAATAAGAGACATTTGAATGGGTTGGATGAGTTAAACAGAAAAGTGCAGTTGGAGTCACTGGCACTGGCATTGGGTGTTGCGGTAGTAGGAGGGCTTAGCTACTCAATGCTGGATGTTGCCAATGTGATCAGCTATGATGCGGAGATTTCGCACCTTGTGATATTGATTGGGCTCACCTATTTGGTGGCTACTGTGGTCGGTTTAACGCGTTACAAATGAAGAATCGCATCAAAGTATTACGTGCCGAACGGGACATCACCCAGGCACAACTCGCCGATGAGCTGGGGGTGTCCCGACAGACCATCAACGCCATAGAAAAGGGGAAGTTTGATCCCAGTTTGCCGCTGGCTTTCAAATTGGCGGGCTTGTTTCGGCTCACTATTGAGGAGGTATTTCAATATGAGGATTAATCTCTTCGGGTGGGCCAGGGCCCACCCGGTTCATTGAAGGTCATAAGATCTGGTGCAGTCTGAGGTGTTGGAGAAGCATAATGGTTTTTCCGTCTTTGATTTCACCTGAGCTGATCATATTCAGGGCCGTTTCAAAGGGGAGTTCCATGACTTCAATATTTTCCTCTTCGTGTTCCACTCCGCCTCCGTCACTGACTTTCATCTCTTTGGCATACTCAGCAATGAAGAAGTGTAATATTTCCGTGACCGAGCCTGGTGACATATAGGCTTCGAATATTTTGTGAACAGAGGATACTTGATAGCCCGTTTCTTCTTCTGTTTCTCGTTTGATGCAGTCTTCAGGATTGTCTTTATCCAGCAGGCCGGCACAGGCTTCTATCAGCATGCCACTGTCATTCCCATTGATAAAGGTGGGCAATCGAAACTGCCGTGTGAGGATGACGGTTTTCTGAGCTTTGTTGTAGAGGAGGATGGTGGCGCCATTGCCCCGGTCGTAGGCTTCCCGGGTCTGTGTTTGGAGGGAGCCATCTTTTTTGAGGTATTCGTAGGTGATTTTTCGGAGAGTGTACCAGTTGTCAGAGAGGATCTCTGTGTTCAGGATGTTTACCTTTTCGATCATGTATGTTAAGCATTTGACTACTTAACGGATGGAGGGGGGATTGGGGGTGCAAAAAGGGACTTGCTCAAGGGTAACGATCAAAAAATCCTTTTCCTTCCAGAATCTGCGGAATACATTTCTCAATCCTTGATATTCTCGTTTTGGCCTGTTTGGGTGCCGAGAAATGCAGGATATAGCCTCTTTGCTTACCGGGAGTCAAGGCTTCAAAAGCTGCCTTCAAGTCAGGATTTTCCTGCAGCTTCAACTGTAACTCTTCCGGTAGAGGTTCGGGGTTTTCTTTGAAAGTCACCTCCAAACCAGCTTTTTCTACTTCGATGGCCTCATAAATGTAGGCTTTGAGTGTGGTCTCCTGATCCAAGACCTCTTTCAAACGGGTGAATTTAATGAGACGTCCTCCTTGTGTGTTCTCTCCGGGCTTTTCCAGTAGACCATAAGTGTCCTGAAGTAAGGATCCTTTGAAAAAACTAAGGGCACAGTATTCCTTGAAAGCGCTGACAATTAAGATGTTTTTACCCTGATGGGTATAGCAGGGTACACCCCATTTTGATTCTTCGTTGAGCCCGGAATCGAGAGCAATTCTTCTGAGTTGTTCGAGCTCTTTCGGCCAATTTCTCACTTTACACTGTGGGGTAGCATAAAACGAGCACCGTCCGCACCCATCTGAGAAATACGTATTCACATCTTTGTTCATCCCTTATGCTCGATTAAAGATCATTTAATCCCTTTCCTTCCAGAATCCGTGGAATGCATTTCTCAATTCTGGATTCACGTGTTTTGGATTGCTTGGGCTGAGAGAAATGCAAGAGGTACCCTCTTTGCCTACCGGGTGTCAGTGCCTCAAAAGCCGTTTTCAACTCAATATATTCATCTAATACCTGTCTGAATTCATCAGGCATATTGAATTCAGACGTCTTTTTGAGTTCCACTTTCAGGCCGGCACGCTCCACTTCAATGGCTTCATAAATATAGGACTTCAGGGTAGATTCCAGATCCTTTATTTGCTGGAGGCTGGTGAAACGGATCTGCCGGGCTGCCTGCACATTTTCAGTTTGCTGGATGAGGAGGGCATCGGTGTTTTTCAGTAGAGCTCCTTTGTGAAACAGGAGGGCACAGTATTCCTTAAATCCATGGATCAATACCACATTGGTTTTTTGAAAAGTATAGCAGGGACATCCCCATTTCAGTTCTTCTGTGAGCTCCGTTTGCAGAATGATTTTCCTCAATAGCGCGTATTCTTGCTGCCACTTGCTGGTTTTGTTAAAAAAGAAGTCAACCTTGGGATTCATGAGTTGGTGGAATGATTCAAGCTATTTTTCTGTCAGCTGGTCTAAAATACCATGATACGACCGTTAATACAATCAAAAGAGTAGGCCCGAAGAACTCGATCGGATCACTTCCCCCTGCTAAATGTGAAAATATGGCGCCCGACATGTTAAAGAAAAACCCAGCGTAAGCCCATTCCTTGAGTAGCGGAAACCGGGGGATAAGTACAGCCACCACACCCAGTAGTTTCCAGGTGCCGAGTATTGTCAATATGTAGCTTGGGTAGCCCAGTTGCGTCATTTTGGCTACTTCTTCATCCATTTTTATAAGCTGAACGATTCCGGTAGAGGTCGTGCCTAAGGCCAGCCAAAGGGTAGCGATCCAGTAGATGATTTTATTTCTCTTAGTCATTGGATTATTTTAATTGAGTTAAGATTTTTTCAAGTCGATTGTGGGCCATATTGATACCCTGAGCGAAAGGTAGTTGGAGGATTTGATCCCTGATCGCCACAGAGCGATATACCACATGCATGATGAGTTGGCTGGTTTTGTCTGTGAGGGTTTCAAACTCCAGAAACTCCAGCTGCACACCAAAACCGGTATTGTCCATTTCAAAGGTTCTGGTGATTTTCTCGTTCGGGATAAACTCATGAATGGTGCCGTTGAAACCGTGTTTGTTCCCCCTTGGGTCGGTGGTTTCGAACTGCCAGCTGCCATGCCTTTTGTTTTCCAACTTCAACACTTTGGTGCCCATCCACTGTTCTACGAGGTGGGGTTCTGCATAGGCCTTGAAGAGTAGCTCCAGGGGAATGTCAAATGCTCTGGTGATGAGCAATTCCTGCTTACCATCTTCGGCGTGAATCTTGGTTTTGGGTTCCATAGACATTTATTGATCAGATTGATAGTTTTTCATCACGGCCTCCAGCTTGTTGAACCGGTCGTCCCATAGCTGCCTGAATGGCTCTATGAAATCTGCGATTTCTTTGAATTTTTGAGGATTCAGATGATAGTGGATGGTGCGTCCAGTTTGCTCCTGCTCCAGTATCTCACAGGCGGTCAGTATCTGTATGTGCTTGGAAATAGTCTGTCTGGAGGACTTGAAATTTTCGGCAATGGCACTGGGAGTCATGGCTTGCATGGCCACCAAAGCGATGATGGCCCGGCGGGTGGGGTCAGCTATGGCCTGAAATACATCTCTTCTTAGTTCCATTTATGCAGTCACTTGACTGCAAATATATGTGCAGTTAAGTAACTGCGCAAATTTCAGTGCATTATTTGGGTGTACTATATTCTGACTGGAGCCGTCACTCTCAGAAGTAGAGGAGGAATGACTCGCGGATTGAAGTATGAATGCTCAATTAAAGGATTGTCTGAATTCCAGTGGTGAGAGCTTGGTCTTACTTTTGAAAAGTCTGCTGAACGACTGGGAGTGCTCAAACCCAAGGCTATAGGCGATCTCGCTGACTGAAAGCTGAGTGGTCGAGAGTTTTTCTTTGGCCTTTTCAATCAGCTTTTCGTGAATGTGCTGCTGAGTATTCAGACCTGTATGAATTTTGAGCAGGCTACTGAGGTACCCCGACGATACATTCAACTGATCGGCAATTTCTTCCACCACGGGAAGTCCAACGCTCGCCAGGTTACCCTGCGCAAAATGGCGCCTAAGGATGGTTTCCAGTCTGCCCAAAATTTCATGGTTGGAGATTTTTCTGGTAATGAATTGCCGCTGGTAAAATCGCTCGGCATAGCTTAGCAGTACTTCCACCTGTGAGATGATGATGTTTTGACTGAACTGGTCGATGTTGGAGTGGTATTCCTCCCGGATATTTTCCATGATACCAATCATTGACTTTTCCTCCTTTTCGGATAGGAAGAGGGCCTCATGGATGTGATATCCGAAAAACTCATAGTTTTTAATTCGGGTAGCCAGCGGAGTATTCCAAAGAAAATCCGGGTGGATGAGCAGTATCCAGCCCGTGGGGTGTGGATTCGGCTCGCGGTGTACTTTCACCGTGATCACCTGCCCTGGAGACACAAAGGACATCAGCCCTTCATCGAAATCGTATGGCTGCTGACCATACCTGAATTTACCGCTCATTCCTCTTTTCAGGGCAATGGAGTAGTGACCAGAGACTATGCTGATCTCATCTCCGTCGGTCTGGTAATTTACCTGGGAATAATCCACCAGGCTGACCAACGGATGCTCCGGTTTGGGCAGGTTGGCCAGTTGGTGGTATTCACTAATGGATTTGATGTTGTGCATGTTAAACTAATGTTCCTCCAGAGGCTTCTATACGCTGAGCATTGACCCAGTGGGCATCCTCACTACAGAGAAAAGCAACTACTCCACCTATGTCTTCAGGCTCACCCACACGACCCAGGGCAGTGACACTGGATACGATTTTCCTCTTCTGCTCATTGGTTTTGTTGGTACCATTGCCAAAGTCTGTGGCTACAGCCCCAGGAGCTACTACATTGGCTGTGATACCTCTGTGACCCAGCTCTTTGGCAAGGTAGCGTGTAAAAACCTCAATTGCGCCCTTCATAGAGGCATAGGCAGATGAATTAGGGAAAGTGAATCGAGCCAAACCAGATGAAATATTGATGATACTGCCCCCGTTATTGAGCAAGGGTAAGGCTTTTTGGGTAAGAAAATAAACTCCTTTCAGGTGGATGTTCATCATTTCGTCAAATTGCTCTTCAGTTGTCTCACTGAATGGCTGATAGATGCCTGTTCCGGCATTGTTGACCAGGTAATCAAAGTGGGCACTCCCTGTTTTATGGATCAGGTAGTCGGATAGTTGCTTGTAGAAAACATCAAAGCCTTTTGTGTTGCTACTGTCTAGCTGTAGCGCATACCCTGAGCTACCAGCTTTTTCTATTTCGGCCACTACTGCTTCGGCGGCCGCTTGATTGGAGTGATAGGTGATCACCACATCTAGTCCTCTTCTGGCTATTTTGATGGCCATGTCCCTGCCCAGTCCTCTACTGCCACCTGTTATCAGGGCTATTTTTCTCTTTGTCATTGTGCTGTGTTTTGGTTTTACAGATTTTCCTGACACAAAGGTTCTGTTCCATGGCCAACTGTCTGTATCAAAATCTGATATTGTTGTAACCGAAACAGGGTTTTATGGTTTGTTATTGATCTGTTTTCATTGGACTAAGGTTTCTAACCTTTCATCAATGACCAGAAACGTACCTTCTGATAATCCAGCGAGTGCAGTATCAAAATGTTGGTTATTCAGAATGATGTTTGTGGGGTACCCCTCGATATAGGAAAAATTACTTTTGAGCGACTTATTTAAAATCACCACAGGCCACTGGAGATTCTTCCTTCTCAAGTGCTCCCGTGTTTTGCGTTCGTTGCTGTTGGAGAGTGATATGAATTGAATATTAGGGTTTTCCTTATATTTTTCATAGAGCTGATTCAGTTTGGTTCTTTCTAACTCGCAGGGCTGGCAACCTACAAACCAGAAGTTGAAATACACCGTCTTGTTCTTAAATTGCTCTGTGGTGTAGTGGTTTCCGTTCAGGTCAACCATTTCAAGATCAGGGAATTTCTGCCCGATCAGACTGTGAATGCTAGCCCTGTTCAGAACGATTCTTTTTCGCATCATTTTTTCATCATCACTGGCCTTTTTGAACTTCCAGCTTATGGTGTGGGCAGCGCTATCTATTTCTATATACTCAGAATAATTACCATCCAGCTTCATGATTCGGTAGGTCAAAGGAGCGGATGACGTGGTTAGTTTGTACCCCAGGGTGTCATAAAGGTATTGGTCACATGAATCAATAAACTTTTTCTGCTCAGGAGTCAGTGCGGAGGGGTTCCAGGTCGTGGTATGCGTTTGAGCAAAGCAGTCAAGGTTAAGCCCGGGACATAGCAAAATAAAGAGGAAGAGGAGGATTGTTTTCATAGCGAGGAGGCAATGTTGGGAGTGTGGTTTCTAGTTTACTGTGATGCTTTGTCCGGGAATTTAGTCACTGATACCCTCCATATTATCCAGAAGGACTCCATAGTCGTATTGCAGGTCTGCGTCAAGGGTGCTTACCTTCTTTCTGATCATGGTGAGTTGGCGATCATACAGGTTTTGCAAAGTGACGTTCCTGCTAATGGACGGGCTCATTTCTTTCAGACTGGAGCAAAAGTAGATCAGCAGTTCCACCTCTGTGGTTTTGTGTGGGGAGTACCGGATGTATTTTTTGACCGTGCGCAGGATTTTGCGCACGCTTTTCTTAATGAAGTAGTAGCTCGTGATATTTATTTCCTCAAACTGGTCGTCCATCTCCGTTTTCACGCTTTGAATGTAGCTCTCCTCATCAGCAGCTTCATAGAGCAGATAGGTGAGTAATTCTTTGTTCTCCTTTTTAAACTTGGACAGACGTAGACAAAGCTCAGAAAGCTCCTCTGTGGTTTTGGTCTTTAGCTCCCTCTTGATTTCGCTTACTGTAGCGGCCTTCATGTTTGATGCTCTTTGATAAATTAAACGACCAAGTTAAATGAACCTTTCGTGAGTATTCCTAAGATGGTGTTATCTCAATGGTTTCGGCTTAAGCTTTCGCCCGGCACTTTCCACTGTTTCTTTGATTCTTTGCAGTCTGGTCTCGGGTCGTTTGGCCAGCACCAGCCATGCTAAGATGTTCTTTTTTGCCGATTTGCTTAAACTCAGAAAGAAGTCCTTAGAGCCAGGTGTGGTTTTGAATGCCACCTCCAGGTCATCAGGAATGATAAGGGCCTCCACAGTATCCAAAATACTCCACGAACCATTTTGCTTGGCGATTTTGATGCTTTCCAGTCCGGCACTGGTCATGCGGCCATCGGCGATCAGCTTTTCCACCTTTTCTTTATTCACTTTTGACCAGGTACTATTGGCTTTTCGCTTGCCAAAGTACTGCATGTACTTTTCTTCGTCTATCGGCCGTCTGGTGCTGTCTATCCATCCAAAACAAAGCGCTTCGTCCACGGCTTCACTCCACGAGACGGAGGGCATGTCGGAGTTTTTCTTGTACTGAATGAGCCATACAGATTGTTTTTTGGTGTGATTTTGCTGGAGCCAATCTCTCCATTCCTGGGTACTCAGCACATGGAGCGACTCACTTTCTTTTTTTGCCATTTCAAATCCAATCAACCAGCCCGGAAATTGCGGGTACTTCTTTTAAGACTTATATTTTATTCTCGTAATCAATGCGATAGGTCATGATCTGCAGACCATTTTCGTAAGGCACAGTGTCCAGGAGAACCAGGCCGTACTTCTGAGTGGACTCACCAAAAATCCTTATGCCCTGTCCCAAAATTAATGGGTTCAACTTCAGTTTGAGGATGTTAATTTTTTGGTGATCTAAAAGCCAACCGGCAAACACTCCACCTCCACATAGATAAATGTCCGTACCAGCCTCTTTCTGTATTTTCTCAATCTCTGCCAGGTCAATGTTCTTCACCTGCACTTGTGGATCTGCACTTTCAAATGTCAGGGTATTTGAAAAGATCAGGTGCTTCATATGGGGATAGGCCGGCTGCCCTGGCTGGAGTCCATACTGATAGCCGAATTCATAGGTGTTTTTGCCCATGATGACCGTATCATAGCTGGCCAGGTCTGCCCGATACTGATCCACCCCGTTACCACTTTGTACAAAACCCCCAATGTCTTCATTGGGGCCGGATATAAATCCGTCTATGGAGCTGGCCACGTAATAAACGATCTGTCTCATGATACTTTTGTTGATTCCCTTAGGTACTAAAATAGCGGAATCGACCTAGAAGCACAACCAAGGGGCTGAGGTGATTGCTGGCCTTCATTTCCCGCACAGGGGGGAATCGCATTACGAATCCTGTTTTGTGATGAAAAAGCAAGAGCAGTCCACGGAGGATTGCTTCGTACCCGATAGCCATCGGGACTCGCAATGACGATACTGCGGGAATCTGGCATGACGGGTGTATGCCACAAACAAAAGAGAGGGGAGTCGAATAATAGTGATCACTCCGGCAATGGCTAAGAGCCTCTATGTAGGCTTAGTGCTGACCTGACCACCCATGAAATAGAATCTGAGCATGCCAGTTTAATAAATGGTACCTTTGGAGTGGAATCTTTTCAATTCTATTTCATCCCTTTCAGGAATCCTTCCGTCTTTTTTACGAAATCTTTCCGGTATTGAATTTTGGCGATCCAGTTTTGATGTGCGAATCGCCAACACTTCCAAAGAATCAGCATCTCAGTGGATTTACGGTCTGTCACATCTATTGATGGGCCCTATAAAGCGACAAATTATGAGCATGACAGATATGGGTGTGATTGGCACCTCTAAAAAAGCCGATGAACGCAGGGTACCGATCCACCCGGAACATTTACTACGGTTACCGGAGGAAGTAAGAAAGCACCTCATTTTTGAAAAAGGCTATGGAGAGTCGTTTGGTATAGATGATCAGGAGATGGCGTCTCTTTCCGGAGGGCTCGCTTCCAGAAAGGAGCTACTAGGCGAAATAGGCAATGTGATAATAGCCAAGCCTGTGATCTCCGACTTGCAGGAACTACGTGAAGGAGGCGTGATCTGGGGATACCCGCATTGTGCACAGCAAAGCGCCATTACCCAGTGTGCCATCGATCGTAAGTTGACCCTGATTGCTTTCGAGGATATGTTTGTATGGTCGCCGGCAGGCCTGCAGGGGCGGCATACTTTTTACAAAAACAATGAAATGGCCGGCTACTGTGCGGTGATTCATGCCTTGCAGCTAAAAGGAATTGATGGACATTACGGCAATCAGCGGAAAGTGATCATTTTTAGCTTTGGGGCAGTAAGCCGCGGAGCCATCTATGCACTGAAGGCGCATGGCTTTAGGGACATCACCATTTGTATTCAGCGGCCTGACCATGAGGTGCGCGAGGAAATTCTGGATGTGAACTACACACGGATCAGGAAGGGGCGTGCAGGTGAGCCGCGCATGTTACTGGTGGAGCACGACGGCTCTGAACGGCCTTTGTCGGAGCTGATCCACGAATCAGATATCATCATCAATGGCACCTATCAGGACACCAATGACCCGATCGATTTTATCATTGAAGAGGAGCAAGCGATATTGAAGAAAGGGTGTCTGATCATAGACGTGAGCTGCGACGAGGGGATGGGCTTTTACTTTGCCAAACCTACCACTTTCAAAGAGCCGATGTTCGCAGTGGGTAGTGCGGATTACTATGCTGTAGACCATACTCCCAGCTATTTGTGGGAGAGTGCATCCAGGTCCATCTCTGCTGCGCTCATCGTACACCTCCCCACGGTGTTGAGCGGACCGGCTGCCTGGAAAGCCAATGAAACCATTCATCAGGCCATTAATATTGATCAGGGGGTGATCCAAAAAGATTCCATTCTCAGGTTTCAAAACCGGGCGCTTCCATATCCACATTTGATGGGTTGAAAGATGATTCGTGTTTTTTTACGTCAGGCATTATCCGTCTGTGGATCGTAGGAGAGTTTTCGGTTTTTCCTGATGGCAATAGCGAGTCACATGGCTTTGTTTTACCCTTCGACGGAGCTCAGGCTGACAAAGCCAAAGCATGCCGACTTCCCGATTGGTCATGGGAGCAGGCTTTCGCAAACTACCGTGTTGATTGTCATCCTTAGCAGCCAGTTGCAAACTGCCGTGTGGAAGGATGGTAAGATAGGTACAAACGACATATAGGATGGCTATCGGAGGATTGCTTCGTCTCCGATTACCATCGGGATACTCGCAATGACGATACCGAGTCATTCCTACACAGATCGTCATTCCCGCGTTGGCGGGAATCGTACTGGATACTTTATTAGTTCATGGCTGTTTACTTTTAATAGAAATGGTTCTTTTATCTCTTTCCATAAAAATCTTGGTTCTATGGTATTCTAAGAAGTCCTTTTTTATTTCTCTAATCGGAATTGAAATTCGTTTCCCATTTATTTCATTCAGGATGTCAATAAGTGGTTTGCTGAGATTTGTATGATCACTGATGGTTACAATTTCGAGTTGATCAGAAATTGTAAAAAACCCTTTGTCAAACAATTTGTCGTATAAGACCGATAGTGAAAGTCCGTTTGTAGGGTCAAGTCTTGTTTCTTTCTTGTCAGCCCAAGGGATAATATGACTTGCGATTAATAGGGATTGTTCCTTGATATTCGATATACAACAGGAATTGTTGAAATTGGCCAGTACCCTTTGCCTAAATTTAGACTGTTTTATGCGCACATTAATTTCCTGTAGTTTATTTTCTATTTCGTAATCATTTGAGCTCTCGTCTGGCCCCTTGCTTTGGAAAAAATATGGATTTGCGAAGTACTCTTTAATATCTATCGTTGTTGGATTATTCGTAACTTTCAGAAGGTGATCTTTTATGGTTCCGACCCATCTTTTACCCGTGTAGGTTGTTTTTTTGTCATTGGAATAAAACTCTTCTTTAAAAAGGCCTTTGATTACCTTAAATGGTAAAACATAGTAATCGGTGTCTTTCTCTTTACTGGAGTAGAGAATCAGGTTGAAGTCATCTCCAAATGATTTTATAAAGTGATCTATTAGTTTTTTGCTACTTATGGCAAACCAATAATTAAGTTCAGGTTGAGCAATTAAGGTGTAGTTGGTTTCTTTTAATTTGTCAATTTCACTAAATGTCATCTTTAAAAATGGGATAGAGGTGGTGAGATCCCTCCAAAATACGCCATTAACCATTACAAGTCAAGCATTATTTTCAGCGACCCCACAAAGCAAAAAAAAACCGTCGGCAGACGGTTTTTAAAGTTAAGGATATAGGGTAGGCTACTCCTGCCGCAGGCTGTCTATCGGGTTGCTCAGGGAGGCTTTGATGGTCTGAAAGCTGATGGCCAGGCTCCCGATCACTACCACCACCAGGGTGGAGAACACAAAAACCCAGGGCGTGATGGTCAGCCGGTCGGCAAAGTTTTGCAGCCAGTAGTTAATGGCAAAATAGGCCACTGGCCACGAGATGAGCGTAGAGATCACGATCAGTTTCACAAACTCGCTAGAAAGAAGGGTCACCAGGGTGGTGGTACCAGCACCCAGCACCTTGCGGATGCCTATTTCCTTTTTGCGAATGGACGTGGTGTAGGTGATCAGGCCTATGAGCCCAAGACAGGCGATACAGATTGACAGTCCCGCAAATACCAGAAATACCCGTCCGGTGGTAGACTCTGATTTGTACAGGTCGGCATAGTCGTCATCAAAAAAGAAATACTGAAAGGGCTTGTTGTAGGAGTACTTAAACCAGGTCTCTTCCATGTAGGCGAGGGTCTCGCGGATATTTTGGGTGTTGCTGACTTTCACCAGCATAAAACCTTCCCAGTTGCCATGCATCAGGCGCAGCATGGTAGGCTCTATGGGTCGGTGCAGCGACTGGATGTTGTAGTCCTTCACCACCCCGATGATGGGCATCCGCCGGATGGTTCCATCCCGGTCTTTATCAATAAAACTTTTCCCTACGGCTTCCTCCACACTATAGCCCAGGGTACGCGCAGCGGTCTCGTTGATCACCACGGCCGTAGAGTCAGAAGCATACTGTCGGGAGAGCAGGCGACCTGCCACCAGTTCCAGACCCATCAGTTCTGCATACCCAAAGCTTACGGAGTTTTCCATCAGCAGGTAGGGGGAGTCCGGACTGTCTTCGGTCATGTGGGCGTTGTTGTTGTAGCGGTCTTTGCCTGGGAGTGAGGTGGCATTGGCTACCGCCAAAATGTTAGGGTTTTTGAGGAGTTCGGTTTTGCAGGTTTCCAGGTTTTGGCGCAGTACATCTGGCCTTCTGATCACCAGGGTTTGCTCTTTGTCAAAGCCGAGGTTTTTGTTCAGCATAAAATCAATCTGACGGTAGACGACCATGGTGCCAATGATGATCACAATGGACGCTGTGAATTGAATGACCACCAGCAGGTTTCGCAGCCAGCCGGTTTTGGCCCCAGCTTTCACACGGCCTTTGAGCACCTCAGCCGGACGAAAGCCCGCCAGCACAAAGGCCGGATAAAAGCCTGCCATCACACCTATGACAATGGCCAGCCCCAATAGGATGAAAATGCTCAAGTAACTGGAGGTGAGGCTAATCGCCAGTTCTTTGTTGATGAGGTTTTCAAACTGCCCGGTGAGCAGTGCAACCAGGAGTGCGGCGATCAGGGTGGCAGCTATGGCAATAAGGATCGACTCAAAAATGAACTGATAGATGAGTGCTTGTCGGTCTGACCCCATGACCTTTCGGATGCCCACTTCCTTGGACCGGGCAGCGGACTGTGCCGTAGCCAGGTTCACGAAGTTGATAATGGCGATGAAGAGCAGAATAAAGGCAATGAGGGTGTAGATATAAATGTAGGAGATGTGACTGTTGACTTCTAACTCATCTTCCACATTGGAGCGAAGATGAATGTCTGTAATGGGCATCAGGTAATAACCAAAAGAATTACCGGCACTCTCCCAGGCTTCCATGGTAGTACCCAGGTACTGTGCAATCTGTGGACCCACGTATTTTTTGACCACCTCATCCAGTTTGCCTTCAAAGGCTTTATGGTCTGCATTTTCATTCAGTACGATGTAGGTGTACTCATTGTGACTCACCCAATGGTTGTTGTCCCATACTTTGTAAGTGCTTCGGGAGCCCAGCATGTCAAACTTAATGTGTGAATTGTCCGGTACATCGGCCATCACACCAGTCACTTCATAGAAGATCGTGTCTTGCTCTACGGTGATCCTTTTGCCCAGGGCGGGTTCGTTGCCAAAGTATTTTTTGGCGAAGGTCTCTGTCAGCACCATAGATCGGGGCTTTACCAGGGCCGTTTTTGGGTCCCCTTCGATTAGTGGGAAGTCAAACACATCAAAGAAAGAGGAGTCGGCAAAGAGCACTCCATCTTCATTGAATTTTTTATTGCCCTGACCAATGAACCAGGCTCCGCTCTCCTTCACCTGGGTTACTTTGGTAACTTCCGGATAGTCTTGCAGGAGGGCCTGCGCCATGGGTGATGCCGTGACGGCCATGTTCAGGTTTTGGCCCATCATCTGTCCGCGCACCTGCACCCGATAGGTGTTTTCATGCTGCGAATGAAAACGGTCGTAGCTCAGCTCATTGATGATGTAGAGGGAGATGAAGATAAAGCTGGTGATACCAATGGCCAGCCCACCCATGTTGAGGATAAAGTAGCTCTTGTGTTTGAGGAGGTTTCTGAGCGCAGTGATGTAATAGTTTCGTAGCATGGTGAGCCTGGTAGTTAGATTAGTTTCTAATTGGGATACTTAGTAGATGCTTTTTCTGGCGAAAAGTTGCATCCACACTCTGTTTTTTTTACGCTACTACCGAAAGGGGGTGACCGCTGGTACTATTTCATCAGTTGATCTTGCACTGCTTTCCAGGTGATCAGCTGGATGTTTTCTTCTTTCAGGATTGCTTTACAAGTATCACTGGTGAAAAAGTCAAAGTCCTGCTGGCGCCAATCGGATCCCCAGTTGGTATGATCCACGGTGATGGCCTGCATTTCAGCATCATCATAGGCCGTGTGCACGAGGATCTCGTTCAGTCCTGGAGAGAGCCCCCGCAACACGGTAGTATAGTATTCTGCCAGGCTTTTTTCATAGTCTTCGGGCCCGGCACCATAGAGTTTGTCCAGTGATACCATTTCGGGAAAGTCCAGCTCCGGGTAGCGTGCTTTCAGTTTCTTCACATCCACCCCGATCGGGAGCTTATATTCCTGACTGATTTTTAAAAGAACCTGCACGAAATCTGCACGGCGGTAGGCCGTCATCATGTGTGCGTCTATGTGCGTGGGCGTGATGCCAGAAGCGATGGCCCGGTCTATTTGAGCCCTCATTTCCTGCTCCATTTCCTGGATGTCAGCATTTTCGGCGACCCATTGTCCATTGTCAGGGAAGAAGCCGCTTGTTTCAAGCAGGGAAGCGACTTGAGATGGATCACTCACGGCTCCCCATTTGTAGTGTTTCCATTCGCTGTTGAGACACAGGTGAATGCCAAAATCCACATCTGGATTGGACTGGGCGTAGGCTGCTACTTCTGAAAACCATGGCGCGGGCACCAAAATGCTTGCGGAGGTGACCATTCCTTTTTCAATGGCTTCAAAGGAGGCCATGTTTTCAGAATGGGAGACACCCAGATCGTCTGCGTGTACAATCAGTAGTTTGGTGTTTTTGTTGTACCCCAACCGCTCCTGGATGGTCTGGGCCTCTGTGCATTGCAGGTGGATGCCCACCAGCAGGAGACTGATCAAAAATGTGTTTTTCATGGCTTATAGCGTTTCTTGTTGTTGTATTACACCCGTGATGGGCGTTCTATTTTCTGAGCCGTCCTGTCGCCCTGCGGCCACACTCCCCAGAAAGGAGAGGGTCACTTTTCCATCCTCATCAAAGCTCAGAGTGATCTCATCCCCGTGGGCCATTTCCAGATATCGGACATTGATCACCATGGTTTTGCTGTCTTTCCAGCCCAGAGTGCCGGCTGTGACAGACCTGATGGGTTGCTGATCCGGGCGCTCAAAGAGGTTGTACCTGTCTAACGCACTCGATTGCCATTCATTTACCCCCAGGATCATGGTGCTTTGGCCGTAGGGCCGGTAGATATCCATAGAGACGTCATTCACACCAAAAGTGAAAGCCAGCGATTCAATGTCAAATTCATTGGGTTCAAGTGCGATCACTTTTCCCTGAAGCAGGCTTGTCATGGGGGAGGAGGTGCTGTAAGTGGGCACCGGTAGGGAGAGTGCTTTCATTTTTGACTGGAGGGCATTCCAGGTCTCGGGATCTTCATCCAGTTCGTCAGGTTTCATTTCCGGAAGGAGGTATTTCCAGATCAGGGTCATGCAGGCTTGCATATCAAAGGTTTCACTGGTGATGGCCACCACGGCATCTTGTTCAGGCATCACAATGCAGTATTGGCCAAAGGCACCATCTCCGCGATAGAGCCCGGCCGGTTTGCATCGCCAAAACTGGTAGCCATAGCCCTGCGACCAGTCGTTATCCCCCTCCTGAGAAGTTACTTGCTTGCTGGTGGCTTCTTCCACCCAGTCTGCCGACAACAGCTGCTCACCTTTCCATTCACCCTTGTTCAGGTATAGGAGCCCCAGTTTGGCAATGTCTTCGGTTTTTACCCTCAGGCCATATCCGCCCACGTTCACACCTTTTGGATCCACCTCCCAGTCCATGCCTGTGATGCCCAGTGGCTCAAACAAACGTGGAGTCAGGTAGGCCTGCACTGTCAGCCCTGTTTTCTGCTGAATAATATTGGAGAGCATATAGGTGGCTCCGGTGTTGTAAAAAAAATGAGTGCCCGGTTCGTGAGTGAGAGGCTGAGCCAAAAAGGCCTTCGGCCAGTTACCGGTGGAGTCGTTTCGCATGGTATTCAGCGTACCTTGAGAGTGGCCGGTATTCATGGTTAGCAGGTTCTTGATGGTCATGGATGCCAGGCGGTCAGATACCTCTGCTGGTAAGTCATTGGGGAAGAAGGAAATCACCGGATCGTTTACCGTAAGCAGGCCTTCCTGCACCGCAAGGCCAACGGCTGTGGAGGTAAAACTTTTACTCAATGAATAGAGTGAATGCTTCAGCTCTTCCCGGTAAGGGTTCCACCAACCTTCTGCTACCACTTGCCCATGCCGAATGATCATGATGCTGTGGAAACCCAGATTACTCTGATTCATCGAATCTATTAAGGTACTAATGGCCAGAGAAGAGATGCCCTCAGCCTCAGGAGTGCTCCTGGGTAGATCATTAGGTGAAGCATTCTCTGCTACTTTTTGATCATTGCAGCTGGTGAAGATTATCAGGAGAATGAAAAGAGGGGCAAAGTGTTTTCGCATGGATTGAATGTTGGTTGGAGTCAGAAAAACCGGTTTTAAAAAAGTCACCAGAAGTTAGGGAAAAAAATCCTTTGAGTGGCAACGGGTTTAGGAATCGACGGGTATTGTTTACCTTTCCTGAAGGACCAACCTAAAAACGATGAACCGAATAGCGGGAACTTTAATCATCCTGATTTCCCTTTTGGGAGCGGGCTGCAATGACAGTGCTACCATTTCCAGTGATCCGTACAAAGCGTGGGATAACTACCTGGGGGATGCAGGACGAACGCACTATTCTTCCCTTACAGACATCAACCGCGAAAATGTCACGCAGCTACAAAAAGTATGGAGCTACGAGCCTGGAGATGATGACGGCAAGAGCTATAGCCAATGCAACCCACTGATCATTGGGCGTACACTCTTTGCTGCCTCTTCACATTTCAAGGTCTTTGCGTTGGACGCGGCCACGGGAGTAGAGAAATGGAAGTTTGATCCCTTCGAAGGAACCGATAAAAAGGATTTTGCCCGTGGGCTGGCAGCCTGGACGGATGGTACGCAAACACGCATCATCTTCACCGCTGATAAGTACCTCTATGCCCTGAACGCCGAGACGGGTGAACTAGTCACCTCATTTGGTGATGGTGGAAGGATTGATCTGACCAAAGGACTCGATAGGGACATTACTGGTCTTGCTTACCAGTACCACGCCCCGGCTACAGTGTATAAAGACCTTATCCTCATGGGCTCCCTCACAGCGGAAACATTGCCGGCTGCTCCAGGTCACATCAGGGGGTTTGATGCGGTGACTGGCGAGCAGAAATGGATTTTTCATACCATTCCACACCCAGGAGAATATGGCTATGATTCATGGGAAGATACAACTGCTTATCGATTTATCGGTGGAGCCAATAACTGGACGGGCATGACAGTGGATGAAACCCGTGGTATATTGTTTGTGCCCACAGGATCGGCCTCTTATGATTTTTATGGAGCCAATAGGAAGGGAGCTAACCTGTTTGCCAATAGCCTCATTGCCCTCAATGCCAATACCGGTGAGCGCATCTGGCATTTTCAGGCTGTACATCATGATATATGGGACCGTGATTTTCCGGCACCGCCTACTTTGGTCACCGTAAGAAAGGATGGAAAATCAGTAGATGCAGTGGCTCAGATTTCCAAGTCCGGGCACGTGTATGTTTTTAATAGAGAGACGGGTGAGTCACTTTTCCCAATTGAGGAAAAGCCCTATCCACCCTCAGAGCTCCCCGGAGAGGCGGCCTGGCCTACACAACCCCTGCCGACTGAACCGCCGCCATTCTCCAGACAAACATTGACGGAGGATGATTTAAATCCTTATTCGAACCATAAAGAGGAGTTGCTTACCCGGATCAGAGGATATCAGTATGGAGGCCAGTTTATTCCACCAAGCACAGCCGGCACACTCCTCTATCCCGGGTTGGATGGAGGTGGAGAATGGGGTGGCGCAGGTTATGATCCTACCACCGGGATACTCTATGTCAATGGGAATGAAATGGCCTGGATCATCAAGATGATTGAGCTGGACGCTGAGGATCAGGATCCACTTACCATGGGTAAGAATCTGTATCAGGCCAATTGTATGAGTTGCCATGGAGCAGATCTGAGTGGCTCTACCTTTCACGGGGCTGTGCCCGCACTCACCGATGTGAAGTCTCGAATGAAACCTCAGGAGATGGCTGAGAGAATCCGCAAAGGGAAAGGTAGTATGCCCGCATTCAGCTATCTGGAAGAGGATCAGGTCACAGCCCTGATAGACTATCTGCTCAATTGGACCGGCGACCAGGAGGAGGTGGAATCCAATGGCACGAAGAATCTGGAAGCTTTGCAGTATCGCATGGAAGGCTATCAGCGCTTTGTGGACCGTGATGGGTATCCGGCGGTAAAGCCTCCTTGGGGACACTTGAATGCCATAGATCTGAATGATGGGACCATCAAATGGAAAGTGCCATTGGGAGAGTTTGAGGAGTTGACTGCACGGGGAATCCCGAAAACTGGAACCGAAAATTATGGAGGACCCGTGGTGACGGCCGGAGGGTTGATTTTTATTGCCGGAACCAAAGATCCTTTTATCAGGGCATTTGATAAGGAAACCGGTGCCGAACTCTGGAAGGGAAGACTGCCCCGACCCGGACTGGCCACACCCGCCACCTATGAGGTGGATGGCCGACAGTATGTGGTAGTGGCGGCCAGTGGTGGTAAGGACACTCCAGAGAAAGGGGATGAGTATGTGGCGTTTGCTCTGCCAGAGGTCGAGTAAAACCAAAGTTGACTGCCATTAAAGTTTTGCTTTTTTTGCTTGAGCGTAATGAGGGATAATTGTCAGATGTTTGTTTTTGTACACAAGCTTGACCAATGATGAAACTCCTGCTTTGTTATCTACTGCTTGGTGGCCTGCTCGTGAGTACGGCTACTCAAGTGATTGCTCAGCATTCTGTTGCGAGGCAGTGGAATGAGGTGGTTCTGGATGCCATCAGAAAAGATTATGCCAGGCCGACTGTGCATGCCAGAAATCTATTTCATATCTCAGCAGCCATGTATGATGCCTGGGCTGCTTATGAGTTGCAGGCGTCGCCCTACTTTCTCGGACGAATGCATTCTGGTTTTCATATTCCCTTTTCGGGCGTCCATATTCCTGAAAATGTGACTCTGGCACAGGAAGAGGCTATGAGTTATGCAGTCTATAGGTTGCTGGAACATCGTTTTGTCAGGTCACCCGGTATTTTGCTTATCAAAGAGGAAATGGATGCGCTGATGGAGTCATTGGGGTATGACCCATCTGATGAGTCCACAGACTATGTCGATGGTTCTCCCGCTGCATTAGGCAATTACATAGCCAGCCAGATGTTGGCTTTTGGAGATCAGGATGGATCTTTTGAGTCTGCGGGATACAAAAACCAGTTTTACGCACCCGTGAATGAACCGATGGTTCCGGAGCTGGCTGGAGTCCGGAAAATGAGTGACCCCAACCGGTGGCAACCCCTGGCCTTTGGGGCGTTTGTAGATCAATCCGGTCACGTGAGTTATAACATTGTGCCTGAGTTTTTGAGTGCCGAGTGGGGCTACGTGATTCCATTTGCCCTGAACAAGAGTCATTTGTCTATCAAAAGCCGGGACCATCAAACTTACTGGGTTTACCATGACCCTGGAGCTCCGCCAAAACTCGACATTAAAAGCAAGGAAAAAAGTGCCGACTATGTGTGGAGTCATGAAATGGTGGCTTTGTGGTCTGCACACCTCGATCCCACTGACGGAGTGCTCTGGGATATTTCCCCGGGTGCTATTGGAAATCTGGATATCCGGAATTTTCCTGCAACCGTCGATGAAATGAAAACCTTCTATGATGCCCGCGAGGGGGGTGACCACAGTGCAGGTCACCTGGTCAATCCAATTACTCAGCAGCCTTATGTCCCTCAGATGGTGCCACGAGGTGATTATACTCGGGTATTGGCAGAGTTTTGGGCAGATGGTCCCGATTCTGAAACGCCACCCGGACATTGGTTTACCATTCTCAATTACGTGAATGACCACCCCCGGTTTGAGAAAAGATATCAGGGCGAGGGGCCCGTGATGGATGATCTGGAGTGGGATGTTAAGGCCTATTTCACACTGGGAGGAGCGATGCACGATGCGGCCATTGCTTCCTGGGGAATCAAGGGGTATTATGATTATATCCGGCCCATATCGGCCATCAGGTATATGGCTTCTCTGGGGCAGTCATCTGATCAGACCTTGCGAAATTATCATCCGGCGGGGATCAAGCTGGCTCCAGGCAGAGTGGAGGTAGTAAAGGGCAATAACGATCCGCTTTCGGGACAGCAGGGTCAACACATTGGTAAAATCAAACTGTATGCATGGCGCGGACCTACCTTCATTCAAAATCCTGATACCGAGGATGCAGGGGTTGGGTGGATCCTGGCAGAAAACTGGTGGCCATATCAGCGGCCTACCTTTGTGACTCCTCCGTTTGCAGGGTATGTGTCTGGCCACTCTACTTATTCAAGGGCCGGAGCTGAGGTACTTACCTCGCTCACGGGAAGCGCCTTTTTTCCCGGCGGCATGGGTGAGTTTGTGGCTAAGAAAAACGAATTCCTGGTGTTCGAAGAAGGGCCAAGTGTGGATGTGGTCCTGCAATGGGCTACGTATCGGGATGCCAGCGATCAGTGCAGCCTTTCCCGGATATGGGGTGGAATCCACCCGCCAGTAGATGATATTCCCGGGCGCCTGATCGGAGAGAAGGTGGGTAAAAGGGCTTTTGAGGTGGCGAGATCTTATTTTCAGGGAGTGACCCTTGGTGTGAAGCCGACAGAACCCGTGGGCCTGCCCAATCCCGTGAGCCCCATGTCTATTCTGGCCATACCTGCTGGCTGTCAGGAAGTCATTATTTATGATCTCAATGGCAGATTGGTTCGGGTTTTCAGTGAGGGAGAGCCGCTGCAGATGCCCGCACGCGAGGGTATTTATCTCATTAGGCTGCAATATTCCCAACATATGCAGACCATGAAGATGGTGGTTAGATAAGTGAATAGAGGTTGCTAGCTAAAAGCCTTGTAGGTCAGCTTTCGCCAGGCCCTCTCTAACGGACCTTGACTAAAGCGCTTCATCCACCACCAGCTCAAACCCAGTTGTATGACCCAGATCATAACAACAATCAGCAATAGTTCGAATCTGGAATATTCGTTGTACTTGCCCAGGCCATAGCCATAGAATATAAGCCCACAGAGAATGCTCTGAAAAATGTAGTTGGTGAGGGCCATTTTTCCGGCGGTGGATATGATTTTGAACTTGCTGTTTTTGAGCCACTTTTGATAGAGCCCATTGAATACCAGAATGTATGCCAATCCGAGCGTTTCCTTAGGGAAAGTGAAAAGCCAACCTTCCCAGATGTTAGTGACAGGATGGTAGTAATCATACGTCCAGTGCTGATAGCGATGGTAATTGATGACAAGGGCCAGTATCAGGATGGTGATGGTAAGTGGCCAATAGTACCTGGCAGACCGGTAGTCTTTGAAAATCCCCGATTTATATAAGAGGATGCCCAAAATCATCATAATCAGGGTACGGAATAAGATGCCCTGATAGAGGATGGCACCTTTGTGAACACGTGTATGTTCCGCATTGGCCACCCAGCTTTCCAGAAGGGTCTGTCGAGGAGTTTCATCCACTTTCATCTCTGACTTTCCCTCTGTGGTCTTCCTGACCCATTGGTCAATGGTGCGCTGTTCATCGGCTGTTCGTTCATCCTCACTTTTCTCAATGGCCTTTTCATAAGAAAGAAATGAGTTTTGGGTACGGAGGGTACGTTGATAGTCATTGAAAAGCAGAATGGCAATGGGTATACACAGTACCATAAGCAACTGTCTGATGGTGAAGGAGCGGAAAGGGAAGATCAGGAAGCCGCAAACTGCATAATGGTACAGCACATCTCCATCCCAGATCATGTAAGCATGAATCACCCCTATCACAAATAGCCAGAGTAATCTCCGCGCATATATGTCGAGGGCCTTGAGCCCGAGTCCTTTGGCTTCCAGCCTTTCCAGGAAAACATAAAAACCCACACCGAAGAGAAGGGTAAACATGCTGAAGAATTTCCCCTGAGCCAGAAAATACACCCAGAAACGAACTGTATGATCCTCAGGTCCACTGAATCCATTTTTGAAAGGACTCCAGGGGTCCGGGTAGGAGAAACTCTCGATGTTCATCACCAGGATTCCGAGAATGGCAATACCTCTCAGGAAATCCAATGTACCGATCCGCTCTGCTGAGGAGGTAGGGGCCGGACTTGGGAGGGGTTGGGACATAGGCTGTTTATGATTTGGTTGGTTGCGAATGACTCGGTGGAGAAAGTTACCCGAAGGTCTAATAAAGTGCCAGTTTATGCGGGAGAAAAATGTAAGACCTGGAATTTGCGATCCAAGGTTTGGTCAAGGCACTTTCCTGTTAAAGCACTAGAATCAGCTGGGTTGAGTAGAGTACAAATACAGTGTTTTGCCTATTTCTGCTGATTGAATGGTGCCTTGTTTGATCAGACCTAGTTTCTCGAGGAGGCGTTGGGATCGGATGTTTTCCAATGAAGTGATCCCCAGGACAAGCTCCAGGTTCAACGTATGGAGGCCATAGTCGAGTATTTTTGTGGCCGCCTCCGAAGTATAGCCCATTCCCTCATATGCTGGCAGTACCGCAAACCCAATGTCCGGAGCGTCCAGGTAGTCCCTTTTCACAAAACCACACATGCCGATGGGTGCGAGGGTGGAGGTGAGGACCATCTTATAGAGGCCATAGCCATTCTCTTTGTAGCTGGTGAGGTAATTGGTTTCAATGTATGCAGTGGCATCCGCTATGCTTTTGATGGATCGGTCACCAATGTATTGGATCCAAGTGGGGGTGTTCATCAGCTCAAAAATAAACGCACTGTCGTTCAGGGTTACTTTTTCGATAGAGAGGCGGGGGGTGGTGAGAATGGCCATGGTACTCAGCTCTGTATGAATGATTTCTTAAAACAATCCATTAAATATAACTGTTTTGTAAGATTATTTAGGTTTAGTTCTCCGTCGTAAACACATAACTGATGATGTTGGCACCCATTTTTAGTGCCTTCAGTCGTACCTCCTGGGGGTCGTTGTAGATGACCTGATCTTCCCAGCCGTTGCCCAGATCGCTCTCATAGGAATAGAAACATACGAGGCGACCCTCATAGAAAAGACCAAACCCCTGAGCAGGTTTACCGTCATGTTCATGGATTTTAGGAAGCCCTTCCGGGAAATCATACTTCTGATGGTAGATGGGATGGTCAAATGGCAGCTCCACAAAGTTGAGGTTTGGAAATACTTTACTCATTTCCAGCCGAATGTACGGATCCAGGCCGTAGTTGTCATCAATGTGCAGGAACCCACCTGATGTAAGATAGTTTCGCAGGTTTTCTGCTTGCTGACTGCTAAAAACCGCATTGCCGTGCCCGGTCATATACACATATGGAAACAAAAACAGGTCAGGGCTCCCCACTTCCACAATTTCTTCTTCACTGGCAATGTCAGTCTTCAGATGTTCATTGCAGTAGGAGATTAGATTGGGCAATGCCGTTTTGTTGGCATACCAGTCTCCACCGCCATCGTATTTTAGCTTGGCTACTCTGA
This sequence comes from Marinoscillum sp. 108, assembly GCF_902506655.1. Lineage (NCBI taxonomy): Bacteria > Pseudomonadati > Bacteroidota > Cytophagia > Cytophagales > Reichenbachiellaceae > Marinoscillum > Marinoscillum sp. 108. The sequence continues at coordinate 1,457,288 of NZ_LR734808.1, read as the reverse complement.
GTGTTTGTGCTTCTACAGTCACTGCAGCTAGTAGTATCAGGCAGAAGCAAAGGTTTTTTAAAATGGAATTCAGCATATGAGGGCAGAATTTACTCAAATGAGGAGTTATCACCATTCACCACAACACTTTTTTAGGTGTAAAGCCCTTTTCCGATATCAAATAATTTGTAGGAATCTCTTACACTCCGAGTAGGGCTTCCACCTGTTCCCACTTCAGTTGCGAGAAGTCATCGATGATAAGGTCAGCAGAGAGCTCTTCCCGCCCGTGTGAAGTGGCCAGCGCAATCACTTTGGCGCCAGCTCTTTGACCCGCTTTGATGCCTGAAAGAGCGTCTTCAAATACAATACACTTCTGAGGCTCCCTTTTGATCATCTCCGCGCACTTCAGGTAAACTTCCGGTTCCGGTTTTCCTTTAGTGACCATACTGTCATCTACTACACCCACAAAGTACTTTCGTAAATCGAGTCCATCCAGGGTGAAAACCACATTCTCTTTGGGAGCGGAAGTACCTACTACCATAGGAATGTTTTTGGATTTAGCAAGTTCCAGGAATGGTATCAACCCTTTGGTAGCCTCTCGGTGTTCAGCATAGAGCTCCCGATAGATGGCTTCCTTCTCCAGCCCAACACTGAGTGCCTGACTTTTATCCAGTTCACCATCGAAGATGATTTCCATCAGCTCCATCAGCGTGCGTCCGTTCATCTTTTCCCGATAGTACTTCCGGGTAATTTTCACATTGTACTTTTTGGCCAGTTTTTGCCAGGCCAGATAATGGTATTCATTGTTGTGCACAATGACACCATCCATATCAAATATCAGTCCGATCATTCAAAAATCTCTTCTATGGGTGCGCCTGTCACGGCGGCATTTGGAATGGAAATATTCAATAACATCGCCAGCGTAGGGGCAATGTCGGTAATGTAGGTTTTCTCTACTGTGGCGCCTTTTTTGATACCGGCCCCAAAAAACAGCAGTGGTACATGGGTGTCATACGAGTATCCGGTACCATGTGAGGAGCCCTTAAGCCCGTAGGTATTGGTGAGGTAGCCAGGTTTCATAAACAAGAGTACGTCTCCGGAGAGTTTGCGGTTATAACCATTTTGCAAATTACTTCGCATCGGATCTGTGTAGTCAAAAGTGTCCATACTCGTGGCAGTGAAAGTTTCCGCTACGGCGGGAATTTTCATCGCCGCTTCGGCAAATGCTTTTTGGATCGCTTCCAGTTCCAGTCCTGCCGAGTCGATCAGATCCCGGTTCAGAAAAATCTGATCATTTGACGTACTGAGTATATAATCACCCAAACTTTGTGCGGCCTCTGCGAAAATCTCCTTTACCTCATCGGTATCGATGTACCCACCGGGGAGTCCATTGTCCAGCAAAAACTGAGGGTTAGCTACCACTCCGTGATCTGCCGTAAGAAAAACCATGTATTCACCAACGCCTATTTTCTTATCAAGATAAGTCAGGAAGTCCCCAAGGTCTTTGTCAAGTCTCAGATAGGTGTCTTCCACCTCCACCGAGTTGGGTCCGAAGTTGTGCCCTACGTAATCTGTAGAGGACAGACTGACCGACAGAAAATCCGTAATTTGGTCAGTACCAAGCTGCTCTCCCTCGATCGAAGCTTTGGCCAAATCGAGTACCAGAGAGTTACCAAAAGGAGTAGAACGGATCAGTCCGTAAGGTCCATTTGATTCTCTGAGTACCTTGAGGTCATAAGGAAAAGTGGGAGTTTCTTTGCCTTTGAATCCATTCTCATAGGAGTTGTCATCAGGAGTGCTTTCAGTGTACTCAGCTATTGGTATGAGGGTATTCCAGGTTTGGTTGGAGTATTTATCTACCAGCTTCTTTTGGTTAAAATTCACCAACCATTGAGGGAGGGCATCCATGTAAAAGTCTGAAGTCATAAACTCACCGGTCCGAGAATCATACCAATACGCGCCATCGGGGGCATGCCCGGCAGGCAGAACTGCTCCACGGTCTTTGATGGAAACTCCCACCACTTTGGATCTGAAGTTGGTGGTTAGCTTGAGTTCATCAGTGATGGTATTTACTATCAGGTTTTTTGGGGATATTTTACCACTTAGTGCACTTCCACCCACACTACTTGCGGAGGTGTCTCCCACACAATAGACCGACCGGCCGAGTACCCGGCTGTACCAGTCGTTGCCAATGATGCCATGATAGCGCGGGGTAGTACCCGTGTAAATGGAGGCATGACCAGGTGCGGTGTAGGTAGGTATATAATTATAGTGATTGTTTCTGGCTTCAAATCCATCTCTGATCATTCTCTTAAATCCGTCGTTGCCATATTTGGATTCAAATCGCTGAAGGTACTCATGTCGCATCTGGTCTACGACTATCCCTACGACCAGCTTTGGCTTTTTGGCCTGGCCAATTGCGCTAAGGGAGGGTAAGAGAAAAAGGATCAGAATGAGTTTTCGCATCGGCTCTTTTTTGGGTACAAAACTAGGAAGCTCGTATTACTTATGGGTGATTACAGAGTTAAATGTTTAATTATGATATCGATGAATGAGTTCGGCCACCAGACCAGTCCATCCGGTCTGGTGCGAGGCTCCAAGTCCTTCACCGGTATCACCATTGAAATATTCGTAGAACAAAATGTAGTCTTTGAAATGCGGATCAGTTTGAAATTTCTTATTTCCGGCATAGACCGGGCGTTCCCCATTTTCATCTTTCATGAAAATTTTCATGAGCCGCAAACAAATTTCGCGGGTCACCTCCAGTAGGGTGTGCTTCACGCCACTGCCTATCGGAAATTCTACCAGGTAGTCTTTTCCGTAGTAGTGTGAATATTTCAATAGGGACTCCAAAATAAGGTAATTGACAGGAAACCAGATCGGGCCACGCCAGTTGGAGTTGCCTCCAAAGAAGGAAGAGTCGGACTCTCCCGGTAAGTAGGCCACTTCCAGTTTCTGACCATCTATTTCCAGTTGGTATGGATTCTTAAGGTGGAATTTCGAGAGGGCCCGGATGCCATACTTAGAAAGAAATTCCTCTTCGTCTGACATTCGTTCAATGATCCTTTTCATTCTGAAACCCCGTAGGATACTCAGCAGACGGTGTTCGCCTTCTCCCGGTTCTTCCCATCGGGCCACCAGTGAGGCTAGTTTCGGGCGTTCTTTCAGGAAGAAATCCAGTCGTTCTCTAAACTCCGGCAACCGGCTATAAACCTCAGTTCGAAGAATTTCGATTGCAAACAGAGGGATCAGGCCCACCATGGAGCGTACTTTCATTCGCTGGTTGGGCTGATCAGGCGTATGCATTACATCGTAGTAGAAGTTGTCTTCATCATCCCACAGGTCTACATCCGTGTCTCCTATACTATTCATGGCCCCGGCGATGTAGAGGAAGTGTTCAAAAAACTTCACGGCCATATCCTGATAAACAGGATACTCCATGGACAGATCCAGAGAAATGCGCAGCATGTTCAGTGAGAACATGGCCATCCAGCTGGTACTGTCTGCCTGCTCCAGTCTGGCATCTTCCACCACAGGGTGATTTCTATCAAACACCCCAATATTGTCCAGTCCCAGGAAGCCGCCTTCAAATACGTTATTGCCTTCTTTGTCTTTCCGGTTTACCCACCAGGTGAAATTGATCGAGAGTTTATGAAATGCCCTTTGGAGAAAATCAAAATCGGGTTTCCCGGTAGTTTCCCGGTCGATCTGGAAAACGCGCAGCACGGCCCAGGCGTGTACCGGTGGATTCACGTCACTAAAATTCCACTCATAGGCCGGTATTTGACCATTGGGGTGGAGGTAGCGGTCTTTCAGCAGCAGAAGCAGCTGGTTTTTTGCAAAATCAGGATCGATCCTGGTGATGGGAATGCAATGAAAGGCAAGATCCCAGGCGGCGAACCAAGGATATTCCCATTTGTCTGGCATGGACAGTATATCATAGTTGTATACATGCTGCCAGTCCGAGTTTCGCCCATTCTTTCGGGAAGGCGAGGGTTTCATTCGTCCCGGATCCCCGTGTATCCAGTTTTTGATGTTGTAGTAATAAAACTGCTTGCTCCACATCATGCCTGCAAAGGCCTGGCGTTGTATATTTTTAAGGTCTTTGTCAATTACTTTGGACTGGATAGATCTGTAGAAACTATCCGCCTCAGCTTTGCGCTTGTTCAGAAGCTCCTGATAGTCCCCAAAGGGTAGACTCAAGGCCACGGATGACATCCTTATTTCTACTGTCTTAGAGCCCCCGGCGGGTACCATCACTTTATAATGAGCGGAGGACTTGGTGCCTTTCTTTTTGGGATTAAGGGTTTTTTTTCCGTTGATGATGTAATCATTGATTGCATCCTTGGGGTAGTTGGATTGCTTGTTGGGCACGCCATAGAGTCTCACCCGGTTGGTGGCATTGTCACAATACATCTGCTCTTTCACCTCTTCCCCGAAGTAGACATGATAGTCTCCAAGCAGGTGGTGTTTAATGAGCATTTCCGTGGGGCTTACCTCTGAAATTTCAGGGATATTGGAGTCCCTGCCAGAGGACCAGGTGTTGCGAAACCAGAAAGTTGGGAGCAGGGTCAGCTCTGCATCTTTATTACTTCTGTTATGCACTTCGGCTCTCAGCAAAAAGTCATCCGGGGCGCCTTTGGCGTATTCCAGAAAAATATCAAAATATTCGTCTTTGTCGAATACTCCGGTATCCAGGATTTCATATTCCCGCTGTTTCTTGGTTCTTTTCAGATTCTCTACGACCAAATCAGAGTAGGGGAACTCATTGATAGGATACTTATAGAGCATTTTCATATAAGAGTGTGTCGGCGTGCTGTCCAGGTAGAAGTAGAGTTCCTTGACATCTTCGCCATGATTGCCTTCATGGCCAGTGAGCCCAAACAATCGCTCTTTGAGGATTTTATCTTTCCCATTCCAGAAGGCCCAGGCAAAACAGATTCGCTGATCCGAATTACTAAATCCTCCGAGACCATCCTCGCCCCATCGGTAAGATTTGCTTCGGGCCTGATCATGGACGATACTTTCCCAGGCGTTACCAGATTCAGTATAATCTTCGCGCACAGTGGCCCATTGCCTTTCAGATAAATATGGACCCCATTCTTTCCAGGAAATACCCTTCCTACACTCTTCTAACCGTTTTTCTTCCTGTGTCATACGTCAATTTTCAGCGGGCTAATCAAAGTAAATTTGGGGATAATTCAAATCGAAGTAAAAAATCAATTTAGCGTTTGCTTGAATCTGCTAATTTTGCGGGATGACAGACAAGATTCTCATTCTGGACTTTGGTTCTCAATATACACAACTCATCGCTCGCAGGGTACGCGAGCTCGATGTTTATTGTGAAATTCATCCTTTTAATCACTTTCCCGATCCTGACGAATTTACCAAGGGAATCATCCTCTCAGGGAGTCCCTGTTCGGTTTTGGATGAAGGAGCTCCTGATCTGGACATCAAAGCCCTTGAGAAATATCCCATCCTGGGTATCTGCTATGGCGCTCAACTTCTCGCTCATAAGCACGGGGGTGAAGTGACCCGCTCAGAGCATCGGGAGTATGGCCGTGCCAAGCTGGCGCATATCAATGCACACTTTGATCTATTGAAAGAAGTGGAAATAGGAAGTCAGGTATGGATGTCTCATGGTGACACCATCACGCAACTGCCCGAAGATTTTCAGGTGATCGCCAATACGGAAAGTATACCCGTGGCAGCCTATAAGGTAGAAAATAAGCCTATTTATGGGATTCAGTTTCACCCTGAGGTGACTCATAGTCTGGATGGTAAAACACTCCTTCGAAATTTCGTGGTGCACATCTGCGGTGCCGCTCAGGACTGGACTGCTGATATTTTTGTGGAAAACACAGTACGTGGCCTTCAGGCCAAGCTAGGAGATGATAAAGTGGTGATGGGACTTTCCGGGGGGGTGGATTCTTCGGTGGCGGCCACACTGATTCATCAGGCCATTGGCAAGAACCTCTACTGCATATTTGTTGACAATGGCTTGCTTAGAAAAAATGAATTCGAGCAGGTGCTGGAGTCATATGAGGGTATGGGGCTGAATGTGAAGGGAGTGGATGCCAAAGAAGAATTTTATGAAGCATTGAAGGGGCTCACCGATCCGGAGGATAAAAGAAAAGCCATAGGCAGGGTATTTATAGAGACGTTTGACCGGGAGTCACATAAGATTAAAGATGTGAAATGGTTAGGGCAGGGAACCATCTACCCGGATGTGATTGAGTCTGTGTCTGTTAACGGACCGTCCGTAACGATCAAGTCCCACCACAATGTAGGTGGACTGCCTGAGAAAATGAACTTGAAAGTGGTGGAGCCACTCAACTTGCTTTTCAAAGACGAAGTGCGAAATGTAGGACGGGCACTGGAGATATCTAATAATATTTTAGGTCGGCATCCCTTCCCGGGGCCTGGTTTGGGGATCAGGATTCTTGGAGACATTACAGCGGAGAAGGTAAGAATACTTCAGGAAGTAGATGATATCTTTATCAGCGGCCTCAAAGAAGCCAACCTCTATGATCAGGTATGGCAGGCTGGTGCCATGTTGTTGCCTGTGCAATCGGTAGGAGTAATGGGTGACGAGCGTACCTATGAGCAGGTGGTGGCTTTGCGAGCAGTGGCCAGTCTTGATGGGATGACCGCTGACTGGGTTCACCTTCCGTACGAGTTTTTGGCCGAGGTGTCCAACAAAATAATCAATAAGGTGCGTGGCGTAAACAGAGTGGTGTACGATATTAGCAGCAAGCCGCCAGCGACCATCGAGTGGGAATAATTTTAATTGAATCTAAACCAGCGCTATTGTGAAGAAGTATTTGCTCTTATCCGGGATGTTATTGGTTTGTGTGTTTGCTTATGCTCAGCGTGAGCAGGCGGAATACCTGGAGGCCAAGCGTCTTTTCAACAATGCTCAATATAGTAGTGCAAAAGCGGCTTTCAGCGCCTTGTCACAGAGCGAGGTTTTTGGCAGACATGCGTCTTTCTATTTTGGCCTCTGCGCCTTTCAGCAAGAAGACTTTGCGGTAGCCAAAGACATGTGGCGCCAGGTACTCATCCAGTTTCCCACCTGGGATCAGAAACCGGAAGTGTTGTTTTGGCTGGCTTATGCCAATTTCATGACCGGGGATTTTAGCAGAGCACTGGAGTATTCGACTCAGCTGACAAGTGAAACCCTCAATACTGAGGACGAGGAGCGGATGATTGCTACTTTTATTTCACCGCTTGACCTTGCTGAGGTAGATTCTCTGTTTAGCGAATATCCCGATAGTAAGCCACTGGCGGAGGTGTTAGTGAAGAAACTGAATGCCGCTACCTATTCGGAGCGTGATATTCAGCGCATTGATGAGTTGGTTACGGAGTGGGGCTTTGATATTAACACCATCGCGGAGTATGAATTGCCCCTGGTGAGAAAGGAAGTGTACAATATAGCGGTGGTCATGCCCTTTCTCTATGAGTCACTGCAAAATACCTCGCTCATTACTCAGAACAGCCTGGTGATGGACATGTATCAGGGGATGCTGATGGCCGCTGAAGACCTGACAAAGAGAGGCGAGCCAGTGAATATCTTCCCCTATGATACCAAAAGGAAGGCATCAGCAACCAAAAAGATTCTGGAAAACAAAGGTTTTGAGAACACTGATCTGATCATAGGGCCGCTTTATCCTGAGCCTAATGCCTTGGTGGATCAATACTCCGTAGCGAATAAGATCAATAAATTCAATCCAATTTCTTCCAATTCGGAGGTGGTTGGGGACAATCCGTTTTCTTTTCTGATGCGTCCCAGCTATGAAACGATGGCCATGAAATGTGCTGAGTTTGCCATTGCTGAAAACAAGAACCCATATGCCATGATCTTCTATGAGCAGTCGGCCCGGGATTCTGTCTTTGCGGCAATATATAAGCAACAGCTGGAGGAAGCGGGATTTGAAGTGGTCCTTTTCCGCGAAATCACCAAGGATAATTCGCGTCAGCTTCTGGATACCTTGTGGGCGCAATATGATCAGTATCTGACCCAGGAAGAGGCAGATTCGATTCAGGAAATCAGAGGAAGGTTTGTCAAGAGCAGAAGGATTCGCAGGGATGAAATGGATAGAATGTCACGTAATCCTGATTTTGTGTTACCCATTAGTTATGACGATGATCAGAATCGGATTGTCTATTATGAGAAACTATTCCGAATTGCACCGGACAGTATCGGTCATATACTGGCAGCCACGCGAAGCAACCTTTTTGCCAATAACCTGATCAGTGCTGTGGAGACTCGCGGAGACAGTATCCGTCTTTACGGCTATGGTGATTGGCTGGACTTTACGATGCTCTCATTTAATCAGCTGGACAGGCTGGGTGTGGCTTTGAGCGATCCCGATTACAAGGATCGAAATAGTTTTTACTACCGCGATTTTCAGGAGCGGTTTATTGCCAAATACAAAACCAGGCCTTCGGTCAACCACCTGAGGGGGTATGAATTGGTTTATTTTGCAGGGCACATGATGCACCAATACGGTAAATACTTTCAGACCGATTTGCGGAGCGGCGTGTATAGAAAGGGGCGGATTTTTGAGGGGTTCAGGTACGGTGTGGCCAATGACAATCAGGTGGTACCAATGGTAAGGTTTAAAGACTCAAAATTAGAAGTAGTCAACAGGGAAATGTATGAAGATTGAAAAGAGTAAATCGCTTTTTAGCAGGGCAAAAAATTACATACCGGGTGGAGTTAATTCACCCGTTCGTGCTTTCAAGGCAGTAGGGGGAGATCCTATCTTTTTCAAGTCCGCCAAGGGAGCTCATATGATGGATGAGGATGGAAACTCATACATAGACATGATCAACTCGTGGGGTCCGATGATCCTTGGTCATGCCAACCCGCTGGTGGAGGAAGCCGTGATCAGGGCTATTCAAAGCTCACCTTCATTCGGGGCTCCGGGTGAGCGTGAGGTGTTGATAGCAGAGCTGATTTGTCAATTGGTGCCATCTATAGAGCGTGTCAGGATGGTAAACTCAGGAACTGAGGCCACCATGTCGGCTATCAGAGTGGCCAGGGGATACACCGGAAAAGATAAGTTCATCAAATTTGAAGGGTGCTATCATGGGCATGGAGACTCATTTTTGATTGCTGCCGGGAGCGGAGCCATGACCATGGGCACACCTGATAGCCCGGGAGTGACAGCTGGCACGACCAAAGACACCCTACTGGCACCTTATAACAACCTGGATGCAGTATGGGAAATTGTGAATAATCACAAAGGTGAAATAGCAGCGATCATTATAGAGCCTGTGGCTGGCAACATGGGCTGTGTATTACCTGTGGCAGGCTTCCTGGAAGGGCTTAGAGAAATATGCGATCAGGAAGGTATTGTCCTCATTTTTGATGAGGTGATGACCGGCTTCAGGTTGGCGCGCGGAGGTGCTCAGGAGCGGCTAGGGGTGATCCCGGACATGACTACCCTGGGCAAAATCATTGGTGGAGGACTGCCTGTGGGGGCCTACGGAGGCAAGAAAGAGATTATGGACTTTGTGTCACCACAGGGTCCGGTATACCAGGCCGGTACGCTATCAGGAAATCCGGTGGCCATGGCGGCAGGATATACGATGCTTCGGTACCTTAGTGATCATCAGGAAACTTATGGAAAGCTCGAGTCCAATACCAAGAGGATTGTTTCGGGCTATCGCGAGACCCTGGAGGTGCTTGGGTTGAATTATACCATCAACCAGATAGGGAGTATGTATAGCTTATTTTTCACGGATCAGCAGGTGGTGGATTTTGAGACCGCTAAGAGCTGCGATACCGCCCTGTTTGGGAGTTATTTCAATAAAATGCTTGAACAGGGTATATACCTGGCTCCGTCACAATTCGAAACTCTGTTTGTGTCTGCAGTGCTGTCTGATGATGACATTGATCAGATCATCCGTGCCAATGACGAGAGTCTGAAATCTCTGGTTGGTTGAGCTACTGCCCGTCGAGGGTTTGGTAGATGATTTCCCATTCCTCACTTAGACTAACAGTGGGGAATGGCTTATTGGCCCGGTGATACCAGTACCGGGCATTGGAGACATCACCTTCTTTGCGATGAAGAAAAGCATGAATCCATGCAGCTTCCGGGCTGGTTAGGTCCTGAATCAAGTCATGAGCCTGTTCCCAGTTTCCTTTTTGATCTTCGATGAGTGCTTGCAGGTAGATGGCGTTATTCATAGCTGGAATACTTTAAGAAGCTGTAAAGAACTAAAATCTCAGACATACCACCAATTTTTACCGGGCATCAGTCCCAGGTTCATTAGGTATTTTTCTAGTTGGTTCCGCTCTTTAGGGTCGGGATATACAGCCACTATGATCTGGGGGTTTTCCAGACTTTCTATTTTGCGATAGCTTTTCAGATCATGCCAGAGAAAGGGGATGCCATGATGGCTGAGAATATCTGTCGTTAGCTTCCCTTTTGGGTTTTTACCCCAAACTACCAGGTGGTTCGTTTGCAGGTCCATATCAATGAAATGCTTAATCTTCAATTCAAAAAATGCCTTTTGAGCATAGTGCTCTGACGTTCGGGAAGTGCGCATATTGTGTTCTCTCCACAGTAGCATGACCTCTGGAACGGTTTCTACCTTAAATCCGGCCTGATACCATTTGAGCGTTAGGTGGTAATCTTCTGGATACCGAAGGTTTTCGAATGCCTTGATCTCCTGTATTTCGGACCTTCGGGCGATCCAGTTGGGAGAAGCGATGACGCACTCACGATAGATGTTTTGCCACTGGGTGCCTGTGCGGTTTACCTGATTGATCCATTCTTGGTACTTCTGATAGCCAGCACTCACCGGTTGATCTGAGAAGTATTGTACCAAGCCTGTAACGACAGTTTTGGGCCCGGATGCTTCCAATAGTGTACTCATCTTTTCTAAGCGATTAGCTGGCATTATGTCATCAGCATCCATTCTGGACACGAATTTTCCTGTAGCCAATCTAAGGGCCTGCTGCAGTGCAGGAATGATGCCCATACCTATGTTTTGCAGCAACCGGATACGTGAGTCGTGGGCGCTAAATTCCTGGAGTATTTGATTACTGGAGTCTGTGGAGTGGTCATTTATAGCCAAGAGCTCCCAGTTGTCTGAGGTTTGATTTTGAATGCTTTGAATGGACTCTTTGAGGTATTTCTCAGCATTTTTTACAGGCATGATGATGGAGACTTTGCCCATTTTTAAAACATTTTGGTGGTCAGAGTGTTCTTTGTATAATCATAAAAAATCATGAATATATTCAATTTATTTAGTTCGAAACCCAAAAAGCAGCTCCTGCAAGATCGGTATGACAAGCTGATGGAGCGTGTATATGCGTTAGAAATGTCCAATTTAAAGGCTGCAGCGCTCACCCGTCGCAAGGCCCAGCGTGTTTTACTTCAGCTTGTGGAGCTGGAGAAAACGACAGCTAGTCAATAATTCCCATGTTTCTCATCAGCTGAGAGGCATTGAAACTACGACATACCCCTTTGCTGAGGTGATAATCAAAAATGATTCTATCTCCTTCAATTGAGCTGTTAAAGCTGTAATTTCTCACCTTTGGTTCTGTTTCTTCCAGTTGCCCGAGCGACAGGTCGTGGGTGGAGATGAGCCCGAAAGCTTCCGTTTTAGTAAGCTTCTTTACTAAGGCTACCGCTCCGGTATGCCTGTCCTGGGAGTTAGTTCCTTTTAGTATTTCGTCCAGTAGGAAAAAAACCACTTCTCCTCTTTTTGTCAGGTCCAGCAGTTGAGCGATTCTTTTGAGCTCAGCATAGAAGGAACTCGTATGCTCTTCCAAATTGTCTTTGGTCCGCATGCTGGTGAATATCCGACATGGGGTGAAAGTAAATGCTGATGCGAAGACGGGCGCACCTGCTCCGGCCAGCACCATGTTGATACCGAGTGTCCTTTGAAAAGTTGACTTGCCTGACATATTGGATCCTGTGATGATATCCACAGATCCTGAGCCGGAGATTTCATAATCATTGGTGACCATTTCTGCAGCCGAAACCAGCGGGTGTCCCATATCGGATGCTTTCAGACTTTGCTTTGCGAGAGTAACCTCAGGAAAAACATATTGTGGATTGGCGTGTGCGAAAGCAGCCGTGCTGATGAGACACTCCAGTTGATGAACCGCCTCCAGCCATTCGTTCATGTGGTCAGCGTTGGCCTTTTTCCACTTTAAGATATCCAGTAGTAAAAAGGCATCCAGGATCAGCAGAAAATCAGCAATCATATAGAACATGTTGCCCCTGGCACTGATGCGTAAAGTAAGGTTTGAAAGTTTTTTGATGGCCAAAGAGGCGCTATTGGGTGTGGTGAGTTGGGACTGCAAGTGGCACAGCTCTTCCGAGGTGAAAGTCTGTTTCTCCATTTCAGAGATCATGTGGCTGTACGTAGAAACCATGTAATGGGCTTTGTCAATGCCTGCGATCTGATGGTTAAGCTTTTTAATAACCAGTGCGAGCAAGCCCCCATTTAGAATGATAGAAATATAGATCACCTGATAGGGTAGCCACTGAAGAAGAATGCAGGCGCCAAGAGCCAGAGAAATAACTACAAGAATTATGGAGGCCATTTTCCAAAGGCTTTGTCGCAGCATCAGCTGCTTAGATGCCCAATGATAGAGATGAGAGGCGTTGGTGTGTGGGGCCTCTTTACTTTTCTGATTCACGGCCACCCGTGCAGCAGCCCTGAAATGCTGAAACCAATCCACTTTCTGACTTAATTCTCTTATGGCTTCCTGACGCCTTGTAATGGTCCGCGCCTCGGCCGGTTCTGATAGCCATTGAACGAGCATTTTTTCAGCATCGGGTAGGGCAGACCTGTTGAGGAGCTGAAACAGGGAGTGCTGCCCCAGTACATCCAGATCGGCCTGATAAGGGTGGTCTTTTTGGGCATACTCATCACCTGTCCTGAACCCCGAAAGGTGGAGGTTTAACCGGTCAATTTCTTCCCGATTGATCAAAATCAACTGGGTAAAAAAAGCTTTCTTTCCTTCGTGAAACTGATATCGAGTCACAAAAAAAATGAACCCAACAAGAGCCATAAACAGCAATGGTACAAACATCCAGTGGTCTTTATTAAGAAGGAGCACGAAACATACTGCTCCTGCCAAGAAGGTGATGGCTCTGAGGAGAGAATACCGCGTAGCCAGATCGCTATGTCGGGTGAATTGTTGCTCAAAATGGGTGATACGTCCTTGAAAAATAGCTGCGGGCATATGAGGGGTTAGTAAAACAACAGGCTAATGACGACACCAAAAAACAGGCTGAGTCCCATGATGATGGTGTAAAGAAAGCCGCTCAAAAGAACCTTGTAAATGGCAGTCATATAGCCAAGTTGATAGGTGTTTTTAAAGGAAATCACCAGATATCCCATGATGGCCAGTAGAAAGACAATGTCCATAGTATCTGCCCAGGAAGGGCTGATGAGCCCTAAAATCCACAAAAAGGTGAGCGCTATGAAAGCAAAGGAATGGAGGTGCAAGCTGTGAATGATGTGGTTGATATAGAGTCCCTTTCTGAAAAATACTTTGAGCAGTAGAGCGTATACCGGCAAAAGAAAGAACATCAGGATGGGGATGTTTTTGACGATGTACCGGTTGATGGTTGGCATGTCGGATTTCGTTAGTTTGATAATCTGTCTGTTGATGTAGGCAGCTGCAAATGGCTTCTGTTCATTGTGAATGGAATCTTCAATTTGCTCGATGCTGTAGTCCGCGGCCTTATCCCGCGCCATCCGATTGATAATCTTCCATTCCGATCCGGAGATGGGCCAGCTTGTATCCAGCGAATCCAGGTCCTCGGTCTCGGTCACTATCGTGGGAGTGTTGTTTGTCGAGTCCGGAGTACTTTGCTTAATGATCCCTTGGTTCTTATCCGATTTCCCATCCATATTAATGGAAAAAAAGAAAAAGTGAATCAGACTGACCACCAGATAGAGCCGAATGGGATTGGCGTATTTCACCCTTTTTCCCTCCATAAACTCTCGGGTGAGGGTGCCGGGTTTCAGGAAAAACGGACGAATACTCCTGCCAAACCTGGAGTCTAAAGAGAAATAGTTGGCCAAAAAATCTTTAATCAGCTTGCCGAAAGAGATCTGATTGTCGGTATTCTCCTGACCACATTGAGGGCAGTATTCAAACGTACTTTTAAGTGGAAATCCGCAATTGAGGCAGTTTTCAGTCTTCCTTTTCTGCTTTTTCATGTTTCCTTAAAAAATAGTTGGTACCCCAGGCGATCGCGATCATCATCATGGCTACAATGGTGTACTCCAGGTTATTTTCTGCATTGCGGAGTGAAATCCAAAAGAAGATCACGGCGAGCCCCATGAACGTCCAGGTGATAAATTTCAAAGTCTTTCTCATAATGTCATGTCCTGAGTGAGTTTGGCCAAGTCTTCGGGCGTGTCAATCATTTGGCTTTCTAAAGTAGTCAAACCGATTTTAATGGAGTACCCGTTTTCAATCCACCTGAGTTGTTCCAGTGCTTCTGCAGTCTCGAGCGTGCCAGGGGGCAGCTGCGTGATTTCCAGAAGGATATCTCTGCGGTATCCATAGAGGCCTATGTGCTTATAAAAAGTATGTTTTTTGAGTCTATCTTCTGGTTTTACATCACGCAGGTAGGGGATGCAGGTTCTGCTAAAATAGATGGCTTCCTGATCTTGATTGAAAATCACTTTCATTTCCGAGGGGTCATCCAGAACTGCCGGATCGGTAATTTTTTTTACCAGGGTAGCCAGTTCTGTGTCTCCATCGAGCAAGGTAGCCACACCATCTATGTGCTCCGGGTGAATGAAGGGCTCGTCTCCCTGTATGTTGATCACATAGTCGTATCCGGGATGCTCCAGGATCACTTCGGCACATCGCTCGGTACCGTTACGATGAGCGGCGCTGGTCATCATCACTGCTCCACCGAAACTGCTCACTTCTTCGAAGATGCGTTGGTCATCAGTTGCCACAAGGACTTTATCTACAAGCTGGCTCTTAATGGCCTGCTCATACACCCTTCTGATCATGGTTTTTCCTTGGATTTGGACGAGCGCTTTACCCGGAAACCTGGACGAAGCGTACCGGGCCGGTATGATCCCCAGTATCCTCATGACTTTGCTTCCCGCACTTTCAGAGAGGTCCCTTCATCGGAGATCACTTCTATTTCTATTCCGGCTTCAATGTAATTTCCGCGTGTATAAGCGTCGTAAATTTCACCTTCGATCTCCACACGGCCACTGGGTCTCAGTATGGTGTATGCGATACCTTTTTTGCCTACCATCGACTTGCTTTTATAAAAGCTGGAGGTATAACCCTCTGTTTGATCCTGAATGTCCTGTAGGGCGATTCGATTGAAGAAACGGGAGTTGGTCAGTCGCGCCCCAGCCATAAACATAATGACGATGGAGCCCATCAGGCCTGCCAGTGTGGTGGCTACGGCAATGAAAATATCGTCTACCTGTACAAATGAAAAATCGAACGTATCATTATTGAGCATGACCAGGATCAGCGATCCCAATGTGAGGATAAGGCCTGAAATACCCGCTATACCAAATCCCGGAATGACGAAGATCTCAGCGGCAATCAGCAGCACCCCTGCAAAGAAGATGATGATTTCCCAGTTTTCGGCCAGTCCGTTGAGGTAGTAAGGGGTGAAATAGAGGATGGCTGCTATGGCAGAAGCCAATATAGGAAAACCCACCCCTGGTGTTTGCAACTCAAAATAAATACCCCCAATGATCACAAGGATTAAGATCCCACTAACAAACGGGTTCAAAAACAAGGCGATGATCCGGTCGGTCAGACTCAGCTTGAATTCAGTAATGTCATAAGTGGCGACTCCCGATCGGGACATGATCTCATCGATATTTGACACTTCAGCTTCGCAAAAACCATATCTGATGGCTTCTGAAACCGAAAATGTAACCACTTTTCCTTCTGTAGCTATGCTATCCAGATCGATATCCTCATCCACCATGCCTTCTGCAATGTGTGGGTTTCTTCCCTTAGCCTCCGCTGTGGATCGCATAATAGACCGCATGTAAGACTGGTATTTGTCCGGGGCTGCCGTACCATCCTGAGTGACCACCGTGGCTGCACCAATGCTGGATCCTTTGGCCATGTAGATACTATCGCAAGCGATGGAAATGAGCGCTCCTGCAGAGGCAGCATCCTTATTGATAAAGGCATAAACCGGCTTGTCGAAGTTAAGAATGCGGGTTCTGATTTCATCTGCATCATTAAGCGCCCCACCATAGGTGTCTAGCTCCAAAATCACATAGTCCGCCTCCATCTCTTTGGCTTTTTCAAAGCCAAGTTCGGTGTACCTGTTGGTTCTTGGGTCGATGTTATCAAGCACTTTGAGATGTAGCACGTTCACTTGCGAGCTATCTTGTGCCTGAACCAAAAGGCCTGAAATGAGGAAGAAAAAGAAGATATATTTTTTAAGCATAGTGGCTGTCCTAACTTTACAACAAATTTGAATAAAAATACTTCAATCAACCTCGTGGCTGTACCTTCTTTCGCTTTTTCTTTATCATTCACTTCCAAAATATGGCAGGTGGCACTGGATGCCGGCACAGGATACATGGTTTTGGAGCTTCGGGATGAGGATACTGGGGAGGTGAAATATCAACTTCTTGATTTAAAATCTCTTAAGGACAAAAAGTCATTTGAGATCCCTGAGGCTGATTGGTGGACCACCGTGTTGAGGTTTTATCATCCGTTTCTTTTGCTCGAGCGGTACAATGACCCACAGAATCCGCTCAGCAAGGATTTGCTGGTATATGATACCCTTTCACTGAGTCTCAATCACGTGCTTACTGATTTTCAGTTGATACAAATGGAGAGTGGAGAGCTCATGGGGCATGTTCCGGGAGATCAGTCCAATGAGCAGCGATGGAGCCTTGGTAGCCGGACAGAGCCGTTGGCAGGCAGCAACGTGAGATATCCGGTTTATTATGCCCCTGGTTCTGAGTACTATACCTTGGTAAAGGAGTTTTTGGGAATGGAGGAGGCACCGGTGGGTTTTGAGTATGATGAGTATGGAAAAAATATCATAATAAGCTATTATGAGCGTTTAGGTACAAAGTTTGATAGAAAGCTTTTGGTTATGCAGGGAGATGTCGAGCTTTACCACGAGGTGGTAGATAAGGGTTTGAATGGCTATGCTTCCGGCAGTTTTTTTTCTTTCAATAATCTTTTGGTGTTTGTTCAGAATGGTAATCAAATTCATGCAATTGAGCTATAAAATCGGAATCGTTTTAGTATTCACTTTTGGGACATTGGCCGGCCGGGCTGGTGGTTTAGATTCGTTGAGGGTCGAAAAAAACAAGGGCCAGTATTTTGTCATCCATCAGGTAGAAAAGGGCGAAACACTTTACAGTTTGGCCAGAAGATATGGCGCTGATCTGGAGCAGGTAGTGAAGCTCAATGACATCCAAAACAATCAGATTTCTCTCGGACAGGAACTGAAGTTGCCCATCGATAAGAGCAAGGCCAGGCAGGCATCTGAGATGAAGCCCGTTGAACCAAAAGCATCTTCCGCCATGGAGGAGGTTACCCATACGGTGGTGCAGGGTGAAACCCTTTATTCGATATCCCGAAAATATGGAGTGGCTGTGGAAGATATGAAAAAATGGAATTCCTTACCTTCTAATGAGATTTCCATTGATCAGCAGCTAACCATTCGAATCTCGGATGATCAGGCAGTACCTGCACCCGTAGAGGTAAAGAAACCCACGAAGGAGACTCCTAAGCCAAAATCCACCGTGCCGCCAGGTTTTACAGAATATTACGTACAAAGCGGAGACTTGCTGGAGACCATAGCAGCCAAGTTTAAGGTGAAACCTGACAGCATTGTTTTCTGGAACCATTTGCCCAATGCCTATTTATCCATTGGCCAAAAACTATTGGTCAGGGGAAAACCGGATTCTGTCAGAATTGCGCAGAATGATGCTGTAGAGATACTGCCATATGGTCAGCGCAAGACCGTTAAAGATCAAAGTGGCTTTACCCGGGTATTTGAAGAGGGTACGGCCCGAAAGATAGAGGATGGTATGGAGACTCAAAAGTATTTGGCACTACATCGTACCTTATCCGTCGGTGCGCTCATAGAAGTACGCAATCTGATGAATAATCAAAAGATTTTTGTCAGGGTGGTGGGAAAGCTCCCTGAGACTGGCCTTAATGAGAATGTGATGATCAGGCTGACGCCTATCTGCTTTGAACGACTAGGAGTGATTGACCCCAAGACGAGGGTGGAGGTATCTTACTATCTGGATTAGTTGTTTTGACAAAAATCCCTGAGCTAAAGGCGTTTCTGGACGAGAAGGTTACCCAATACAATCAGCCTGGTTTTATTGAAAATGACCCCATCTCCATCCCACATGAGTATACTCGCTTGCAGGATATTGAGATTGCTGGATTTATGGCCTCAATACTCGCCTGGGGTCAGCGGGTGACCATCATCAATAAGTGTCGGGAGTTTTTTGAGCGAATGGACAATGCTCCGTATGATTTCATATTGAATCACTCAGAATCCGACCTGAGGGCTTTTCTCGATTTCAAACACCGCACATTCAATGCTACAGACGCGCTTTATTTCATTGAGTTTTTCCGGCACCATTACTCCCAACACGAAAGCCTGGAGAACGCTTTTGTTCGTGGCGCTCTGGTTGGTGCCAGTGACACTTATAGTCATCTGGCAGGTTTTTTCGAATATTTTTTCTCTATACCTGACCACCCCAGGCGAACCTACAAACACATTTCGAGCCCGGTTCGCAAATCAGCATGTAAACGTCTGAATATGTTTCTTCGCTGGATGGTGAGGCAGGATACTTCCGGGGTGGATTTTGGGTTGTGGAAGGTCATTAAGCCCTCTCAACTGGTGTGTCCATGTGACTTACACGTAGATCGGGTGGCTCGCTCGCTGGGATTGATCACCCGGAAGCAGACCGATTGGCAAACTGCCATTGAGCTGACCAATCAGCTCAAGGCGTTTGATCCGAAAGATCCTGTAAAGTACGATTTTGCCCTATTCGGCCTGGGCGTAGAAGAAAAATTTCACTGATTCCACTGAGCAGGATTGCTTCTCCATGCCTGCAGGGTAGCTTCCTGGTCGGGAGCTATGCTTCCATCGGCCAGCATCGCTGCTATCATGGTGGAGTAGTCGCTCAGGTACCACAGGTCCACATGGTGATCCTTGAAGTTTTCCTCAGAGATGCCAAACCCATAAGTGAAAATAGCCACCATACCTAGTACCTCCATGCCTGCCGTTCGCACAGCCTCAGCGGCCTGTAGAGAGCTTCCGCCTGTGGAGACCAGGTCTTCTATCAAAACAACTTTGGTGCCCTTAGAAGCTACTCCTTCTATCTGATTTTCCATTCCGTGGCCTTTGGTGGTGGATCGGATGTAGATAAAAGGCAAATCAAGAGCATCAGCGACAAGAGCACCTTGTGGAATGCCGGCTGTGGCCACCCCCGCAATGCATTCTGCATTCGGAAATTTTTCTCGGATCACTTTGGCGAGGTGATTTTTAACCAGGCTTCTTGTTTCCGGATAGGAAAGGCTGAGACGGTTATCACAATAGATGGGAGATTTCCAACCTGATGCCCACGTGAAGGGCGCCTTGGGGCTTATTTTGATGGCTTCAATGTTCAGGAGGGCTTTAGCGATTTCTTTTGCGACTTGATTGTCGTATTGTTGTACAGGCATGCTTTGTCGATAAGTTTTTTAAAAATATTAGAAGGCGCTTTTATACCCCAATATTTATGTGTTTTATTTGTACGCAAAGCTAAACTTCTTGTGAAAATATTCATCAATGATATCCCTGTAAGTATCGTAAGTCCTGAGGAGCTGGATCCTGCCAAAGAATTTGATCTGGTCATTGATGGGGCGATCACCAAAATAAAACCAAAATCTCTCATTGATGATGTGCTGATCACAGATGCTGCCGCCGATAAGGTGGATGATCTCCTGCACGTGATGACGGATAATAAACTAAAGAAAGTAGATTCGATCACTTTTTGTAGTACTGACAAGCGGGACGTGATCCGCTATATCAAGAAGAAGTTTAAAGTGATAGAGGCTGCCGGTGGGGTGGTGGACAAGGGTGGTAAAATCCTCCTGATCTACCGGAAGGACAGGTGGGATATACCCAAAGGGAAGCTGGATAAAGGAGAGAATAAGCGTGACTGTGCCATACGCGAGGTGGAGGAGGAAACAGGGGTGAAGGTGTCCATAGAGAAAAAGATCAACGCCACGTGGCACACTTACATCAACAAAGAAAAATATGTGCTCAAAAAGACGCACTGGTATGTGATGCGTTGCCTGGATGACTCTAATCTGACACCACAGGCCGAAGAGGGGATAGATGAGGTACGATGGATGACCCTTACCGAGCTACGTGCAGCGCTTTACAATTCCTACCGCTCCATTCGGGTGGTGATACAGGAGTATCACAAACTCCTCAAAATACACGATCAAAGTTTGTAAGGCAGGAAGGGAGTCACATCCCCGCCATAGCGATGTACTTCGCGGATAATACTGCTGCTAATAGGAGCCAGGTCAGGAGAGGTAATCAAAAAGACTGTTTCCAGACCTGCATTCAGGTATTTATTGATTTGTGAGATACTGTTTTCGTATTCAAAGTCAGTGGTGTTTCTCAGCCCGCGTACGAGATAGCGAGCATTGTATTTTTGAGCAAGAATGGCCGTGAGTTCATCATACACTATGACCTTCACCCGCTCATCGCCCTCAAATGCAGCGTTGATCTTTCCGATGATGAAGTCCACTTCGAAATACCGCTTCTTATTGGAATTATGCCCCATGGCCACGATCACCTCGTCGAAGAGTTCCAGGCTTCTCAGCACAATGTCTTCGTGACCCTTGGTGAATGGGTCAAACGAACCAGGGAAGATCGCTGTTTTTTTCATTACTCGCAGAGAAATATGCTGTACAGATCGAAATACCTGTGATCGGCAATGTCTTCAAACTCTGAGGGAAATTTCAGAAAGTTTGGTTTGGTACCGAAGGAGATGTTTCGGATATATTTCTTCAAGAGTTCGATTTGTGGTGCGTCGTTCTTGAGTAGTCCCCATACTACCAGACTGCTGGTTTTGGGCGAAAGACCAATCTCTTTAAAAACGAGCATAATGTATTTGAGGTAATCTTCGCTCTTTCTTACTGCAAACTGATTGTAATAGAGCAACTGATTCTTCTGAGATACCATGATGTGCAGAATACCCCTGTCAAAGTAGGTAAACATGGTTTTTTCCTTGGAGTGGTCATCATACTTCAGCACTCCTTCGATCAGCGCACTACCCTGATGGATGACCTGTAAACTTTTATTGGGATAACGCTCCTTGGACCAGGAAATGACTTTTTTGTCACAAGCAAAGATGTTCACTGCACTACTCGCGATATGCTTGTAGTAATAAACCTCCTCAATCTTGGTTTTAATCTCCGAATTCACGGCCAGGTAATCACTGGATGCTTCCGGTAGAAAATGCGAACCAGGCACCAGAGAGAACTTGTGAGTTTTGAAACTTACCTTGATGTTGTCCCAGAGATTGGAACCTATGAAACTGTGTTTGTTGACGATTTCTTTGATGACCTCCAGCCGGGTATTGATCGTTTTGATGTTTTCCAGCTTGTAATCTTCCATCACCAGACAGGTGCCTGTCTGCTTATTTACCACACAAAATTGAAAATCGCGAATGCCTATTTGCAGACAAAGAGAATAAGATGGCAGCTTTGATTCATCAAAGCTGCCAGCCTTAATTCTTTTAATGAGTTTGAAATTTGATGTGGCGGTTTTTGTCAAAATATTATTCCCAGTTACCTGCTGTAGTTACACTTGTTTTGGAGCCAAATCTCAGAGGCTTTCTTGTGTTATACTCACTTTCTTCATCCCTAATAGGGTTGATAGGCTTAGGATTTTTTACCTCTATTGCATTTACAGAAACCCCACTCTTTTCAATTTTATCAGCCCAGATATCAAATTTGGTTGGAGGCTCTACACCCGGCACGTATGGAAGGGTAGATAGATTGAACCTCGGCCAGGTTGACTTTTTGAAAATTGAATCTTTTACAGAAACCGTACCCAAGGTGTCTATTTCCACATAGGTGCTATCTGCACCGTAATCCAGAGTGATTACATATTCGGTTTTCTCAGTAAGGTAAAACCTACCAGAATCCACAAATGCCAATAGTTTATCCCAATCGCTGGTGTATCGGCCATTCACGGCAAGGTACGACAGCTCCGCTTCTCTAATCATTTTTAATTGCTCAATGATTCGTGCTTCCATTTTAGCAATTCTCTGAGACTCTTCTATACTAGAGTTGATAGAGTAATACAGGAAGAACGACAAGCACAATGCGACGATTCCGAAAACTATGGTAAAGATTTTTGTTTTGGTCATTGATGTTAGGGTTTTTTGCAATAATAAAGATAATTAGACTGTTAGCGAAACGCTATTTTATGGAAATATTCGCAAATTTAAAAAACCCGCGTAATTCGGTTATTTGATTTGGTTCCTGTGTCAGGCCAAAAGCATTGTGCAGGAAACCTGAATCCATGTTTTTGATTTCGTCAAAACTCAGCCACCTCAGTTCTTCCAGTATTTGTTTATTTTTTGGTAGCTCCGGGTCAGCCCCTAATTGAATTTCTCCTGCCAGACGGGTCACTTCAAAAAAGAGTTCGATGGCATGATGCCGGTCGTCCTGATACTCATTCACAAACAAAAACTGACCTACACTGATCGTCAGCCCCGTTTCTTCCAGAAATTCTTTTTTTAGCGCATCTTCCGCATTTTCGCCAAACTCGATACCACCTCCTGGAGGTGACCACAGGTGACCATTAGGTCCGATCCCTTTATGTTTGAGCATTAATATAGCGTTCTCCTCCTGGAGTATTCCGCATACTCTTACCCTTACTCGTCCTTCAAAAATGCTTTTGGTGATGGAATCTGCCATGGTTTTGTTAACATATTATATCGATGTACGTTAACTTTACTCAAAAAAAAAATTATATGAGAGTTTTAGCAAGTTTATTCATACTCTGCGTAGGATTCGGCGTAGTAGCACAAACCACAGGTGCAGAAGAAGTACAGAATGGTCCAAGGATCACTTTCACTGAGTCTGCGCATAATTTTGGTGACATCACGCAGGGTGACAGAGTAACGCATGTTTTCAAATACGAAAACACGGGTAACGAACCTTTAATTCTTTCAGACGTGCGCACCACATGTGGCTGTACTGCTACCAACTGGGACAGAGAGCCTCTGGCACCGGGAGCTACGGCAGAGATTACTGTGAATTTCAACAGCCGGGGTAAGATGGGGATGCAAAACAAGGTGGTAACGATTCTTTCAAACGCCATCAACAGCACGGAGCGCGTGAAGATCACCACCAATGTACTGGCTCCAGCCCCTGTAGATCAGTGATGGCGTAGAGCATAGATAATAAGCGTAACCCAACCGGCAATGAAGAGGATACCTCCAATAGGCGTGATGGCTCCCAGAACGGTAATGTTGGTTATACAAAGCACATAGAGGCTACCCGAAAAGATCAGGGTGCCACTCAAAAAGAAACGAATGGTCCATGTCAGCAATTGATGTGGACCATTTTTATATAAGATGCTTACAAAAAGAATGGCCAGAGCATGAAACATGTGGTACCGCACAGCTGTGTCGTAGGTGTCCTTTCTCCCGAAAGTCTCCAGCGTTTCAGCCAAAGCGTGTGCTCCGAAAGCTCCTAAACCCACAGCAGTTACAGCCAGTATACTCCCGGTTAACAAGTGTTTCTTATCCATAATTTCTTTCTCCAAAGATAGAACTCCCCACTCTGATCATGGTGCTGCCATGCTCCAGCGCGTGCCGATAGTCGCCACTCATACCCATTGAGAGTTCAGTAAGCTCGAAATTGCGGAAATGGAATTTTGAAGAGAACTCATCGAATAGCATCTTAAGTCCTTCAAATTCCTTAGAGATCTGAGTAGTATCCTGGGTGAGGGTGGCCATTCCCATAAGTCCGCATACTTTGATGTGGGTAAGGGCTTCGAGTTCACCATTTTCCAGAAAATACTGCAGGTCATTTTTGTCGAACCCGAACTTGGTGGTTTCCTCTGCAATGTGAATTTGAAGGAGACATGAGATGATTCGGTCGTTTTTGGCGGCTTCTTTGTCTATTTCCCTCAGCAATCTCACGCTATCCACCGCATGGATGAGGTGCACATAAGGAGCGATATATTTCACTTTATTCCGCTGCAGATGACCAATCATGTGCCACCGGATGTCCTTTGGGAGAGCCTCGTACTTCTCAGTCATCTCCTGTACTTTGTTTTCACCAAAATCCCGCTGGTCACTGTCGTACGCTTCCTGCACGGCAGACATGGGTTTGGTCTTACTAACGGCAATCAGTCGGGCACTGGTGCCGGCGAGCTCTGTTTTTATTTTGTTAATATTTACTGCTATGTCGCCCATGTGGAGTGCTAAATTCTTGACTATGGTTAACTTTAAAACTAGCGCAAAGTTGGTAAGTCAGCGGTGAAAATCACATGACTTTCTTAAATACTCTATTATGGCAATATTAGGCACACTTTTGAAGAAAGGAATCATGCTGGGGGAGAGCATGGAGCAGCAATATACGTCTGCCTTTGATCTGCAAAAAGGGGAACTCCGAAAGTTGATGATCCATGCACAGCATACTGAGTTTGGCAGGCACTATGGGTTTGCGAATATCCTCAAAACTTTCAAAACAGGCTCCAGAGACCAGTTCTATGCTGAGTTCATCAGCAAAGTCCCGGTGTTTGACTATGATAAAATCCACAATGAATGGTGGCATTTGGCCAAAGCGGGCAAGAGGGATGTTTGTTATCCAGGCAAGGTGAAGTACTTTGCACTGAGCAGTGGCACGTCAGGCGCTTCCTCCAAGTATATTCCGATCACCAAAGAGATGATCAAGTCGATCAGAAAGACCAGTATGAGGCAAATACTTACACTCTCAAAGTACGACTTGCCTACTGACCTGTTTACCAAAGGAATTCTGATGCTTGGCGGGAGTACAAACCTCAGGAAGAGTGGTACCTATTTCGAAGGAGACCTGAGTGGGATCACTGCCGCACAAATACCATTTTGGTTTCAGCACTTTTACAAGCCAGGGAAGAAAATAGCTAAAACGTCGGACTGGGGAGATAAGCTGGACGAAATCACGCGACGAGCGAAGGATTGGGATATTGGGATTATCGTAGGGGTGCCAGCATGGCTTCAGATTTTGATGGAAAAAATAGTCAAACACTATGGCGTAGCCACGATCCATGATATCTGGCCAAATTTGAAAATCTTCGTGCATGGTGGAGTGTCCTTTGAACCCTACAAAAAAGGCTTTGAAAAACTTCTGAAACATCCATTGATCTATATGGAAACCTATCTTGCCAGTGAGGGATTTATTGCTTTTCAGGCCCAATCAGTGCAACGGTCCATGAAACTGGTATTGAATAATGGAATCTTCTACGAGTTTGTCCCCTTTACCCCTAAAAACTTTACAGAAGATGGTGTAATGAGAGAAAATCCTGAAACGCTTCATATAGATCAGGTAAAGACGGGGGTGGAGTATGCATTGCTGATCAGCACAAATGCCGGAGCCTGGAGGTACCTTATCGGAGATGTGATTAAGTTTGCGTCTGTAGAGGACTCGGAAATATACATTACTGGTCGGACCAAACACTTCCTGAGTTTGTGTGGTGAGCACCTTTCGGTTGATAACATGAATAAAGCCGTGGAGTTGGTAAGTGCGGAATTCAATATCGACATCCGTGAGTTTACGGTGCTGGGAGAATCAGTTGGAGGTAGGTTTGCTCACAGATGGTATCTGGGCACTGATGATACAGTGGATGAGGAGTCATTGCAGAAGCGCCTGGACCTGAAACTGATGGAGCTTAACGACGACTATAAAGTAGAGCGTGGGCATGCCCTGAGGGAGGTGACTGCAAGAGTACTCCCGACAGCATTGTTTTACGAATGGATGAAGGAGCAGGGGAAAGAGGGAGGCCAGAATAAATTTCCAAGAGTACTAAAAAATGAAAAGTCGCAGCAGTGGAAAGAATTCGTTGCAGCCAGAAATATCATGAACCCTAGCTGATGCCTTCATATTTTACAGGATTATTATTTGGATTGATTTTTATTTTTTCCTTTGGCCCTGGTTTTTTTGCACTCCTGCAAACCAGTGTTCAAAAGGGCTTTAAAAAGGCGATTTTTCTAGCCCTGGGTATTTCTCTGAGTGATGTGCTCTATGTGGCCCTGGCCATTATGGGGCTTGCTTCCTTGCTGGAAAAGCCCACTGCGCGAATGTGGATGGCCATAGTAGGCACGGTGGTGCTTATTGCTTATGGGTTATACTCATGGTTTAAAAAGCCTAAAATCTACCAGGAAAAACAGGAGGCGGATACTGAGCTTTCCTATCTCAAATACATGTTGAAGGGCTTTGTGCTCAACGGGTTTAATCCTTTCATAGTGATATTCTGGCTGGGAATTATTGGTCTGGTGGCGGTCAACTACGATTACAGCAGCGGTGAGCAAATTTATTTCTTCGTAGGCGTGCTCACCACCATTCTGGTCTCTGATATCACCAAAGCGTTCATTGCCTACAGGCTCCGAGCGATGGTTACCCCCAAGAAAATTTTGATTCTAAACAGGTCAGTTGGGGTGATCCTGATTCTTTTTGGTATTCAAATGATTTACTTCCTGTTTAATAATTTCCTCATTGACTAGAGGGGCTTCCGCCTAAGTAATCTGAATGTCCAGCTTATAGAGCAGGCCCACCACATCGGGCATAGAAAACCTGGCCTTTTTGAGTTTATTCAGGGCCGGGTCTATAGAGTAGTTCTGAGCTGCTCTGAAGTCTGCTTTTTCCAGGATGGTCTGTTCAAATATAGCGCCTGACAAATCACTTTGGTGAAAGCTGGCCCCGGTCAGGTTGGTCTCTGTAAAATCTACTTCATGCAGACTGCACTGCTGGAATTGGCTTCCCTTAAGATTGAGCTGATAGAAAGAGGAGAAGTTCAGCTGACAGCCACGAAAGTTCATGGCCATGAGGAAGGGATTGCTGTCACTAAAAATAAGGCCCAATAGTTTGCACTCATTGAATTGTACCTCTTTCCAAGAGGTGCTGTTCAGCCGGGCATTGCTGAGGTCACAGTTTTCAAACACACATTCGGAGAAGACCAGGTAGGAGAGGTCCACCCCGGAGAATAAACAGTTGGTAAATTGGCAACGGTTATATTCTCCTTTTTTCAGACGCTGCTCAGTGAAATTCACGCCATTAAAGGCCTGTTCTTCAAAGTAATCTTCCATACCTCGAAGTTAATTTAAACCACCCTTAGGAAGGATTTCTTCTCGTCTAATCTTCGAATTATTTGTACTTATCTGTGTGTACACCCACTGCTCTTCCAGAGGGGTCATTCATGTTTTTGAAGGATTCGTCCCAGGCCAGTGCCTCCGGAGTGCTACAGGCTACGGATGGTACAGATGGTACACACAGTGCCGCAGTGTCCGATGGGAAATGCTCAGAGAAGATGGTTCTATAATAAAATTCCTCTTTGTTTCTGGGCGTTTGTACTGGGAATTTATATTTGGCATTGGCCAGCTGATCGTCGGATACTTTTTCACTGACCACCTGCTTGAGGGTGTCTATCCAGCTATAGCCCACACCATCAGAAAACTGTTCTTTCTGTCTCCAGGCAATGCTGTCAGGGAGGTAGTTTTCGAAAGCCTTTCGCACTACCCACTTCTCCATTTTTTCCGGAGTGATCATTTTATCCTGAGGATTCAGGCGCATGGCCACATCGATGAATTCCTTATCCAGAAAGGGCACACGGCCTTCGATGCCCCAGGCGGCCAGGGATTTATTGGCTCGCAGACAGTCATACTGGTGTAGTTTGCTCAGCTTGCGCACAGTTTCTTCATGAAACTCCTTGGCATTGGGCGCTTTGTGGAAATAGAGATACCCACCAAAGAGCTCATCAGAACCTTCACCGGAGAGTACCATTTTGATCCCCATGGACTTGATCACTCTTGCCATCAGATACATAGGGGTAGAGGCACGCACGGTAGTCACATCGTAGGTCTCCAGGTGGTAGATTACATCGCGAATAGCATCCAGTCCCTCCTGTATGGTGAAGAGAATTTCATGATGGACGGTGCCTATGTGCTCAGCGGCATTTCTGGCGGCTGCCAAATCCGGAGAGCCCTCCAGTCCTACGGCAAATGAGTGAAGCTGAGGCCACCAGGCACCAGTCTTGCCATCAGTTTCTATTCTGTTTTGAGAAAATTTCTTAGCGAGGGCCGAGGTGACGGATGAGTCGAGCCCACCCGACAATAGCACGCCATACGGTACGTCAGACATCAACTGACGCTTTACAGCCGCCTCCAGAGCGTCGTGAAGATCCTCTATGCTTGTTTCACTGTCCTTCACATTTTCGTAAGCAGTCCAGTCACGCTCATACCATTTTACGAGCTTGCCTTCTTTACTATGCAGGTAATGTCCCGGAGGAAAAAGCTCTATTTTGGTGCACACTCCTTCGAGGGCTTTGAGTTCGGAAGCAACATAAAAAGTACCATCCTCATCCCATCCCATGTAAAGGGGGATGATGCCCATATGATCCCTGGCAACGAGGTAAGCATCGCTTTCAGAATCGTAAAGAGCAAATCCAAATATTCCGTTGAGTTCGTCTAAAAAGCTTGCTCCTTTTTCTTTGTAAAGAGCCAGGATCACTTCGCAATCTGATGCCGTGCTGAAATGGTATTTTCCTTCAAATTGTTTGCGGAGTTCCCTGTGGTTATAGATCTCTCCATTGGCAGCCAATACGATTTTCTGATGGTCACTGAAGAGGGGCTGCTTGCCGGAAGCCGGATCAACGATGGCCAGGCGCTCATGGGCCAGTATGGCATTTTCACTACTGTATATACCACTCCAGTCCGGGCCTCGGTGCCTCAGTTTTTTGGACATCTCCAATAATCTTGGTCTGAGTACTTCGGCCTTTTGCTTTAACTCAAAAGCACATACAATTCCGCACATATTCTTACGTTTTCTCCTTTTATTATTCTGTCAAATACTTATTGGTCAGAATAAATATCAGGTGTTTATTTTTCAAGGGCGGAAGTTAATCCCTGTTGCGAATATTTTCAATAAAGTCAAACTTTATTTGTAAATGGAGTGGGGTATATTTCTTGTTATTTGAAATATTCGTAAAATAGGAGGGTGGAAATCATCAATATTTCATCAGAATATTCCTTCTTCTGCAGGGCTTACAAGTTAATTTCGTATTTGTCTGATCAATGCTGTATCAGATGCTTTGGTTAGTCACTTAGCGCGTTGGTAATAAAGGTAGATTTTGTCAGGAGCCAAAGCAAAAAGAATATCATAGCCCAGCGCAGATAGATCGTATAATAATCCGTGGTGTCCTTGTAACGGGTTTCTTTGATTTCGGCCTTCTCCAGTGAGTCGATTTCTGAGAACACTTGCTGCAGAGCTTCTTTGTCGGAGACTCTGTAGAAGTTGCCCCTGCCTATTTTGGCAATCTCTCTCAGGTTGGTTTCATCCAGCGTATTTTCGACATACCTGGGGCGCCCAAAGAAGTCGGTCCCAAAAGGAACTTTGCCTTCTTTACCAATGGCAATGGTATAAATCTTGATGTCGTAAGCTTGAGCCAGTTTTGCGGCAGTGATGGGGTCTATGTTTCCAGCGGTGTTGTCACCATCACTCAGCAGTATCAGCACCTTTGATTTACTGTCTGACTCCCTGAGCCTGTTGGTGGCTACTGCCAGGGCACTGCCGATAGCAGTTCCGCGGTTTTCTATCAGATCAAAGGAGATGTCATCAATGTAAGAGTTGAGTAGGTCATAGTCGGAAGTGAGTGGAGATCTGGAGAACGCATCTCCGGAAAATACGACCAGCCCAATTCGGTCCTGAAACCTGCCCGCTACGAAATTTCTGGCTACCTCTTTGGCGGCCTCCAGCCTGTTGGGCCTGAAATCCTCAATTTGCATGGATTCAGAGATGTCAATGGTCATCATGATGTCTATGCCTTCACTCCATTGCTCCACCTGCTCGTTGGTAGACTGTGGTCTGGCCAGTGCTGTGACCAGCAGGCTAATGGTAATGAAGAAAAGAATAGGGGGGATAATCCTGAAATAGCTCACCGGATCACTTTTGATGTCTTTTTTGGTGAGTGCTATGGGGAGGCGCTGACGAAACTGGGTCATAACTACCGCCCTGATGAGCAGGAGTAGTAAAATGCCCAATAACAGATAGAACCATAAGGGTTGCTCCCAATCAAAAGATTGGAGTTTTGACCAGGTGAACCAGTTGACAGAAAACCAGGAATTCGTGCTCTCCATAATTGTTAGCTGTTTTTGATTTGGTCTGTGATCACTGAATATCTGTGCTGCGTGAAGTCTTCGATAGCCTGAAAATCCTTATATAGCTCGTCGCTCGAGCGACCGCCATAGACGCAGCGGTCAATGTTTTTAAGGGTACCGTTCAGCTCTCCGGTATATTCCAAAGCCATGATTTCCTTGGTGGTGAGCTTTGAGAATGGTCGTTGCTCAAGCCGCTCAAGAAAATTCTTCCACTCTGTCAGGGCGTGCTCGGCGATTTTTTGGTTTGGTGCTTCCTTCAGACTTCTGATGTCCATGGTCAGGTGCTCGGAGAACGCAATAAAGTCTTTTTTCAGTTTCCTCAACCTGATGGTCTTTCGTATTTTCTTTCCAAAAATGAGATAGGTAGCCAGTGTCAGCACCATCAGAACACCCAGAATGATCCATAGTAGTGGAAAATTAAATTGGGTAGGTACGTTTTGATAAGCCAGATTGGTTTTCAGGCTGGTAGTATCGGTCACCACCTCCAGAAGCTGCTTAAAAAAGATGGAATCAAGACCAGCATCTATGCGGGTACTGTCACCTGTAGGTTTGAGTATGAATACAGGAATGGAAAGCGACTGGATCGGATCAATCTCATAGCTCTGAAGGGTATAAACAGCAGAATCAAAGGCCCGATCGGTTTTGATTATACTGGGAAAGTATTCTTTCCCCGAAAATTCAAAGGGTGAGAAATTGTAAGTAGTATCGGGAAAGATCAACTCCAGATGATCCGGGTACTCCGCGGAAACCCAGTAATGAATGTCTTCACCGATTTTGAGGCTGTCTTCTATAAAACCACCTTTGACTGTGATTTTTTGGGCGTTGGCCCCCATCATGATCAAAAGCCCTAGTACGTAAATCAATAATCTACCTTGCACGTTGCGAATTCATTTTGTTCCTGTGTCTGAATAATTTGACCAGCTTGGGCACGTAATCTTCTTCAGTTTCTACCGAGAGATAATTCACGTCGTTTCGACGGCAGAAGTCCTCCAATGCAGCAGTATTTTTCCGATAGGTTTTGTCTAGTACGTTTCTGAATTTCCCCGAAGAGGTATTAATCCAAATGGTTTTCCCGGATTCCTTGTCCAGAAGTGGTACTATTCCCAGGCTTGGCATATTGGATTCCCGCTTGTCAAACAGCTGGATCACCACCAGATCGTGTTTTCTGGCCATGCCCTTCAGGCTGTGGAGATAATCTTCATCGATAAAATCTGAGATGAGAAAAATCACTGCGCGGCGTTTCAGCATGCCCAGAGCCAGCCGAATGGCCTGATCCAGGTTGGTTTTTCTGGAAATGGGTTTCAGCGAAAAGATACTCGAGAGAATCTCGTAGGAATGCTTCATGCCCTTACCGGGCTTGATATAGGTCTCTTTCTGGTCGCTAAACGACAGTAATCCAACTGAACTGCTCTCTTTCACCGCCGACATGGTCAGCAAGGCAGTGATTTCTTTACCCAGGTCAATTTTCTGGTGGTTGGCTTTGCCGATTTCACCGGATGCTGATACGTCCAGCATAAAGAGCACCGTTTGCTCTTTTTCTTCTATAAAAGTCTTTACGAACGTTCCGTGTCCTTTGGCGGTTACGTTCCAGTCAATCGTGCGCACATCATCGCCATACTGGTAGGCCCGGACGTCATCAAACTCGAGACCCGACCCCTTAAAGATGCTGTGAAAGTCACCTTGCATCTGAGAATTGATGGCTTTGCGCACTCTGATCTCATATTTTCTCAGCTTTTTGAGGATGTCCTTCATGCAAAGTAATTTTGGGGTTCAAAATTATAAGAACACTTAGACTTATACCTTGTGAAAAAATCTTTTTTTGTCATATTGATCGTGCTGCTTGGAAGCTGTTCGAAGAAACAAACGGAAATTCCGGCAGATGTGTTGAGTCATGATCAAATGGTCAGGGTATTGATAGAGGTGCACCTGCTGGAAGCCAAAGTAAAGAAGCTCTACATCAAAGGAGATAGCAGCCAGAAAGTTTACAATCATTTCGAAAAGATGCTTTTTGAAGAGCAGGAAATTACCCGTGAGCAATACAGAAGAAGCATGGAGTTTTATGTGGAGGAAATAGAGAACTACAAGGCGATCTATGATGAGGTGGTGGATAGCCTGTTGGCTCGCCAAAAAGCAAAGGACATTCGATAATGCTGATTTATCCAAAAGACATACAGGAGAAGCTGGGGATTGACCAGCTCATGGAGCTTATCCGCCAGCGGTGTAAGTCCGACTTTGCCGTGGAATTTCTGGAAAAGGCCCGGCCATCTTCCAGAATAGAAGAAATCACAAAGTGGCTGGACCAAACTGATGAAATGCTGCGTGTGATCTCCTCAGGTGATAATTTGCCTTCCAGAGATTTTCAGGATCTACGGGTATTTCTAAAGAAGATCAAAGTGAAAGGCACCTTTCTGCAGGCAGAGGATTTTGCGCAGCTGAAATCGCTGCTAGCCCTGCTTTATGATTGGACTCAGTACCTCAAAAAGCATCAGGAGGTATATCCAGAGTTATGCAGTCTGACCTATGGATTCATCGCAGATCAGAACCTGATCAAGGCCATAGAACTCATTGTGGATGAGAAGGGAGTAGTTCGTGATAACGCCAGTCCCGAGCTGGCCTCTATCCGTGCTTTGCTCATTCAGAAAGAGCGTGCTGTTCGTACAGCCATCAATAAAGTACTCAGAAAGGCCATTCAAGACAAACTCACTGATGAGGATAGTTCGGTGACCATCAGAGAAGGTCGTCTGGTGATTCCGGTAAAGGCAGAGCACAAGCGGCGGATTCAGGGATTTATCCATGATGAATCTGCCACCGGGCAAACGGTCTATATGGAACCTACGGAGGCCCTGCAGTTGAACAATGAAGTGCGGGAGTTGCAGTACCAGGAGAAACGTGAAATTGCCCGGATTTTAACGAGGCTTACTGACCTTGTGCGGGAGTCTGTAGAAGACTTGGACAAGGGAGCATTTTTTATTGGCTTATTGGATTTCATTCATGCCAAGGCTGTATTCTCCAAAACCATAGATGCGGTAAAGCCAGGAGTGACTAAAAATCCCATGGTCAAGTGGTATGGAGCCAGGCATCCCTTACTGTGGCTGTCACATACAGCCTCGGGCAAGCCCACCATTCCATTGTCGTTGGAACTCAGCAGGCAGGAAAACAGAATTCTGGTTATTTCCGGACCCAATGCAGGCGGTAAATCCGTGGCCCTCAAAACTGTCGGTTTATTGCAATATATGTTTCAGTGTGGCTTCCTGGTGCCCGCCAGTGAAGCATCCACATTTGGGGTTTTCCGAAGCGTCTTTTTGGACATTGGGGACACCCAGTCATTGGAGAACGACCTGAGTACCTACAGCTCACACCTTACAGCCATGCGTTATTTTGATGAGATGGCCGATCGAAACAGTCTTTTTCTCATCGATGAGTTTGGTACGGGGACTGAGCCGCAGTTTGGTGGAGCCATTGCAGAGTCCATTTTGGGTCAATTGAACGCGAGAAAAGCTTTTGGAGTGGTCACTACCCACTATCAAAACCTTAAGAAATTTGCCGAAAATCACCCCGGTGTGGTGAATGGTGCCATGAAGTATGATGTGGGGGCGCTCGAACCTTTGTTCGAACTGGAAGTGGGTAAGCCGGGAAGTTCTTTTGCTTTCGAAATCGCAAAGAAAATAGGATTGCCGACTCAGATCATTGAGAATGCCAAGGGATTTGTAGGTACCAGTCAGGTGGATTACGAGCTTTTGCTCAATAGTCTCGAGTCTGAACGGAATAAATTCCAGAAGCTCACTAAAAAGCTGGAAAAAGAAGAAAAGGAGGTAATCAGCATCAAAACCGACTATGAGGCCCTGAAGGAAATGCTTCAGGATGAGCAGAAGCGACTAATCAAAGAAGCAAAAGCCCGAGCGAACCAAATAGTAGAGGAGGCCAATCAGCGGATTGAAAACACCATACGTGGGATCAGGGAAAGTAGCGCGGATAAAGAAAAGACCCGCCGGTTGCGTTCAGATTTGGAGCACTATAAGAAGACTCAGGAGGAGAGCATTAAGAAAGAGGAGAAGCGAAAAAAGGCGGAAGAAATAAAGGTGGGCCAGCATGTGACCATAGAGGGGCAGGATACTTCAGGTGAAGTGATGAATGTGAAAGGTAAGCAGGCTCAGGTGCGCTTTGGGAATATCATTTCCTTCATAGAATTAAGCAGGCTCCGCAAGGCTAGTGCTCAGGCCGCCAGGCAGGAGTCGAGAGCGCGCAAAATCGGAGGCATTAATATGATCGAGAAGATGTCTCAGTTCAATGGAGAAATAGATGTGCGGGGAGTGCGGGCTGATGAGGCATTACAAAAAGTGGATGAATACATCGATCAGGCGCTGCTTCTGGGTACTGATCAGGTGCGGATCATTCATGGTAAGGGCCACGGTATCCTGAGGGATGTGATCAGAAATTATCTAAAGAGCCACCAGAGCATAGAAAAGGCAGTGGATGAGCACATCGAGTTTGGAGGAAGTGGCATTACTCTGGTGACTTTTCGCTGATGAGAGAAATTACCAGATCACAACTGGCTCTGAGAAACGGGCAGGACAAAGACGATATCTGGATTGCCTACCAGGGCCGGGTGTATGACGTGACGATCTCACGAATGTGGCGGGACGGCAAACATTACGAGCATTGGGCCGGGCAGGATCTTACCGATGAGCTGCCCGATGCTCCCCATACCGAAAAAGTCTTTGAGAGGTTCTCGCAAATTGGCATCTTAGTACCATGATATTGATAGCAGATGCAGGGGGCACTAAAACAGATTGGAGGCTGCTGGATGATAAGCAAATTTCCCAGTTCACTTCCAGAGGCTTCAACCTGAAGACTCAGGAATTTGATACCTACCTGAGGGAATTGCCGATGGAGCTTGCAGGCTTGAAGGGTATTTCCAGGATTTACTTTTATACTGCCGGGCTGGTGACGGAGCAGGATGCTCAAAGGATAAATGCTCGGCTGGAGTCTTTTTATCCGGGCGCCAAGAGTCATGCCTTCTCAGATACACTTGGTGCCGCTCGCTCACTTTTTGCGGCTCAGGCCGGGTATGTTTGTCTGCTCGGTACCGGGGCAGGTGCGGCATTGTACGATGGTCAGGAAATTGCTGAGAGAGTGCCTTCGCTAGGGTATATTTTGGGAGATGAAGGAAGTGGTGCCGATCTGGGGAGATCCCTTTTACAGACTTACCTCCGGCAGGGATTGCCGGCTGATTTGCAAGACACATTCAAAGCGCAATTCTCAGAACTGAATGAAGCTGCCGTGCTGGAAGTTGTGTACAAACAGCCGGGGGCCAATGCCTTTTTGGCTCAGTTTGTTCCATTCATCGTGGAGCATCAAAACCACCCTTTTGTTTACCAATTAGTATCAGGTGGTTTTCATCGGTACTTTCAGGCTTTTTTTCCCGATAAGGAAAAGTACCAGGGCGCGCCGTTCAGATTTATAGGTTCAGTAGCGCATCTTCTGAGTAACATTCTTCGTCGCGTTGCCTCGGGCTACGGATATCGCATCGACCTCATAGCACAAAGCCCCATAGCAGGACTCACCTTATATCATCAAGAACATGGATAAATTACCAGATACCGAGAAGGCCTCAAAATATGAGCGAATAGAAGAAATGTCCACTTTGGATGTTCTCTCAAATATAAATCGTGAAGATGCCACTGTGGCTGATGCCGTGGCGCTCGCCATCCCTCAAATCCAGCGTCTCGTGGACGCAATAGTGAGCCGGATGCAGACAGGAGGCCGATTATTTTACATAGGCTCTGGTACCAGTGGTCGGCTGGGGGTGGTTGATGCATCTGAGTGCCCGCCCACCTTTGGGGTACCGCACGATCTCGTGGTGGGTATCATTGCTGGGGGTGATGGAGCCATACGAAAGGCAGTGGAGTTTGCCGAGGATGATCAAAAACAGGCTTGGGAAGATTTGAAGGCTTATTTTCCTGATGAAAAAGATACAGTGATAGGCTTGGCGGCTTCCGGTACTACCCCATACGTAATAGGGGGAGTGAGTGAGGCGAGGGCCCATGGATTGCTTACTGGCTGTATTGCCTGCAGTGCCGGATCGCCATTAGGAAAGGTGGTAGAGTTTCCCATAGAGGCAGTGGTTGGGCCGGAGTTCATCACAGGCAGTACACGGATGAAATCAGGAACCGCTCAGAAAATGATTCTTAATATGATCTCCACTTCTGTAATGATAAAGCTGGGGCGGGTGAAGGGTAATAAAATGGTGGATATGCAGCTGAGTAATCACAAGTTAGTAGCGCGCGGGGTAAGGATGCTGATGAATGAACTGAAAATAGATCAGCGAGAAGCTGAAAGTGAGCTAAAACGTTTCGGATCGGTCAGGGCAGTTTTGAAGAACCGTGAGAAGTTATAATGTTCGTATGTTAAGTTAATGTTAAGTTAATGTTACGTATTATATTTTGATTTTAAGGACTTTCGGAGAATACTTTTTTACGATAAATGTAATATCAGAATCTCTTCACTGTCATATTAAGAAATTTTTAAGTCCATTTATATCTAAGGTGACATGGTGTTAACTTGGAGCGTCAAATCGACTAGAAAAATTAACCAAAACCTGAACTCTACTGGTTGGGCGAAAGCCTATTTTTGCCGGGAGTTTAAAAACAAAAAGTAAACGCAATGAGGAAAACTTTACGCAATTATGCACTTGTCGCTTCGATGCTTCTGGCATCGGTGGCATCTTTCGGGCAGAGCAGAATTACAGGAACTGTAGTTGATGCCGAGAACGGAGAGGGGCTACCAGGAGCGAGCGTTGTTCTAAAAGGAACAACCAATGGAACCATTACTGATTTCAATGGAGATTTCAGCTTAACAGTTGAAAAGAGCACGGCTACTATCGTGATCTCATTTGTTGGATTTCAGACTGTAGAGAGAACAATCAACCTTAGCGAGACACAAAGCCTGGGCAAAATAGAGTTAGCACCAGGTGCTAATGAGTTGAGCCCATTGGAAGTAATTGCTTCTGTGGCGGTGGATCGTAAGACACCAGTGGCTGTTTCTACTATCAAGCGAGCTGTGATAGAGGAGAATGCCTCAAATCAGGAATTTCCTGAGCTGCTAAAGAGTACGCCCGGAGTTTATGCCACCAAGCAAGGTGGTGGTTACGGTGACTCTAGAATCAACGTGCGTGGTTTCAATGATGAGAATGTAGCTGTGTTGATCAACGGTGTACCCGTGAATGACATGGAGAACGGAAACATCTACTGGTCTAACTGGGCTGGTTTGACAGACGTGACTACTACCATGCAGGTGCAAAGAGGCCTCGGCGCTTCTAAAGTGGCTGTGCCTTCTATTGGTGGTACAATCAATATTATCACTAAAACAACTGACCTTGAAAAAGGAGGTAATGTATATCAGGGCTTTGGTAACAACGGATATCTGAAGACTTCCTTTTCTTTGAATACTGGCCTTACTGAAAACAACTGGGCCATCTCTGTATCCGGTGCTAAGATCACCGGTGATGGATGGGCAGACGGTACTCAGTTTGTGGGATATAACTATTTCATGAATATCTCTAAAGTACTGAATGACAAGCACACACTTTCTTTTACAGGATTTGGTGCGCCACAGGTACACGGTCAGAGACAAAATATGCATTCAATTGCCAAGTTCAGAGAAGCTCCACAGGGATTGAGATACAATGCTGACTGGGGTGTATTGAATGGTGATGTGGTGAATGTGGAGGATAATTTTTACCACAAGCCACAATTTTCACTGAACCACTATTGGACCATCAGCAACAAATCTGAATTGTCTACTGCAGTATATTACTCTACCGGTACTGGTGGAGGTGGCGGATACGCTACTGAAGAAGATGCTGTTACAGGGTTTGAACCTACTTTTAATAACTACAGGACAGGTGGTACCTATAGCCCATATGATTTGGACGCTATTGTGGATCTGAATCAGACATCATCTGACGGCAGAGCACTGGGTTACCTGAGAGCTTCCCGAAATGACCACAGATGGTATGGTGTACTCTCTACTTATACTCAGGAAATCAATGATAACATTGACATTCTTGCAGGTTTGGATGGAAGGTTCTATAAAGGTATTCACTTCTCTGAGGTGTATGACCTCCTTGGAGCGGAGTATGTTTATGATGATAACAACATGAACAACCCCAATGCAGCATTGAATGTGGGAGACAAAAGAGACTACTACAACGATGGTTTAGTAGGATGGGCAGGAGCCTTTTTGCAGGGAGAGTACTCAAGTGGTCCATTGGCTGCATTTTTGACACTTTCAGCTTCAAATACTTCTTATCAGAGAATTGATTACTTCCAGTATGCTCCGGAAGATCAGGCTACACCATGGCAGAACTTCTTTGGCTACCAGGTGAAAGGTGGTGCTAACTACAACCTGAACAGAAACCACAATGTATTCGCCAATGTGGGTTACTTCGAGAAAGCACCGGATTTTGATGCGGTATTCCAAAACTTCAGAAATGACATCAACTCAGAGGCAGAAAACCAGAAGATCCTTAGCTACGAGTTGGGATATGGTTACAGAAGCCCTAAGTTCTCTGGTAATGTAAACTTGTACAGAACAGGATGGAACGACCGTACGTTCACCAAGAGTTTTCAGGGTGATGATGACAAGCTTTACTACGCGAACATTTTGGGTGTGAACGCATTGCATCAGGGTGTTGAGATAGATTTCACTTACACGCCTGTGAAAGCACTAAAAGTGATTGGTATGCTTTCATTGGGTGACTGGACATGGTCTGATGACGTAAACAGTGTGAACGTTTTTGATGAGCAGCAGAATATCATCGAAACCATCGACCAGTTGTATATCGCTGATATCAAGGTTGGTGGTTCGGCGCAAACCACCGGTGCATTGGGTATAGATTATAACATCATACCTGCTTTCAAGGTGGGTGTACTTTACACATACTTCTCTAAGTTCTATGCAGACTACGATCCTACGAACAGAACCAGTTCTGAGATAGCCGGCATACAGGCATGGGAAGTACCCACTTACGGTTTGCTGGATGTAAAAGCAAGATACGATTTCAAAATTGGAGATCTGGATGCCAATTTGTTTGTGAATGCCAACAACTTGTTTGATGTGGAATACATTTCAGATGCGCAGGATACCAATTCTACAGCAGCTGGAGCTAGCGTATTCTACGGTGTAGGTAGAACATGGACCACAGGCCTGAAGATCAATTTTTAATTAACGACTCTGAAAAATATTTAAGATGATATTCAAAAATATAAAATTCATTTACGCCTTATTGCTAGTAGGGGTATTTGCATGCGATCCTATGCAGGACGTATACGATGACCTGGATAAGGGGAGTACAGGTGGGGTGACCTCAGATGTGGCTTTCACCATGACAGAAGATGATTTCGAATTGGCATTGCCAATAGCTGAAAACGGTAGCGATTCATCAAGTATGAATAGTT
The DNA here is from genome assembly GCF_902506655.1 of Marinoscillum sp. 108. Taxonomy (NCBI): domain Bacteria; kingdom Pseudomonadati; phylum Bacteroidota; class Cytophagia; order Cytophagales; family Reichenbachiellaceae; genus Marinoscillum; species Marinoscillum sp. 108. The sequence goes on along the minus strand of NZ_LR734808.1, from coordinate 1,417,449 downwards.
TTTACAACTTTTCTGATGAGCAGGCTCGAAAGTATATTCCTTATATTTTGAGTAAGAAATTTCCACAGTTGGCGAAAGGTTCTTCTGCCAATGTGACTTATGCTCAGTATCAGGGAAGTTCGTCTACGGCGAATACTTACAGCAGAGCCAGTGTGTATACTTTGGATGCTGAAGATTACGAAAGTGCAGGAGAGTCAGTAGGGATGGCAGGCTTTTTCTCACCTTCATACCCGGCATCTGCTTATGTTCCCGCCATTTTGCTGGCTGAAGTTCAGGATCCTACAGAGGATCAGGTATATGGTGTCTCTTACAAATATTCAGTGACAGACCCGGAGTTTGACTATGAGAACGCCGGTGATCAGACTGTATACGTTGAAGGATTTACTGAAGATATTTCTGCTTACACCGTGAAGGAAGTTTCAGGAGATTTGGCCGTATGGACTTACGTGATCTTTAGTGATGGTAGTGCTCAGGGCTCAGGATATTCTGGTGGAGCTCAGGAGAATGAAGAGTGGTTAGTTTCTCCGGAAATTGATCTGTCTGGTTTGACTGAAGCAAAACTGCACATGAGTCATGTGACTAGATTTTTGGATGGTAATGCCGTTTCAGATTTCTTAAATGTGAAAATCTCAACTGATTACACAGGTGACATTGCTACAGCCACATGGGAGACTGTTTCATTCCCTGATTGGGTAGATGGTGGTAGCAGTAACACTGCAGTGGAAGTAGAGGCGATGATTGATGCATACGCTGGATCAAAAGTGACTTTGGCATTTGCATATAAGTCTTCTTCGACCATTGCTCCAAGATGGCAGCTGGCTGAGATCAAAGTGACTACTCCAGGATCTGTTGGAGTTATCGCTGAGGATCCTACCAATATGACAGATTACTACTCGTATTCTGGTGGAGCCTGGTCAAAAGACAACGGGGCTTACTACCTAACTGCGGCAGATTATGATGCCATGGGTGCTCCTGGTCAGTATGACAACTTCAGCAGCTCTGTGCCTGCTGATCCATACATCATCACTTACCTGAAGACGAACTATCCTTTTGCTCAGGAGGAAGATGAGTTGGTAGTGGTATACAAATATTACTCTAGTTCAGCTGGTGCTACACAGACAAGAAGCAACCTCTACACAGTAGTAGGAGGAAGCTGGACAGCATACTCTGCTGTAATAGATGCCACTTTGTTGTTTGCTTTTGATGGTACTGCCTGGGTTCCTGACAATACCATAAAGATTACTTTTGGTGCACCGGATTATACCTGGATATCTGAAAACTTCAAGGACAAAAACCCTGGAGGATCAAGCAATATGGGGACTTACGGAAACTTTAGCTGCTTTGAGTGGTCAGACGATCAAATCTTTGATGCCATTACTTCACGACTTGATGTGATCTACAGTAGCATCGAAGAGGGACAGAAATATCAGGTGACTTACTCTATCTACTGTGGAGCTTCTTCAGAGCCTTCACTTGCAGTCATTTACCAAGGTGGTGCCTGGGAAAAACTTTAAGAATTAGAATTTATACTCATTAAAAAGGGAAGTTATACTTCCCTTTTTTTTCTTTAATCCAATGATGAAAAAATATACCTTCCTTCTTCCTTTCGCTCTTTTGAGTTTTCTTGCCTTTGGCCAGGCCCCTAGTGGCTACTATGACGGCACTGATGGACTTACCGGTGAGGCCCTGAAGAAACAACTTCACCGAATATCAAGTGGTCATAAAGTATGGGCCTATAGTGATTTTCGTGATACTATTTTGCCAGATCTGGACGAAGACCCTGATAATCCGGATAACATCATCCTCTTCTATAAAAATGCTTCCATTCCCAAGGCAAATTTCGCTTCCAATAACGAGCCTGATTATTGGAACAGAGAGCACACCTGGCCCAAATCTCATGGGTTTCCAGACCTCTCAGACACTGCATATACGGATGTTCACAACCTAAGGCCCTCAGATGCTACTGTAAACACTTCCAAGAGCAATAAAGACTTTAACGATGTGGAAAACATCGCTGCAAATGCCGAAGGTGAGGCGCCAGATACCTATACCAATGCAGATTTTTGGGATCCCAGAGATGAGATCAAAGGCGATGTAGCCCGCATACTGTTTTACATGGACATGCGCTATGAAAGTGAAGCGCTCGATTTGGAATTAGTGGATCACAAGAGTTTTTCCGGTGATCCCGAATTGGGCGTATTGTTCACCTTGCTAAGGTGGCATGCACAGGACCCGGTAGACGCTGCTGAGATTGCCAGACATGAGAAAGCCTATGGATACCAAAACAACAGAAATCCGTTTGTAGACCATCCGGAATGGGTGGGTGAAATCTGGGGAACAGCTTCAGAGCCATTTGTTTCACTTGATCAATCCAATTTTAGCCAAAACTTTGGAACTGTGCCTTTTGGTCAATCTCTTGTCCAGCAGTATACAGTTAATGCATATAACCTTGAAGGGGACTTGACGGTGACGGTTGAGGCTCCATTCTACGTCTCTTCGGACAATTCAACCTTTTCAGGGTCAAGCACCTTTACGCATGCTGATGGTGTGGTATCCGAAAACTTCACGGTCTACCTCAAGTTTGAGCCCCAGCAGTCTGATGGGGGTACCTATGAGGGCATGGTTACTCATGCATCTGCCGGCCTGACTTCTGTGGAATTGAATGTACAGGGCAAGGAGGGAGAAGTCACCGTTACTACTATTGCAAAGGCACGTCAGCAGGAACTTGGGAGCATGGCCTATGTAACAGGGGTGGTGATAGACGCAGGCAATAATAGTGGAAACAGCCGTGTGATATTTGATGGGACAGCAGGTATTGTAGTGCGGAGCTTCGATGCTGGTAATGAATCTGCTAACCTTGTGCAGGGGGATAGTATTGTGGTAAGCGGTGGCTTATCGGACTATGCAGGAGTGCTTCAGATAGAACAATCTCCCATTACCATCACCTTGGTGGCTCAGGGGGCCATGTTGCCAGAACCCCAGGAGGTGACTATTGCAGAAGTGGGCGAACAGTATGAATCCGAGCTGGTAGTGATCAGAGATGCGGCTTTTAAAGATGCAGGCGGCACTTTTGCTGGTGGTGGTTCTGCAGGTAATTTTGAAATTAAGGACGCCACAGGGACTATGGTTTTCAGAATAGGGTCGTCTGAGCACCCATTGGTGGGTACTCGCATTCCCAATGGTTTATTTGATATCACAGGTTTCGTCGGAGAATTTGCGGGGGATTATCAGATTTCGGTCAGGGATTTGGAAGACATGGTGTTGGTAGACGAAGAGGAGGAGGAACGGCCTCCAGTGATCAGCATTGCAGAGGCGCGTACTATGGTCGAAGGAAGTGTCGTCACTGTGAAAGGCATCGTGATTGGTGGTGAAAATAACAACAGGGATAATCGGGTGGTCTTTGATGGCACGGCAGGGCTTGTGGTCCGCAGCCTTGACCTGGGGAATGCTTCTTCTGTCCTGGTCATGGGGGATAGTGTGATGATCACTGGTGGAATTTTTGACTATAATGGCCTTTTTGAAATAGAAGAGTCTCCGGTATACATAGATATCCTCAATAGTGGGAATGCCCTTCCTGAACCACAAGAGATTACATTATCGGCAGTGGGTGAGGAATATGAATCTGAGCTGATCAGCCTCAGGAATGTTTCCTTTGTGGAAACGGGTGAGTTCGCCGTGGGGAATTACACTCTGACAGGAGATGATGCAGAGGTTGTTTTTAGAGTTGGTACCATCGATCATCCTCTGGTGGGGACGAGTATTCCCCAGGTCTCTGTGGATCTCATCGGTTATGTGGGGCAGTCGAATGAAGATTATCAGGTATTTGTCAGGGTGGCCGAAGATCTCACCTTTTTGGAAGAGGTGTTGGGAGTGAAAGACGCCCGACCTTCACTGAACCTTGTCTACCCCAATCCTGTTTCGGGGTTGCTGCATTTGCATTTACCTGAGGGAATCGATTACCCGGTAAACTTGTCGCTTTTTGATTTACAAGGCAAAAAAGTAAAAACAGCCCAGGTGACGGAAGGAACCCTCAGTGTTGAGGAATTGCAATCCGGCATGTATCTACTCACTCTTGATAAAGAGGGGCGGATATTTTATAATCGAATAATCATAGAATGATTTGCATCAGATAGAACCATATCATAATTGGCAGCAGTACTACGATGCCAGTGAGGATCCTCAATCCCCTTTTTATGGAAAGGAGTACAACTACGACTTGTATTCTGAGAATATCTATGGGTATTTTATAGATCCGGCCTGGGATTTTTTTGGTTCCGAAACACTTTACATGAAGGTGCTTTTTGCCAATTATGAAGAAGGTTTTATTATCATCGAATTGATTGGAGAATGGAATGATGCCATTAACAATGATATCATGCACCTCAAGCGAAATGTGGTAGAGCATGTGATGCACACTGGTATCAACAAGTTCATCCTGATAGGCGAGAACATTCTCAATTTTCATGGCAGTGACGACAGCTACTATGAGGAATGGTTTGAGGAGGTAGAGGATGGTTGGATCGTAGCCATCAATTTCCGTGACTTTGTAGAGGAGGAAATGGCTCGGTTTGAGATTGATTCTTACGTCAATTTTGGTGGACATCTTAAGGTGGTTAATTGGCGCACAATGACGCCCACTGTTTTTTTTGCGGGAGTCAGTCAGCTGATGCAGAGGCGTTTGCAGATGGGTGATCTGTAACCATTAGACAGGAGATTTTACCGTTTGCTATTCAGTGCTTGTCTTTCCAGATTTAAAGAGTTAAATCTGTGATACATTATCAAAAACCATGATTATGAAAAAAACTACTCACCTAATGTTTTTAGTGGGGCTGTTCTTAGTGAATGCCCTCTCAGCTCAGGAAACTGAAAAGTTTGACTTTGATCTGTCGCAGCTTGATATCCCATATCAAAAGTTTGTGCTCAGCAATGGGCTCACGCTTATCGTGCATGAAGATCATAAGGCGCCCATAGCAGCCGTGAATGTATGGTATCATGTGGGCTCCAAAAATGAAAAATTTGGTAAGACAGGTTTTGCTCACCTTTTTGAACACCTGATGTTCAATGGAAGTGAAAATTTTGATGATGATTATTTCCAGGCCATGGAGCGAATCGGAGCCACAGACCTGAATGGTACCACCAATTTTGATCGAACCAATTACTTCCAAAACGTGCCCAAGTCAGCTTTGGATGTGGCACTTTGGATGGAGTCCGATCGAATGGGACACTTCAAGGACGCCATTTCTCAGGAAAAGCTGGATGAGCAAAGAGGCGTGGTGCAAAACGAAAAGCGCCAGGGAGAGAATCAGCCTTATGGTAAGTTTTTTGACCTTGTGACACAGTCCTGCTTTCCGAATGGACACCCTTATAACCACACAGTCATTGGTTCCATGGAGGACCTCAATGCGGCAGCTCTGGATGACGTAAAGCAATGGTTCAATGATTATTACGGAGCTGCCAATGCAGTAGTGGTGATCGCTGGAGATGTTAATACGGAGGAGATTTACCAAAAGGTAGTCGATTACTTTGGAGACATTCCATCAGGTCCTCCGGTTACTCATTATGGTTCTTATGTGGCCAAGAGAACTGGGGAGATTCGTCAGGTGCAGCAGGACAGAGTACCACAGTCGCGTATATACATGGTTTGGAATGTGTCCGAGTGGGGCAATCCCGATGCTTTCAATCTTGACTTTGTTGCTGATGCACTTGCTTCAGGGAAAAATTCACGTCTTTATAAGCGTCTGGTTTATGATGAGCAGATTGCTACAAGTGTGAGTGCTTACAATTGGGAAAATGAAATCGCCGGCATATTTGTGATCCAGGCCAATGTGAAGCCGGGTGTGGACAATATGGTAGTGGAAAATGCGATCAAAGAGGAGCTAGCTAAATTTCTGAAGGAAGGCCCTACCTCAGGAGAGTTGAAGCGTATCAAAACTGACTTTTTTGCCGGGTTTACCCGTGGCATTGAGCGGATTGGTGGATTCGGTGGAAAATCTGATATCCTCGCCATGAATGCTGTTTACGGTGGGTCGCCTGATTTCTACAAAACACGCCTGCAGGGAATGAAGGAAGCTTCCATCAGTAGTGTTAAGTCTGTGGCTAACAAGTGGCTGAGCGATGGCGTATACGTATTGCATATCAACCCTTTTCCTGACTATGAGACGACCGGTAAGGATGTGGATCGCTCCGCACTGCCGGAGGTGGGGCCAGCTGCGACCGTGGCTTTTCCAAAACTGGAGCGTGCAACACTTTCTAATGGGATGAAAGTGGTGCTTGCTCAGAGAAATACCGTTCCGCTCATCGAGTTCAGAATGATATTTGATGCTGGCTATGCCGCAGATCAGTATGCCAAAGCCGGTACTGCCAACCTCACCATGGACATGCTGGATGAGGGCACTAAGGCCCGTACAGCACTGCAGATCAATGAGGAGTTGGCCCTTTTGGGTGCTGAACTCAATACCGGTGCTAATTTGGATCAGTCCTATGTTACCCTCTCTTCATTAAAGAATAATTTCGATCAGTCGTTGGCCCTATTTGCAGATGTGGTGCTGAACCCGGCTTTCCCACAAGCTGATTTTGAGCGATTGCAAAAGCAACAGATAGTGGGGATACAGAATGAAAAGAAAAGCCCGGTGTCTATGGCTCTCCGCACCCTGCCAAAATTTTTATATGGCGAGGATCATGCCTACGGTAGCCCGCTGACCGGCTCGGGATATGAGTCCACTGTGTCTGCCATGACTCGCGAGGACCTGATGAAGTTTTATGAGACTTGGTTTAAACCCAATAACGCCACCATTGTAGCAGTGGGGGATATCACCATGGACGACCTGAAACAAAAACTGGAGCTGAACTTCAAGAAGTGGAAGTCAGGAGAGGTACCCAAGAAGAACCTGGAAATGGTGGGTGCCCCCAATAAGAACAAGATATATGTGATGGATAAGCCAGATGCACTCCAGTCAGTGATCATCACAGGACACCTGACCAAACCCTATGGTGAGGTCAGCGAAATAGGAGTGAGTATGATGAATAATATTCTTGGAGGGGAGTTTACCTCCAGAGTGAATATGAATCTACGGGAAGATAAAGGTTGGGCATACGGAGCATTTACATTCCTTTATTCGGCCAAAGGTCAGCGTCCGTTCCTGGCTTATGCGCCTGTACAGACCGACCAGACTGCTCCATCTATGAAGGAGATCATGGGCGAACTCAAGGGGTATATAGGTGACAATCCGGCCACTAAAGAGGAGTTTGAAAAGACCAAAACCAATGAAATACTCAGCCTGCCCGGTCAGTGGGAAACCATGAATGCCGTGGAAGGGTCTATCGCTAACATAGTGAGGTATGGTCTTGCCGATGACTACTATCAGACCTATGCCGGCGAGGTGCAAAGCCTGGAGCTTTCCAAGGTTCAAAAGTTGGCCAAAGAAATCATCGATCCTCAAAAAATGACCTGGCTGGTGGTAGGGGATAGCAAGAAGATCATGGCGGAGATCAAGGCACTGGGTTATGGTGAAGTGATCGCCATAGACAGTGATGGAAATGTATTACAACCCCAGAGTCAGAAACTTGACGTAGAAGGGGGAAAAAACTGATCCTGATAAACATCTTGGATGAAAAGAGGAATCTTCATTGGTGGAGATTCCTTTTTTTATTGGTTATGAGAGCACTCTTTTAGCTTTATTCCTGAAGGTTGAGATTCTCCAGTACTACATGGCTGGAAACATTCCCAAGAAACTTGGCCAGCAATTCATCACTCAATTTCATAAACTCTACGGCGGCAGTATTGTCAGGTGAATAGTCACTGATGGCCTGACCAATATCCAGTGCTTCGCCTACCTTAATGGATCGGCTCACAGTGGTATCCAATATGAGGTTGCCAAAAGAGTTCTTGGCTTCATTAAATTTTTCCTGAGACAGGATAAGGTTGTTGTTATACATATTGAAAAATACGCCAAGAATATTGAGAAGGCTATTCTCTACCATATTCAGGTAGCCCATCAGCGTTTGTATGCCGGTGATGGAAAAACTATCGGCTTGCGCCGGTATGAGGATGTTTTTGGAGCTCCCAAGTATGGCTTTGACCAGTACCCCAAAGTTGGTAGGGCAGTCCATAATGATAAAGTCATATTCCCTTCGCTGAGAGCTAAGAAGGCGGGCAATGATACCTGTGCCAAATGAAATAAACTGATTATTGGATTCAATCTGAGTCATTTGAAAATCTCCAGGAATGATGTGCAGATAAGGTGTGATTTCCAGCGGCTCAATATCCGGGTCATGATCATGCAGCAGATTTCTGATGTTGTTATAAATAGTGTTTCTTGGTTCCTCTATAGTAATGGCATTGGTGAGGTTACACTGAGGATCAAAGTCTATAAGGAGAACCTTAAAGGATCTCGACCAACTGATTCCAAGATTGAGTGCGGTAGTGGTTTTCCCTACGCCTCCCTTAAAGTTGTAAATGGAAACTGTGTTGGACATTAATGATGCTGGTTGGTAACAAAACACTCAATTTACTACAAACCTTGGAATATATCAATCTGATAATTGAATAGTTATATAGCCTTAATCTTTCATTGCCAGTTAGTCTTCAATCAGCATCACCTGAGCGACTTCAGATATGAGATAGCGTCTGGCGGATCGTTCTTCCATACAGAGGCTTCTGGTTCTTTTCTTTTCCAATTTTTTATAGACTTTTTCATTGAATTCAAATGAGTGACCAACAGGTATTTTGCTCAGAGGAATCAGGTCGGAGGGACCATCGAATTTTTTCAGAACGTTGTAAAGGATTGGATCCGAGCAGCTTGCAGCTTTAGGGTTTTTAAAATAGTTGGTAAGCGCCAGTAGTACAGGTGCCGGAAACACAGATTCATTGAGCACTGGTGTGGCAATCTTTTTGAAATTATCCTTCCATTCTTGCCCGTGAGGTGCGGCCTTTCGACCGTGCGCATTAAAAGTGACAAGGTGAGCCACTTCATGCAGGAAAGTGACGAGAAAGGAAAATTGATTCAAGTCATTGTTAATGGTGATGGTGTGCTTTTTGGTTTTTGGGGTGTACCTGTAATCCCCGAGTTTGGTTTGCCGGCTTTTTTTGATTTTAAACTCAAAACCAAAATAGTCGAGCAATTTACAACAGTACGTCACTGAGTTTTCCGGGACAAAACGCTCAAAAACAGCCTTGGTCGAATTCACGAATTAAAGAAAATAAAAAGTAAGCGAACTGAGTGTATGAAGTGAACAAAATCGAGAAGCCTGATTGACGACTATCAGTTGGATGATTGAGGTTCGTCATAGTTATGCGGGCCAATTCCATTGATCTTAGCCTAATTATTTAACCAACAAAATCATGAAGACGCTCACACCTCCAAAGCCTCATGTAGACCCTCACGAAGGTGGCCTGTCAGAGGCCATTCAAGCCAATGAAATGCTGCACAAGCAAGGTAGGGTTAATCAATACCAAGGTTTACTAGACCTCAAAAGGTCAAGGGAAAAGATGGATGCCGAACGTCGGCCGTTGTTCTTTTTCATCGGTCTCAGCTTGAGTCTTCTCTTTGCCGTTATTGCTTTCAATTGGAAGATTTATGATGAAACTCAAATGGTGGATTTGGGCGATGTGAGTTCAGATTTTGACGAAATACTGGAGGTGCCCCCAAGTTTGCAGTCCCCGCCACCGCCACCTAAGAGGGTAGAAGTATTTGTACTCAGGGAGATAGATGATGCGGAAGTCTTAGACGAAGTGAAATTTGATTTGGATGTGGAGCTTACTGAGGATATGGCCGTAAAGGACGTGATGTATGACGTGGTACTGGAAGAGCCTGAAGAGGAAAAAGCTGAGGAGATCTTCCAGATTGTAGAGGATCAGCCACAGTTTCCGGGAGGATTGAAGGCGTTTTATGCTTTTGTTGCTGAAAACATTGTGTATCCTGATTTGGCTAAGAGACTAGATATCAGTGGGCGGGTGTTTGTGAGGTTTGTAATAGAGAAGGACGGAAGTATTACGGACGTACAAGTGGTAAAAGGCATTGGGGGTGGATGTGACGAGGAAGCTGTGAAAGTGCTTGAAAACAGCCCCAAATGGATTCCTGGTAAGCAGCGAGGAAACAATGTGCGCGTATATATGACTGTTCCTATATTATTTCTACTCAAGGAAAGATGAAAAAATATTGATGCGGAATGACCGAATCAATCAATTAATAGCTTCAATCAAATAACTGTAATAATGAGAAACTCAATGTCTGCTTCAGAAGCAGTCCGCAACATCAAATCTGGTGACCATGTATTTATTCACACAGCAGGGGCTACACCCAATGTGTTGGTAGAGGCCATGACCGACCGGCATTCAGAACTCGAAGGAGTCAAAATTTATCACTTGCATACAGAGGGCCCAGCGCCGTACGCCAAGCCGGAGTACTCGAATAGCTTCCGGGTGAATTCCTTCTTTTTGGGAGCCAATTGCCGGAAAGCTACCCAGGAGGGTTATGCGGATTATATCCCCTGCTTCTTAAGTGAAATTCCATTAATGATTCGATCAGGAATCATAAAAGTGGATGTGGCCCTGGTGCAGGTTTCACCACCTGATGCCCATGGGTATTGCTCTTTGGGGATCTCAGTAGATGCTACCAAAGCTGCGGTGGATATGGCCAAGGTGGTGATTGCACAAGTTAACCCCCGCATGCCCAGGACACATGGAGATGGGTTGTTGCATAAGGATATGTTCACAGCCTGCGTGGAGGTGGATGAGCCACTTCCAGAGTTAATTGGCCATCCGATCACTCCTGAAGAGAAAAAGATGGGAGAATTCATTGCAGAGATGATTCCTGACCGAGCTACGATGCAAATGGGCATTGGGGCCATTCCTGATGCGGTGCTCTCCTGTCTGGGCAATCATAAGGATTTAGGTGTGCACACCGAAATGTTTTCCGATGGGGTGATCCCGCTGGTAGAAAACGGGGTTATTACCAATAAGTACAAGACCAGGCATAAGGACGTGATTGTGTCCGGGTTTATGATTGGATCCAGAAAGTTATACGATTTTGTGGATGATAATCCGATAGTGCGGATGTTGGACATTCAGTATGTGAATGACACAGCGGTGATCAGGCGAATGCCCAATATGATTAGTGTGAACAGCGCCATCGAGGTGGATCTTACTGGTCAGGTGAGCGCGGATTCAATAGGTACGCGTATTTACTCGGGAGTTGGAGGCCAAATGGATTTTATCCGGGGAGCTTCGCTCTCTCCCGGAGGTAAGCCCATCATTGCCTTGCCTTCTACTACCTCAAGGGGTGAGAGTAAGATAGCTTCGTTTTTGAAAGAGGGCGCAGGGGTAGTGACCACCAGAGCACACGTTCATTACATTGTCACAGAATATGGAGTGGCAGAACTCTACGGCAAAAACCTGAGGGAGCGGGCCAAAGCATTAATAAGGATCGCTCACCCTGATCATCAGGCGCGGTTGGAGCAGGAGGCATTCGAGCGATTCAGAGTACTCTGAGGTTGTTATTTTTGGTTGGATGAGCGTCACACTGGACATGTGGCGCTCTTTTTTTAAGTGAGTTTCTTGATGAAAGTGACCAGCCGATTGGTGACTTTGAATCCAACCTTCTGATGAAAAGCAACACTATCTAAATTGTCGGTTTCAGTGTCAGAACCCAGAAAACTGGTACCCTTTTCTCGGCACCATTTCTCAGCTCGCTCGATCAGCATTTTGGCCACACCTTGTTTTCTGAAGGCTGGTTTTACATATATGCCTTCAATGTATCCAACAGGGGATGAACTGGCACCTTCCACATAATCAAATCGCAGATTGAGGTAAATAAATGCAATGTACTGACCATGCGCTCTGGCCAGAAAGTAGCATTCTCTTTCAGATTCCATCGCTTTTACACAGTTGGTATATTCCTGGTCTAACTTACACTCAGGCCACAACTCCACGATCATCTTTGTTAGCTGATCGATGTTTGAATGGTCAAAACGAACAATTTCCATAAGGTCAAAACCTTTCGGCATCATTGATTTCAATCCAGTATCCATCAGGGTCCTGAATGTAAACTTGCTTGACTCCATCGGGCCTGGAATTCGTGCTATTGGCTTCTCCAGGCCAGTTTTCAAAATTTACCTTCTTCTCACGAAGCATGTTCACAAAAGCATCAAAATCATTTACGGCCAGGGCAAGGTGTACATCTTTAATGAGTTGAATGCCTTCTTTACTTCGGTTGATGAGGTGTAGTTCCACACCATCAGCGAAAGTGAACCAACGGATATTGGGTTTTTTAGTCTGGTTGGTTATTTCGTTAAGACCTAATATTTCCGAGTAGAATTGGGCACTCGCAGGTAGGTCTGCTACTACGATAGCGATGTGGTCGGTTTTTACCTGAGGCTTATAGTTTTGTCCGCTAGCTTCCAGGGTAACGAACAATATGGCGACAAAGAAGAATGTTTTTGGTAACAGGAGATTCATGGATGTTTGTTTTTGATTTGAGGGTCAAGATAAAAGAGAAACATTAAACGTATCGGTATCGAAATGGACAGTTTTGGTGTGCAAATGTTGATAGATCGCTCTGATTATGCCGATCGTAAAGGATTTGGAGAACGGATTATGCCCTCCGCTGGAGCTTTGATGGTGTCTGTTTGTTGTTTTTATTAACATGCGGCACCTCTGATGCCGACGATATGAAGCTCCGTAGGAGCGGGATATTAAATAGGCTGAGATTGGTTATTTTTAGAAGCTGCATAGCAGCGACATGTCGGTGTTTGAGATGCAATGTTTTTGATTGATTAAGATTTGAGGGGAGGATTGTGTCGCTCCTCCGAAGCTCAGGGGATTCGCATCGTTGGCGCTATTAATATTTGGCACTTCTGGTGCTCATGAAGTAGGAGATTGAATAAAAATCATAAAATTATGATAGATTCACTTGTCCTATTGAACCTACTCATGGCCAATACCTATACTCAGCTATATGTTCATGTGGTTTTTGCAGTCAAAGGCCGTCAAAACATGATCTCACCAAAATGGAAGGAAGAACTCTATAAATACATCACCGGCATAGTCACCAACCAGGGACAGAAATTAATGATTATTAATGGTATGCCGGATCATTTGCATATTCTTATTGGGATGAAGCCGGACATAGCCCTATCTGATCTGGTCAGAGACATCAAGTCCAATTCCTCCAAATTCATCAATGAAAAAGGGCTAACCATTGGCAAATTTGCATGGCAGAATGGGTTTGGAGCCTTTACCGTTGGCCAGTCCCAGAAGGAAAATGTGATCAACTATATCAAAACCCAGGAAGAGCACCATGGTCATAAGACGTTTAGGGAGGAATACCTTGGCTTCCTTCAGGCTTATCAGATAGCGTATAATGATCAATATGTTTTCGAATGAATACGGTTTTACACACGATCAATTGTGGGAGTTAATTCTGATTCCTTAGGTGATCATGATGGTTTTAGAAATAATCACTTCATCTTCCAGTAAGATGGAGAGCTTCCATGGGCCTCTTTTATCCTCCACCGGTGCCCATATGGAGTCCCCTAGGAAAAACTGAAATGGGTTGTGCTTCACCCGGAATGTGCCCCTAAATGGAGGCTCTACCGCACCGGTTTCATCCGTAAATGGAGGGTGTTCTATCAAGAAATCAAGATATCGGCCTTTGGCCTTTCGGATCTCCACGATCATTCCGAATTCAGCACCAATTACTGCATCTACGGTGTTTGCCAGAGCCATAAATTTAGGGAGCTCATTGCTCACACGATCCCATTCGCTATACGCTCCATAATTAATGATTTCAATTTCAATGGTTTTTGTATTCTTCTTTTTCATCAGAGAGGGCAAAACTAACCTATGCATTTGGGTATGAAAAAGGCCTTAAGAAGAAAAGCGATAGGGAACTAAATGTCAATAGTTAATGGATCATTTGGTTATTCTCCGATAATGCTACCGTTTTATTCTATCACCATTCATATTTTTATTATTTTCGACTTCTGTACCTTTTCCAGGTTGGATTTATTCAAAACTCCATTAACTCAAAACAAGTCAGAGATTATGCAAAGAAAAATTACAATAATGTTCGTCCTTTTTTCCATGGTGTCACTTACCTCATTTGGGCAGCAGTTTAAGGCCCTGCTTTTCACCAAAGTGGCGGGATACCATCACGAAGCAGTGAATGAGGGTGTGGATGCCATGCGGTGGCTGGCGGAGCGCAATGACTTTGCGCTTGACTGGCATCAGGATGCCTCCAGGGTTTTTAATGATAAAGCTTTGGCAGAATATGATGTTGTCATTTTTCTGATGACTACTCAGGACATCCTGAATGACGAGCAACAGGAAGCGTTTAAGCGGTTTATTCAATCTGGAAAGGGCTTTGTGGGGATTCACACGGCTTCAGATACGGAGTATGATTGGCCATGGTACAATCAACTCATTGGCCGTATGTTCTACATTCACCCACACCGTCAGACTGCAGCCATCAGGGTAGAGGATCGTAATTTTCCAGGGATGCAGCTCATGCCTGATATGCGCTGGTGGACAGATGAATGGTATGAGTTTGGAGAAGAAAAAGTGGATAATCTCAATTACCTGATCACCGTGGATGAGTCAACATATGATGTGAAAGCCAAGTGGGGGGAGAAAGAAGCTAAGGGGATGAATGGCTTTCATCCGGTAGCATGGTATCACGATTTTGATGGAGGGAGGGCCTTCTATACAGCCATGGGGCATATGGCGGAGACCTATTCTGATGCCATATTTCTTGAGCACATCTATGGAGGTATTTTCTGGGCGGCTACAGGCAAGGGTGTAATGAAGAAACAATAAAAAGCCTTCTATTTAGGGTAGAAGCCAGCTCCTGATCATATCAGGAGCTGGCTTTTTTGTTTTTCGACTTGTTGAGGTTCTCTGCCAACCGATATTGAACGATTCGGGTGACCAGTTCCATGGGGATCGGTTTGTTCAAGGGAAACTTAATGGTTCCTTTTCCACCTTCATATCCTGACAGCTCTTCTTTAAACACTTCGATCGCTCTTGGTGCAGGGTAGAAGCCTATGTGCTGCTTATATCCCCCAAAGTGAACAAGTGCTCCATTTTGAGAAAAGGTGGGGATGCCATAGCTGATGGATTCAGTAGCTTCCGGTGCAGCCTGTTGAATAACCTTTCTGATTGCCTTCAGGATTTCCTGCACTTCTATGGGGAAATCTGCGATGTACTCATCCACACTTTGTGGTGCTTCTTTTGAATCAGTCTTTTTCATACAGGTCAGTTTTTAGGCCTTAAAATAAACCAAACGCATCATATCACCAATTACTGCGTTACGTCAGTTTTTCTCCTAACAAGGGTCAATCAAATGGTTGATCAAGATCATCCGGTCTCACTGGTTTCGTCATACCTCACGTTCGTGTACCCCTCTACCTTCGCCTTATCAACTAAAACAAAACACAATGAAATTCTTACTAACACTCCTCCTTATATCAGGACTGACCGCCGGTCAGTGGGAGTTTAAGACAGTCCCATCACAGAGCACTATGACCATTCTGGGTACCTCCAGCCTTCACGATTGGGAATCCAAGGTTGGCGATTTTGTGGTCTCTGGTACCATGGGAGAAAACCTCATCAACAACCTCAAGGTAGAGGTGAATGTAAAGTCTATCAAAAGTGGAAAATCCATTATGGACGATAAGACCTACGATGCGCTGAAGAGCGAAAAATTTCCCACAGTCTATTTCACCGCCGAATCGCTGGCGCTATCTGGCAGTAAGGCCGAAGGACTGGGTGTACTCACCCTTGCAGGGGTGTCACGAACCATCTCACTCGAAGCGCAGACCACTATCAAAGGTGCCGGTACTGTGCAGGTGAACGGAGAAGTATCTATCAAAATGTCGGAGTATGGGATAGACCCACCGACAGCTATGTTTGGAAGCCTCACTACAGGTGATCAGGTGACCATCCAATATCAGCTTTTACTCAACAAATAAACAGACTATCTAAACTAAATCAATCATGAAAAACTTCAAGCTCAAATCAATCTTAACAGCCCTGTTTCTGACAGGAGTGGTGTTTGCTTACGCTCAGCAGCCAGCGCTGCAATATTTCAGAGCCAATGACAAAGATGGTCTCAATGTATTTGAGACGTCAAAGGAGAATGATGTGGAATTCACCGGTGTGAAAGTGCGTGTGGGTGGCGATTTTGCCATGCAATTTCAGGGACTTTCTCAAACCAATGCAGGAGACTCTTTAACAGAATTGGCCAATAATTTTAACCTGCCTACTGCCAATCTGAACCTGGATGTACAGCTGGCGGATGGTATGAGAATGCACTTGCGTACCTATCTCTCTTCCAGACACCATACTGAAGCCTATGTGAAGGGTGGATATATTCAGATCGATAAACTCGATTTTATCCGCAAAGACTTCATGAGTGGCTTCATGAATGTAGCAACCATCCGTGTAGGTATGGACGAGTTCAACTATGGAGATGCACACTTCAGAAGATCCGATAATGCCAGAGCTATTTTCAATCCATTTGTGGGCAATTACATCATGGACTCTTTTACCACAGAGCCATTCGCTGAACTGACCATCAATACATCAGGTTTTATAGGAGTACTTGGAGCCACCAATGGCCGACTCAATCAGAGTCCACTACCAGGTGATGATGGCTTTGTGCTCTTCGGTAAACTGGGCTACGATGACCAGATCAATGATGACCTACGTCTTCGTTTGACTGGCTCTTTCTACAGCAGCTCTGACAAAGGCACCAGAGACTACCTATACAACGGTGACCGTGCCGGTGGCAGATACTACCAGTTGTTAGGTACTCAGACCATTTCCAGCAGTGACTTTTCTCCAAGATTCAATCCTGGCTTCAAATACCAGACAGCCTTTCAGATCAACCCATTTGTGAAGTTCAAAGGCCTTGAGTTCTTCGGAGTGTTTGAAGTAACAAGCAATGGTGATGATGCCGTAGGTGGTAGCTTCACACAGCTTGGAGCAGAGGCGCTTTACAGATTTGGTGGTGAGGAGCAATTATACCTTGGTGGCCGTTTCAATAGCGTAAGCGGTGAAATGACCGACGCAGCTGCTGCTCGGGACACACAGCGAATCAATTTTGGAGGAGGTTGGTTCATGACCAAAAACGTACTGGCGAAAATAGAATATGTGAAGCAAACATATGATGGAGCCGGATGGAATGGCAGCCAATATCAGGGAGCAGAATTTAATGGTGTAGTGATTGAAGCCACCATTGGATTTTAGTAGCCTGTTTAGTTGAGTGGCCGCCTCCTTCGGGAGGTGGCTTCTCATTTTAGTTGTAAGAGCGGAGTGTTTACTGGTAGGTTGGGCCAGTAGATGCTCCGCTTCTTCCTTTATATGCGGTCTGAAATAGGTATTATTCCCCGGGTAAATGAAATCTTAACCTGATGCTGAATAAATAAGGTGTACTTTTGTGGCTTACAAAGAAATGACATTTAAAATAAATTGTCGTTTCACAAACAATTTATATGTCGTTTAAATCTTTGGGACTATCCGAATCCCTGTTGCATGCAGTCAACAAAAAAGGATATAGTACCCCTTCTCCAATTCAGGAAAAGGCCATTCCACTCATTTTGCAAGGAAAGGATATACTGGCATCAGCTCAGACAGGCACAGGCAAGACTGCCGGGTTTGCTTTGCCGATGCTGCAGCTACTGGCCGAAGGCCGACAGCAAAGCAGACCAGTTGTTCGTGCACTTATACTCACACCAACGCGTGAGCTGGCTGCACAGGTGCATGAGGATGTACACACATACAGTGAGTTTCTTCATCTGCGATCAGCAGTGATTTTTGGTGGCGTTAATGCCAATCCACAGATCAGGGCACTCAGAAATGGTGTGGACATACTGGTGGCTACACCAGGGCGTTTATTGGATCTGTACAATCAGAAAGCTGTATCACTTGCCAAAGTAGAGATACTGGTGCTGGATGAAGCAGATCGCATGCTGGACATGGGCTTCCTGAGAGATATCAAGAAAATTCTTGCTTTGGTCCCAGAAAAGAGACAAAATCTGTTGTTCTCAGCTACGTTTTCAAGAGAAATCAAGCAGCTGGCCAATGGAATTCTGAATCATCCTGTACTGGTGGAGGCAACTCCGGAGAATACCACTGCAGAGAAAGTGGATCAAAAAATTTACAGAGTAGACAAGAGCAAGAAAGCACAATTGATCACCAAGCTCATTGCTGAAGGTGACTGGCAGCAGGTATTGGTGTTCACCCGTACAAAGCACGGAGCGAACAAGCTGGGTAAAATACTCACCAAGAACGGGCTGACTGCTGCGGAGATTCATGGCAATAAGAGCCAGGGAGCGCGCACCAAAGCCCTTGCAGGGTTTAAGAAGGGTACAGTGCGGGTGTTGGTGGCTACGGACATTGCCGCTCGTGGGTTGGATATCCCGCTCTTGCCTCACGTGATCAATTACGAGCTACCCAATGTACCTGAAGATTATGTACACCGAATAGGTCGTACAGGTAGGGCAGGAGCTAGTGGTGAGGCCATTTCCCTGGTATCGCTCGATGAGATCGAATATGTGAAGGGCATAGAGAAGTTGCTTGGTTTGAAGCTTGATAGTGAGGTGTTAAGGGGATTTGAACCTACAGAGACCGCTGCTGATATCAAGAAAGAGCCTAAAAAGGGGTCTTTTCAGCGATCGCAATCGTCTAAACCCAGGGATTCGAATAAGGGAAATTTCAGAAGATCAAATAGAAGTAATTCGAGCAGAAATCGCTCAAACTGATAATAGAGGAGGGAATCGCGCGACTGCACTCAGTCGAGCGATTTCACTTCCATTCTTAGCTCAAAGGAGACATTGAGCTCATCGTTTACTTTCACCATTCCGAAAAATTTGGTGGGAGCCTCAAGGTCAAAATCATGCATGCTGAGATGCTGTGTGCCCGCCAGGGTAAGCGCCCCCTCAGAGTGATTGATCACCAGTCCATTTTCCACCAGTGCATCGTGTGATTTTCCTGCCAATGTGATAGTGACCGAGGAGACCACTGTTAGTTTAGCGACTTCCTGACTTTCATTTTTGATTTGGATGTCATTGATCCGAAGTAGCAGATACGGATAAGCATCGCTTTTCAGTGTCTTTCGCAAGTCCTGACTCATGGCTTCCAGTCCGCAATCAAACTCTGATACTGGGTATTTGAGTTCTAACCCCTCAAAACGAATCTGGCGTGCCTCACTGGTGGTCTTCACCACTATGGGCTTGCACGGGAGAGCTTGACTCAATGTACATTCAAATGTATTGAGGTTGGTGGTGCCCTGCAGGATGAAGCGTCCTGAACTAATGGTCACCTCGTGATGGGATGGCTGAGCTGAGAGTAGACTACTCCAGATAAGTGCACTGAAAAACAGGGTATATCTCATGCTACAAAGAAATAAACTACGTGCAAACGGTCTTATGACAATTGTCAGGAAGATCAGTGACAGTGCACATGACCACTATTAGGTCAGAACCGAACGGCACTCAGTTTTTCTGGATGGAGTACGTGGATGGTACTACCCTCTATTTTGATAAATCCGTCTTTCTTGAACTCGGAAAGTATCCTGATCACAGACTCTGTGGCTGTACCTACCATGCTGGCCAGGTCTGAGCGTGACACATCAAAGTGATCTTCCTCGTACTTATTGAAGAGCTTCATGAGCGCATCTGCAGTACGTTTTCTCACGGTATCATAGGCCATTTCCACCAGGCCATGTTCTTTTTCCAGTAGATTCTTAGAAAGCATTTTGATAAACTGTCCTGAGACTTCCCGGTTTTGGAAAATCAGATCCTGAAAGTCTTTACGAGGAACTAATATCAGCTCAGTCTCTTCGAGTGCTTGCGCAAATTCCGTGCGCTCAGTGTCCTGAATGAGAGCATTCTCGCCAAGAAAATCTCCGTCTGAGAGTACGTCAAGGATAAATTCCTTACCATCCGGATTGATCTGATAGGTTTTTACTTTCCCTTTTTTGATTTTGTAGGCATAAGAGGCAAAGTCTCCATGTCGATAAATAATGTCTTTTTTCTTGAAAGAACGTGTTTTTCCACTGTTTTCCAGGTCTTTCAGCTCATGGTATTCTTTGGCTCTGGTTACAAATTCCTGTAGGGATTCGTTGCTTGAGAGTCGACTGAATTTCTCCAGTCTTCGCTCTATGGCTCCCAGGAGCTCCATTTCTTCGAAGGGTTTGGTGATGTAATCGTCCGCACCCATGTTCATTCCTTTTCGGAAATCTGTCTTTTCGGCCTTTGCCGTAAGAAAAATAAACGGAGTAGACGCGATCTCAGGATTTTTGCCAATCAGGTAGAGCACCTCATAGCCATCCATCTCCGGCATCATGATGTCACAAAGTATCAGGTCTGGTTTGTGCTCCAGGGCCTTCTTTACACCTTCTTTGCCGTTTGGCGCGGTGATAGGCTCATAGTGAGAAAGTAGTAGGAGTTCTTCTATGTTTTCCCGTACTTCCAACTGGTCTTCGATGATGAGTATCTTCTTTTTCATGACTTTGATTGATCAGGGTTGTATAGGAAAAGAAATCACAAACTCGCTGCCCTGGTTTTCCTTACTGGTAAAAGTAATATTTCCGTGAATGAGGTTAAGGTACCTTTTCACAATATTCAATCCAAGGCCGGTGCCCTGGATGTTGGAGGCATTGTCGGCCCTAAAAAACCGCTGAAAGAGGTTTTTTTGCTCTTCTAGCGGGATGCCGATCCCCTCGTCTTTGATGGAAATCTGAATGCGGTCTTTCACCCGGGAGGTGGTGGCGGTGATGGTCTTTCCCTCATCTGAATATTTAATGGCATTCGAGATGAGGTTGATTATGATGTTTTTTAGAATGTGTGGGTCAGAAACCACTTCAGTCAAGCCCTCCTCAATGGTGATTTTTAGTTGTTGATCTTTTTTCAGGCCTTGTTCGAATATTTCTTCCACCTCCCTGAATAGGCCAGTCATATTGAAGGCCTCTACTTTCATAGTGATGGCACCACTTTCCAGTTTTTCAAGGGAAAGAAAATCATTCAGGATATTGGTGAGGTTATTCACAGCAGATTTGATCCGGTTCACATGCTTGTCACGGTTGGCCTGTTGCTCGGTTTCCGTGTATTTGGCCACCAGATTAGCGGAGGAGTGGATGGTGGTGAGTGGCGTGCGAAACTCGTGACTGGCCATCGAGATGAACCTTGATTTCATCTCATTGAGCTCTTTTTCCTTTTCCAGGGCATTGAGTATCTCTTTCTCTGCTTTCTTTAGCTCTTCCAGACTGGAATGCAGGGCGGCTTCTGCCAGCTTGCGCTCTCTTATCTGGCTCTTGAGCCCCAGGTTGAGATGCTCTAGTTCCTGGGTACGCTCCTGTACTTTAGACTCGAGCTCCGCGGTGTACTGCTTTAGCTTTTCTTCGCTCTCCCTCAGGGCGTCTTCCTGCTCTTTTCTTCTGGTAATATCCGAAATGAATGCCACCACCAGCTTCTCATCCTCATGCATGACATAGCTAAGACTTACTTCCACAGGAAACTCGCTGCCCGATTTTCTCTGCCCGGTGAGGTGACGTCCTATGCCCATAGGTCTGGTCACTGGATGGGCAATATATTCGGTTCGGTGAGGGACGTGCTGTTTGTGATATTTTTTGGGAATTAGATCTTCAATGACCCTCCCCATCAGCTCGTTTTGCTCATATTCAAAAATCTCCTCTGCTCGCTTGTTGATGAGCCGGATTTTTCCTTCACTATCAACGATGATAATACCCTCACCTGCTCCGAGAAAAATCTTATTAAGCAGTTGGAGTCCATTGGAAGAAGTAAGGTATTCGCTGCTGATCGGCATAAACGTGAGGTTTCCGGATTTTGACTTTGAAATATAAACCTACAAAAGGTGCCAGACAGAAGCCCTAGAAGAGTACTGATTTATTTCATTTTTTGGATTGACTATCGTCACATACCCCCAAAAGTGGCATCGATACTTTTGTGAGATACTTTTTTCTTTACCTAATGCCATGAATTTATTCCATCAGATACTTATCCCCACCGACTTTTCACTGGCTGCATGGCATGCCGTGCAGTTGGGCCTACGGCTCATTGCTCCAGAGAATTCCCGTCTCACCCTGCTTCATGTATTTCCCTCGGGACCATCTGAAAGAAGTGGGGACCTTGAGCTGATGGAGGGACTAAGGAGACAGATGGATGACCTTTGTCAGACCCTGGAAAGAAGTCAGAAAAAGAAGATTCAACCCGTGATCCTTGGAGGAGAGGTAGAGGGAGAGGTCCTCAAATTTATCCAGGCAAACGCTTTTGAGCTGATTATTTTAGGTGTAAATAGCAATGGAGTAGACAATGAGCCCGGAAGTCACATATCGGGCATCATCGCTAAGGCCAATGCCCCTGTGATGGTAATGCCCAATGTGATCAATGAAACTCATCAGGTGTCATAAGTCCTCGTCTAGTTGTTTTTACGGATAGGAGATTACAGAATTTGTGTGAGCCCTCCGCATGGTGTGGTGTTCTAATTTTGAAAAATGAAGAACCCACATTTATGTCTTAGTGTCCTGCTCGTGTTTTCGCTGGTATGGCCACTCCAGGCACAGGATTTTCCTGTGAGTATAGAAGCTGAGTATGATCGGTTAACCGCCAAATGGCTGGAAGTCTCTGATGGGCTGAAGACCTATGACGGACTTTCTGAGTTCTGTGCCAATCCCAATTATCGTAATGACATCATTACGGTCTTAGAACATCTTCACCATTATGATTCATTGGTACTGGACTTGCTTCTGGATCCTACTGCCAATACCTCCGATATAAGCCATCACGAATACAAGCGCTCCTTGTCAGATATTCAAAAACTGGAAGGAGACTTTGATATGAATACCTTCATTTCATTTCTGAAAACATCATGCCTTACACGCAGGGATTTGGAACGTGATAAGGAGGATCTGAAGAAGGAATCTGGCATATATTCGTATGACGGGCAGTTGTTGATGCTGGAAACTCAGTTGGGGAAATTTCTAAAACACATAGATAAGAAAGTAGTGCTGGTAGATGAGCATGTTCACAAGATTCACCCCGATCAGATCAGGCCACTACGATTACTTTCGGATAACTAACCACTGAAATGTCGCTGATCAGGTATGTCAGTTTTATATTGTTCATTTTCAATGTGCTTTTTGCCATTGATGCGTATCAAACGTATCACCTGCCAGTGAGCCTAACCAACCTGGCGCGCGAACCGGTGGTGAGAATTTTCAACACCAAGCTCTATTATGATGAGAGTGCCCGGGATCGGAGTAAGGAGGAGCTTTCAACGACTATTCGTCAGATTTACCTGCTCAGAGACAAACTGCACAATAAAGACAGCAGGGAGGTGATAGATATGGCCCTGCCAAGTCTGGTTCAGCTTCACTATGACCTCAAGTCCGATACTGGGAATATTGAGATGAATGAGCACTTTGTCAAGATGCTACTGGCGCTTTCCTATGTGCAGGTGCGATACGCTCAGACCGCCTGTGCTCAGCGGAAAACTGCAGAAGTACACACTTCTTTGCGCACCGCCATGGGCATCATTCGGAGGGCCCTATTCCTTTCAGAGGGAACCAAAAGAGACTTTGAAATCAATATCTACGCTGAGATGTTTGATCTACTTAAGACAAAAGTATCTCATGAAGAGATGGAGAAAAGACTAGGAGGCATACTGGATGAAATCCGGGACCTGGAGGTCAGTTTCCATCATTAGGGACGGACTGTGGTTTCATCCATCCCAGGCTGGTATGCTGGAAGTGATCCGGGTACTTCAGCCCATAACCAAACACCCGATCCATGCTGGCATGTCCAAAGAGTATGATTCCCGAAAGACTCAGTACATCATTTCCAAATTGCCAACCGGCCAGCAGTATGATCACAGCAATGCCCTTATGATGAAGGAAATTGTAGGTAAGGGCACCCACCCTTGTATTGATGGCGTAACCGATCATACCTATGTCCGGAAGCAACAGAAGCGCAGGATACCACCACCAGCTAAATGAGGTCAAAGTAAAGAGGTAAATAGAAAGGCCAAACATGGCTACTTCTTCGAGTTTCAGGAGGTTTTTCATACGGGAGATGGGTTGAATTAATGTTTCTGAAAGCTAACGGAGTATTGTCTTTCGGGTTGTTCGGAATGAACCGTTCGATGAATTGGCAATATTTAGGAAAAAAGCTACCTGAAAATTACGTCATTTACAAAGGGAGTCTTTTAAAAATGCTCTCTATCTAATTATTTGAGCGTCTATTGAGAAATATTCATTAATCGTCTTCCTTTGTATTGAAAATATTAATGAATTATGGAAAAGATTAAGAAATTTCAAATCGTCAATGCCATACTGGCCTTCTTCGGAATTGGTTTTATTGCCATTGGATTTATGGTTTTTAGTCAGCAGGATTCATTCGTGATTTCTTTGATGATCACCTTCATAGGTTGTGCTATGGCCATCTCGGGTATTGCTTCTATGATAGAGCTGAAATTGCTCAGTGATAAACTAAGACACTGAAATTTGCCCTGAGTTAATCATCCAGAGGTAATCGGAAGCCATAGACTTCCAGTGTCCCTTGCCTGAAATCCAAATCCTCGGATCGTTCGAAGCCCATGCGCTCGTACATTCCCCAGGCTACTTGCATGGCCTTGGTAGAGTGAATAATCAATTGCTGACGTTTCTCCTTGCGTG
The DNA here is from genome assembly GCF_902506655.1 of Marinoscillum sp. 108. Lineage (NCBI taxonomy): Bacteria > Pseudomonadati > Bacteroidota > Cytophagia > Cytophagales > Reichenbachiellaceae > Marinoscillum > Marinoscillum sp. 108. The sequence continues at coordinate 1,392,760 of NZ_LR734808.1, read as the reverse complement.
CCCTCTCAATACAATACCTCGTCAGCAGCCTGCCAATTCCCTGACCTCTGAAGTCAGGAGCCACTGCCAATAATCTGAATCCCGAACTGTCTTTTACCTGGGTGGCTGTGCCACCTGATCCATAATATTGCATGTCGCCGATGTACAGCACACAGCCAGCCAGCACCTGCTCCGGAGAGTAAGCGGCCAGTAGGTGGATGTGTGGGTTTTCAGTAAGGGAGCCCACATTCGAGAGCATTTCATAGTATTTGGGCTGCTCCGCCGGTGTGGGAAATCCCTCCAACTGTGAGTACACCTCCACCATCAGCGCACCTATGACGCCATGCTCTTTAGCTCCGGGTTTCCTTGTTGTAAACTTAGATGGATGCATATGTAATGATAAATGGATCTCTGGAATGGGTGGCGGAAATCTGACTACTCCTGGCCACTTACTCTTTTAACTGATAATGTAGCTGAACCAGCCCTGATTCAAAGTTTTTGGCCTTCTTAAGCTCCAGAAGCTGCTCTGGCCTGCCTGTTTTAAATAGAGGAGTTCCTGCCCCCACGATTACCGGCACGATGGATAGAATCAGCTCATCGATGAGTTTTTCCTGGAGTAAGAGATGGACGATTTCTGCACCACCATCACAGAAGATGTTTTTTCCTTCTTTTTTTTTGAGGTCCGTTACCAGGGTTTTGAGGTTGCCGGTGTAAAAAGTCAGGTTCCCTTCTCGCGGCCTTTCTTGTCTGGTGATGATGTACGATTCCTTGTCAGCGTGAGGAAAATCATAGCCCTGACCGATCACCCAATCGTAGGTTTTTCTACCAACTATTACCGTGTCCACAGAAGAGACAAAGTCAGTGTAGCCATAGTCTTCTCCTTCTATCTGAACCAGATTAAGGAAACTCAGATCGTCATTGGGTTTGGCGATGTAGCCGTCCAGTGAGGCCGCGATGTAGAGAATTAATTTTCGCATGTTATTTTTAAGTAATGTCCCGATTCAACCATTCAGGACGGATAGATTGAAGAATTCAAATAAGGCATTTTGATTGATTAGTAGTCCACCTTTGGCGGGTGTCATACGTTTTCACATTTGAGCCTATACGGAGAGCGCCAGACCTGCGTTGCAGGGTTATCAGTATTCAAATATTTCGTGTCCTTAATTTCATCCTCAGGATAGGATAATCATTACCCTGGTCATCTTTGTCACTTCTTTCATAGGTAGCAAATCCCAGGTTCTCATAAAAAGCTACTGCACCCACATTTTGCTCGTTGACATCTACCTTGTGGGCCTTCAACTGAACGATTGCAAAATTTATCAGTTTTTTACCTAATCCCTGACCAAAGTAATGGGGATCCAAAAAGAGCATTTCTACCTTTTTTTCTGCCACACCTAAAAAACCAATCACTCGTGATTCATCCATAAGGCAATGAACTTCAAAACGACTGAAATCAATCTCCCTTACCATTGCTTTGATGGAAATGAAGTCTTCCGGACTCAAAAAGTGGTGGGTGGCGAGCACTGACTTTTCCCAAACGTCGAGCAGTTGCTCCCTATCGGTTTCCTGGTATGGTTTTATTTCCATTAGATATTCTTTGTGACTCAAATGTCTCTAAAATGATTTTCACTGGAGCTCGATTGTCTCGATTTTACTTTGGTAGCTCTACGGCTGTCTTCATGTTGTTGTTTACCTGAAAAGTCAGTTAGGTCAGAAAGGCTTTACATGTTGAACCAGGGCTTTGGACCCTTACGATATTCTTATAACGAGCCGCCTTTCTCGTATCGGGAAAAACGAACCATTCACCCCCAATTTTAAAGTGCTGACCAGTAAGTGATTGACTGCAATATCCGGTTGTGGCATGCTAATGGCAATTGGGCAAGCAATTGAATTAAACCAAAACAAAATGAAAATTTTCAGCCTTTTTAAGTCAGGAGCTCTGCTATCCACAATTTTACTTGGAGCATGCAGTAAAGACGATCCGTCTCCAGGGATCACCATACCTATTCAGACTGTGGTGCAGTCTGGCATAAGCATGGGCGGCACTTCTAGTTTGGCCTTACTAGCCGGAGAGTCTGTTACAAACACTGGAGCGACTTCCATTAATGGAGATATTGGGCTGAGTCCCGGTACTTCTATCGATGGGTTTCCTCCGGGGGAATTCACCGGTACCTTGCATGTTAATGACGCGATTGCCAATCAGGCCAAATTGGATTTAACCACAGCGTACAATGATGCTGCGGGTAGAACATCCACTGATATCGTTGTCTTATCAGGAAATATTGGTGGGTTGACACTTACCCCAGGCTTGTATAAGTCTACCTCTTCTCTGGCGATATCTTCCGGGGATCTGACGTTTGACGCTAAGGGAAATGCTAATGCTGTCTTTATTATTCAGATAGCGAGTGCGCTGACTACCACTTCCGGCCGACAGGTGATCCTGGCCGGCGGAGCGAAAGCTGCCAATATTTTCTGGCAGGTAGGAAGCAGCGCTACTTTCGGGACCACTACCGTTTTTAAAGGCACCGTCATGGCCATGCAATCTATAACGTTCAACACCGGTGCAACGCTAGACGGCAAGGCATTGGCCCGAACAGGTTCTATCACCATGGAGGGCAATGCCATCGTGTTGAAATAACTTTAGATTCATTCAAAGTCACTCCCTCGGCAGAGACCATCTACATCGGAAAAAAGATAGGGGTGGATGGACACTTTGCCGAACAAGTGATATATGTAACGATTAATTTTTAGTGTGTAACTGTTTCGCTTTCAATAGCCTCACCTTTGCATTGTAATGATAATTACACTTTTTAAAAGAAAATATTATGAAAATTATTAAATCAGGACTCGTACTAGCGTTACTACCCATTTTGATGTTCGTGGGTTGTGACAAGGACAAAGACCCAGTGTTGGTGTCACCGGATGTGGTGTCGACCGCCCCGGCTGATGATGCCACCGGAATCGCCGTTACGGCTGCTGTACAATTCAATTTCTTGGCTGATATGAATCCTGAAACCCTAAATAGCACCACGGTGGTACTCATGGAAGGAACTAATAAGGTTGCGACAACAGTGAGTTATGCCAATAAAAAGTTAACAATGACCCCAGTGGCTAACCTGAAGAACAGTACCGTGTATACGGCTACTGTCAAGACGGGTGCCGAAAGTGAACTTGGTGCTGCTTTGGAAAACGACTTCACGATCACCTTCACCACTGTGGCGGAGGTTGACAATGAGGTTCCGGTTATCAGTTCTACGAGCCCTTTGGCTAATGCAGTTAATATAACAAAAGGTAATTCGGTATCTATAGTCTTTAATGAGCCCATGAACCCTGCGACCATCAACGTGACCACTTTTACTTTGGTGAAAGGAACCACAGCTGTAGCAGGAGTGGTCTCGTATGCCGATAACACTGCTACATTTACTGCCACCGAAAGCTTTGAGTCAAATACGGCTTATACAGCCAGGATCACTACAGGTGCTCAGGATTTGGCCGGAAATGGATTGGCTGCTGATACCGAGTGGAGTTTTACAACCACAGATTTCGCAGCGCCATTTATCAATTCTACCGCTCCTCTTAGTGATGCTACGGGAGTTGCCAGAAATAAAACAGTGTCTGTCGTATTTAATGAGCCAATGAATCCTGCTACAATAAGTGCCGCCACCTTCCAGTTGAAGAATGGAACTACTTCTGTACCTGGGGTAGTAGCTTATTCTGGCACTACGGCCACTTTTACTTCAACCACAATTCTAGAAGCGAGTACGGTTTACACGGCGCAGATTACCACAGGCGCACAGGATCTGTCGGGAAATGGATTAGCTAATAACGAGAGCTGGAGCTTTACCACTGGTGAGGTAACCGCCACACTTGCTATGGTCAACCTAGGTGGGGCGAGCAACTATGTGATCCTTGCGAAGACTGCCATCAACAACAGCTCCACTTCTGCCATCACTGGACATTTGGGATTGAGCCCGGCAGCTACCTCATACATCACTGGTTTAGATTTAGTAGATGCTACAGGGTATGCCACTTCTTCTCAGGTAACAGGTAATGTGTATGCAGCTGACATGGCGGACCCCACACCAGTCAACCTGACTACTGCCGTAAATGATATGATCACGGCTTATAATGATGCGGCAGGAAGACCCACACCTGAGTTTCTTGAATTAGGAACAGGAAACATAGGTGGAATGACCTTATCTGCGGGTCTTTATAAGTGGACATCTACGGTGACCATCCCGGCAGATGTTACCCTCACGGGTGCTGCTGATGATGTTTGGATCTTCCAAATCTCAGGTGACCTTACCCAGAGCAGTGCCATCAATATGACGTTGAATGGTGGTGCTCAGGCCAAGAACATTTTCTGGCAGGTAGCAGGAGAGGCGACTTTTGGAGCCAATTCACACTTTGAAGGTAATATTCTCTCAATGACAGGGATTACTTTCCTCACCGGTGCTTCTATAAACGGACGTGCTCTGGCTCAAACTGCGGTCATTCTTGACGCCAATGCAGTGACTAAGGTGCAATAGAAATTGGAAGATAAGGTTAGTAGAGTAGTTTAGTAAAGACCATCCCGGATTTTGGGATGGTTTTTTTATGCCTTCTTTCAAGGAAAATGATTTCATAATGAAGCAGGCACGACCGATGGCTTGAAAAAGGGTTGTGATTATATTTACGTAAGAAACATCAGGTTAAAAAAAGCGGCACTGCAAAAGAGAAAAACTACAAGCCTCTGAAGTAGCAATAATTACAGGTTTTCTGACGTATCTTATTTTACTAAATGCTTCACTGAATTCTATAAGTCTACTCCAGGTGAGTTTGTGAAAATGAGTAAAACAGGAATGTAGTCTGAAGAAAAAGCCTTGTAAATAAATCAATGGAATGCCACCTATATAACTTGATCAGATTCGTATTTGCTTTCTCCATAGTGAATGTGTAGCCTTCCCGGAGTTTACAGCTCCCACCACTTACTGCCTTTATAGCTACCTCTGCCAGGAGGGCCCAGCACCACCAACCCTCGCGCAGAGCGCCCAACCACATCCACTAAGTTTCCAGTGCAGTTTATCATTAACTATTTATAAGTGTTTAAAGTACACTTATTAAAATAATTTGATTACTTTAGTCTTGAAATAAAAATTTTGCAGCATCCATATGGAAAAACAGTATGTAATTGGATTGGACTTTGGTACCGACTCTGTGCGGTCAGTGTTGGTGGATAGTGCCAACGGCAGCACCCTCGGCAGTCAGGTGCATTGGTATAATCGTTGGCGCGAGGGCCTCTATTGCGATCCGGCCACCAATCGCTTTAGACAGCATCCACTGGATCACATAGAAGGAATGGAGGTCACCATTAGAGAGGTGGTGAAGGAGACAGGGGTGAACCCGACCTCAGTGAAGGGTATTTGTATTGATACCACAGGCTCGTCGCCCATTCCGGTAGATGTCAGCGGCACGGCACTTTCGCTGCTGCCCGGTTTTGAGGAGAACCCCAACGCCATGATGGTACTTTGGAAGGACCACACGGCCATTGCAGAAGCCCAAGAGATCAATACATTGGCACGCACCTGGGGTGGGGAGGACTTCACCCGGTTTGAAGGGGGGATTTATTCCTCGGAGTGGTTTTGGGCCAAAATCCTGCACATCTCGCGTGAAGATGAGGCGATAAAAGCCGCAGCGCATTCGTGGGTGGAGCATTGCGATCTGATGACGTTTCTGCTCACAGGGGCCAGTGACCTGAATGGGTTAAAGAGATCGCGCTGTGCGGCAGGGCACAAGGCTATGTGGCACGAGCGCTGGGGTGGATTGCCAGCAGATGCGTTTTTAGCCAAACTGGATCCACATATGGTCACCTTGAAAAAGCACCTTTACCAGGACACTTATACTTCAGATAAGGCAGCGGGTAAGCTGAGTACTGAGTGGGCAGAGCGGCTGGGACTCACCACCGATGTGGTGATAGCCGTGGGCACTTTCGATGCGCACTCAGGAGCAGTAGGGGCAGAGGTGGAGGAGAATACGCTCGTACGTGTGATGGGCACTTCTACCTGCGACATTATAGTCTCTGGCAAGTACGTGATTGGTGAGCGTACCGTCAAAGGCATTTGCGGACAGGTGGATGGTTCGGTATTGCCCGGCATGGTGGGACTGGAAGCTGGCCAGTCGGCATTTGGAGATGTGCTGGCATGGTTCAGAGACATCGTCTCATGGCCTATAGACCAGCTCATCGCTAGGTCTAATCTGCTTACGCCCGAGCAGATCGAACAGCTCAAAGGCGACGTAATCGTGGAGCTCTCACGGCAGGCAGAGCAGACCCCGGTAAGTGAGAGCGCACCCGTAGCCCTCGACTGGGTGAATGGCAGACGCACCCCGGATGCCAACCAGTCCTTAAAGGCCGCTATGGTGAATCTGAGTTTGGGAACTGGCGCACCACATATTTTTCGCGCCCTGGTAGAAGCCATTTGTTTTGGATCAAAGAAGATTGTCAAACGCTTCGAAGAGGAGGGCGTCACTATCAGCACCATAGTGGGCATCGGCGGAGTGGCTAAGAAGTCAGGCTTTGTGATGCAGACCCTGGCGGATGTGATGAATATGCCGATCAAAATAGCTGTGTCAGATCAGGCTCCGGCATTGGGTTCAGCCATGTATGCGGCAGTTGCCGCAGGGATTTACCCATCCATGAAGGAGTCGGTAGCAGCCATGGGCAATGGCTTTGAAAAGACCTACCACCCCAGACCGGATATGGTCAGGATATACGAGGAACTTTATACCAAATACGAGGCACTCGGTGCCTTTGTAGAAACCAATATCAACAACAAGTAAGATGTCAAAATACCTAGAACTTAAAAGAATGTGCTATGAAGCCAATATGGAGCTTCCGGCACAGGGGCTAGTCATTTTCACGTTTGGAAATGTGAGCGCTGTAGACCGCCAGGAGGGTGTGTTCGCCATCAAGCCCAGTGGGGTGGATTATGCCGTACTAAGGCCAGAGGACATTGTGATCGTGGACTTTGACTGCCAGGTGGTGGAGGGAACTATGCGCCCTTCGTCCGATACCAAAACACATGCTTTTCTATACCGCGAATGGTCGGAGATAGGCGGCATCAGTCATACCCATGCTACCTACTCGGTAGCGTGGGCGCAGGCCCAGCAGGACATTCCCATTTTTGGAACTACCCATGCGGATTACCTGACTTCCGACATTCCATGTGCACCGCCCATGAGTGATGAACTCATCAAAGGCAACTATGAGCACATGACAGGGCAGCAGATTGTGGATTGCTTTTCAGAAAAAGGGCTTTCCTATCAGGAGGTGGAGATGGTGCTGCTGGGTAATCATGGGCCTTTTACCTGGGGAAAAACGGCTGCTAAGTCTGTGTTTAACAGCAAACTACTGGAAGAGTTGGCCCGCATGGCTTACCTCACCCGGCAAATCAACCCTGAAGCGCCCAGGCTCAAGGAAGCACTGATCAAGAAGCACTGGGAAAGAAAACATGGCAAAGACGCCTATTACGGACAAAACTAGAACTAACAATACGATGAAGAAATTGAATGAATATGAGGTGTGGTTTGTCACCGGCAGCCAGGATTTATACGGAGCAGAAATCCTAAAGAATGTAGCGGTACACTCAGAGGAGATAGCCAAAGGACTGAGTGACAGTGTGCAGATTCCTGTGCAGGTGGTGTATAAGCCTGTGGTGAAAAGCCCTGAGGAAATCTATCAGGTATGTCAGCAGGCCAATGTGGCGGAAGGTTGTATCGGTCTGGTAGTATGGATGCATACTTTCTCTCCTGCCAAAATGTGGATCAGGGGATTGGATATCCTGAAAAAGCCGCTGGCCCATTTTCACACCCAATACAACACAGAGATTCCATGGGGCGAGATCGACATGGACTTCATGAACGAAAATCAATCGGCCCATGGGGGGCGTGAGTTTGGCTTCATGGCCAGTAGATTGAGAAAAAACAGAAAAGTGATTGTCGGGCATTGGAAGGATGAGTCGGCTCGCAAAAAACTGGGGGTGTGGACAAGGGCTGCTGCCGGTTGGCATGTATGGCAGACCACCAAAGTGGCTCGGATAGGGGATAATATGCGGGAAGTGGCCGTCACCGAAGGTGACAAAATAGAGGCTCAGATTCGCTTTGGATTTTCTGTGAATGGCTATGGCATAGGTGATGTAGTTGCCCACCTCAATGAAGTCTCCAATGCGCAGGTAGAGGCATTGGTGAAAGAATACAACGCACAATACATCATTTCACCTGAAACCCTCAAGAGTCAGTTCTTGAAGGATGCGGCTAAGATTGAACTAGGTCTGAGGAGTTTTATGGAGGAGGGAGGCTTTGGAGCCTTTACAGATACTTTTGAAGATTTGCATGGATTCAAGCAGCTACCAGGAATCGCCGCACAGCGACTGATGGCAGACGGGTATGGGTTCGCTGGCGAAGGAGATTGGAAAACCGCTGCCCTGTTGAGAGCAGTGAAAGTAATGGACCAGGGATTGGAAGGCGGTAGCTCTTTTATGGAAGACTATACCTATGACTTCCGTGATGGTAGAAGCAGGGTTTTGGGGTCACACATGCTGGAGATATGCCCTTCCATTGCCATGGGCAAAGCCCGATGTGAAGTGCACCCTTTAGGCATTGGTGGCAAAGAAGATCCCGCCAGGCTGGTTTTCGATGTAGATGCCGGACCAGCTATCAATGTATCGCTGATCGATATGGGCACCCGATTCAGAATGATTGTTAATGAGGTGGAAGCAGTGAAACCTGAGCACGAGTTGCCAAAGTTGCCGGTGGCCCGGGTGCTTTGGGATCCTATGCCCAACCTTACTATAGCTGCCGAAGCATGGATATTAGCTGGTGCGGCCCATCATTCAGTCTTTAGTAAAGCCATCAATACGGAGTATATTGAAGATTTCGCTGAAATGGCCGGGGTGGAATTGGTGGTGATTGATAAGGATACAAAGCCTCGTCAATTCAAAGATCAATTACATTGGAATGAAGTATATTATCACCTTTTTCAAAATAAAATGTAATCGTTATTAACTTGCGGCCAAATGAAAAATAGAAATATCCTTTTTCTTGCATTAATTATTCTTGGATTTGCTTGTGCTCAGCAGGAGGCACCGAAGGCAACCCTGACCAGCGCTCCGTTCGGAACATTACCCAATGGAGATTCTGTTACTCTTTTTACACTCACCAATGTCAATGGATTATCCATGGATGTGATGACCTATGGAGGGATCGTCACTGCGCTTCGGGTTCCGGATCGTGATGGGAAGTTAGAAGATGTGGTGCTGGGCTATGATAATTTGGATGGCTACTTGAAGTCCTCTCCATATTTTGGAGCCCTGATCGGCCGCTACGGAAACAGGATAGCGGATGGTAGGTTTACATTGGATAGCGTGGAATATACCCTGGTTCAGAACAATGGCAAAAACCATTTGCACGGTGGAACAGTGGGTTTTGATAAGGTAAACTGGACCGCCACATCTGTGGATGTAGAAGGGGGTGTGGCTTTGGCACTGAGCTATGTAAGTGCTGATGGTGAAGAAGGTTATCCGGGTACCTTGACCACTCAGGTGATCTACACCCTGACCAACGAGAACGAATGGAAGGTGAGCTATGAAGCCACTACTGACAAGCGTACTGTGGTGAATCTTACCCAGCATACCTATTTCAATCTTTCTTCCATGAAGGAAGACATCCTGAATCATGAGTTGGTTTTGAATGCGCCAGCGTTCCTGCCTGTAGATAGCACCCTCATTCCCACAGGGGAATTGAGACCAGTAGCAGATACCCCGTTTGATTTCACCTCTGGCAAGCCTATTGGCAGAGACATCTTGAAGGATAATACCCAGTTAAACTATGGTTTGGGTTTTGATCATTGCTGGGTGTTGGAGAAGTCAGATAAGAAGATGAATTTTGCAGCCTCTGTGTACGAGCCAGTGAGTGGCAGGTTCATGGAGATATACACGGAGGAGCCGGCGATTCAGTTTTATTCAGGTAATTTCCTGGATGGATCCATCACCGGGAAAAACAGCACCGTGTACAACCATAGAAATGGGTTGTGTCTGGAAACACAACATTACCCTGATTCACCGAATCAACCCGAATTTCCAAGTGTGGTGCTTAGCCCTGGTGAGACGTATCGCACCAGCACCGTGATGAAGTTTTCAACCAAGTAAAATTTTTTAAATAAAATCACCTAATTAAGGCAATGAGTAATCATCAAAAAGATCAAAGAGCAGTTGATAATATTCGCGTGTTATCGGGAGCTATGGTAGAAAAGGCAAAATCCGGACACCCCGGAGGTGCCATGGGCGGAGCGGATTATATCCATATCCTTTACAGCGAATTTTTAAAGTTTGATCCGGATGATACCAGGTGGCCTTTCAGGGACAGGTTTTTTCTTGATCCTGGTCACATGTCACCCATGCTTTATTCTCAGCTGTATCTTTTGGGTAATTATGCCAAGGAGGATATTGCCAATTTCCGTCAGTGGGGATCGGTGACTCCCGGACACCCGGAAGTAGATGTGGCACGTGGTGTGGAAAACACCTCAGGCCCGCTCGGTCAGGGACATGCCATGGGAGCGGGAGCTGCTCTGGCTGCCAAGTTTCTGGGAGCCAAATTTGGTGGCTGGATGAATCACAAGGTTTATGCTTTCATTTCGGATGGAGGTATTCAGGAGGAGATTTCCCAGGGAGTGGGCCGGATTGCCGGCTACCTGAAACTGAATAACCTCATCATGTTTTATGATTCCAATGACGTACAGTTGTCTACCTATACCAATGAGGTAACAGCAGAAGATACAGCAAAGAAATATGAAGCTTGGGGATGGAAAGTGGTCTCCATCGATGGCAATGATCATGATCAGATCAGAAAGGCACTGACCGAGGCGAATGCTGAGACTGAGAAGCCGTTCTTGATCATTGGGAAGACCATCATGGGGAAAGGCTGTAAAGATGCCGATGGCAACCCGTATGAAGGCCAGTCGGAGCTACACGGTAAGCCTATTGGAGCGACCAAAGCCTCTTACGAAAAGACCATCGAAGGGCTTGGTGGCTCGTTGGAAGATCCATTTGTGATTTTCCCAGATGTAGCTGAGACCTACCAGGAGATTCTGACAAGAAAACGCGCTGAGGTCAAAGCCGAAAAAGCTAAGGAAGCTGAATGGAGAGCTGCCAACCCAGAGTTGAGTGCTAAGCTGGATCATTTCCTTACCGGAAAAATTCCTGCAGATATCGATTTTTCGGCAATCCCTCAAAAGGCAAATGTAGCTTCGAGAGATGCTTCTGCTGCGGTGATGGGTTACCTGGCTGGTAAAGTAGAAAACCTCATTGTGGCTTCTGCAGATTTGGCCAATAGCGACAAGACAGATGGTTACCTCAAGAATGTAAAAGCATTCACACCTGGTGAATTTGATGCCAACTTCCTGCATGCAGGGGTGTGCGAATTCTCTATGGCAGCCATGGCCAATGGAATGGCCCTGCACGGCGGAGTAATTCCTGTGGTGGGTACTTTCTTTATCTTCTCTGATTATCAGAAACCTGCATACAGGCTTTCATCATTGATGGAGCTACCAGTAATTTATCTGTGGACGCATGATGCCTTCAGAGTGGGAGAGGACGGACCTACGCACCAGCCGATTGAACAGGAAGCTCAACTGCGACTGATGGAGCAGTTGAAAAACCACAAAGGTAAGCGCAGCATGCTGGCACTGAGACCGGCAGATACAGCTGAAACGACTGTTGCCTGGAAGATGGCCCTTGAAAACACAGAAACGCCAACAGGCTTGATCCTGTCCAGGCAGGGAATCACGGATGTGCCTTCTGATAGAGACAGGTATCAGGATGCCCTTCAGGCAGAAAAAGGAGCCTATGTGGTGAAGTCCTCTGCTGACGCGGCTGTGACACTCCTGGCCAATGGCTCAGAGGTAAGCACCCTTGTGGAAGCTGCTGCTCTACTGGAGAAAGATGGCATCAATGTGAACATTGTTTCTGTGATTTCGGAAGGGCTTTTCAGAGATCAGCCTGCTGATTATCAGCGTTCGGTTCTGGATAGCTCCAAGCCAGTATTTGGACTGACAGCCGGTTTGCCAGTGACTCTGGCTCAGTTGGTGGGAGCCAATGGTACCGTCTTTGGATTGGATCATTTCGGATACTCAGCGCCTGCCGGTGTGCTCGATGAAAAGTTCGGATTTACCGGAGCTCAGGTGTACGGCGAGGTGAAGAAGTATCTTGGTAAATAAAATAGAAACCTTATAGAGTAAAACACCCTGATTCAACATCAGGGTGTTTTTTATTTGATTTTTTAATAAATGTATTTGTTACACTAATTTTAAGCATGATATATTGAGCCAATTCTGATGGCATAAAAATGTTTTTGGTGTGATCAGATTTCAGGTCATCACCTCCACTTTAACCTAAACACACTATGGGCTTTTCGACATTAGACTACATCGTATTTGGCATCTACTGTGCAGTCATTTTATTCATGGGCTTGTATGTCTCCAGAGACAAAAAAGGACACCAAAAGACAGCCAATGATTATTTTTTGGCGAGCAACTCGCTCACCTGGTGGGCTATTGGGGCATCGCTCATCGCAGCAAATATCTCCGCGGAGCATTTTATTGCTATGTCTGGGTCTGGCTATGCTATCGGGCTAGGGATCGCGGCTTATGAGTGGTTGGCGGCCATCGCGCTTATCCTTGTGGCCAAGTATTTTCTTCCAATTTTTCTGGAGAAGAAGATCTACACCATGCCACAGTTTGTCAATGATCGCTTTAGCAAGCTGGTAGGCTCTTTGTTTGCTGGTTTCTGGATTTTGGTTTACATCTTCGTGAACCTCACCTCGGTAAGTTATCTGGGTGCACTGGCCATGGAGAAAATTATGGGTGTGCCGCTAACCTATGGAATCATTGGGTTGTTGGTGTTTTCAGGGATTTATTCTATATACGGCGGGCTTTCCTCAGTGGCATGGACGGATGTGATTCAGGTGATTTTTCTAATTGGAGGTGGGCTGGTAACTACTTTTATCGCACTGGACGTGGTAGGTAATGGAGACGTTTTTCGGGGATTTAATTATTTGTATGAAGGGGCCAGAGGCCACTTTTCAATGATCATCGCCGAGGGTGCCAAATCAGTCCCGGATGGCAGTGGCGGGCTGAAGGATGCCTATAATGACCTGCCAGGTCTAGCAGTGATTCTGGGCTCTATGTGGTTAATCAACCTCGGGTATTGGGGCTTTAATCAGTACATTATCCAGAAAGGGCTTGCAGCAAAGACGTTGCAGGAAGCTAAGCGAGGGTTGATTTTTGCGGGATTTCTGAAAATATTGATTCCCTTGCTGGTAGTCATTCCTGGTATCGCGGCCTATGTCATCACCAACGACCCTGAATTGGCCAAAAACACGGTAGGGGAGATCACTAAGTCTGACGAAGCTTATCCCTGGCTGTTGCAGAATTTTGTGCCAGCGGGTGTAAGAGGATTAGCTTTCGCCGCATTGGTGGCCGCAGTGGTGTCTTCATTGGCGTCCATGATCAACAGTACTTCCACGGTCTTTACCATGGATATTTACAAAGCATACATCAGTCCGAATGCCGATGATAAGCACCTTATCCGTACGGGTAGGTTGATGGCAGTCACAGCGATGGTGATTGCCATGGTAGTGGCTCCGGCCTTAAAATCTTTGGATCAAGTATTTCAGTACATTCAGATGGTTACGGGTTTTGTTTATCCTGGAGTGGTGGTGGTCTTTGGTTTGGGTTTATTCTGGAAGCAGATCACCAATAAGGCAGCTCTTTGGACAGCCCTTTTGACTTTGCCGACTGGTATTTTCTTCTATCTGGTGACTCCAGAGCTGCCATTTATTCTCAGGATGGGTTACGTATTTATGATTCTCTGTGTGGTAGCGTCGGTGATCAGCTTTATGGACAAGGGAGTGAAAATCTCAAGTGTGGTGCCTACAGGCAGCGTGCAGAGGAAGTTGGTCAATACCAGCTACTTATTGTTTGCTATAGGCGTCATTACGCTAATTCTAGGGGTGTTTTTATCAGCACCTCTTGCTAAATACGGCTTTGAAGCAATATTTGTGATCAGCACGCTGTTTCTGATGCTGGGAATGGTGATTTATACGAATGCGAAAATGGACGTGCAGGATGCACATGCCATTTCTGTGAGGCCTACTCTTTTCAAAACGGATGTGGTTTTCAACGTGGGAGCTATCGGCATCATTGGGATTGTGGTCATTCTCTATACCCTGTTTTGGATCTAAGGTGTAAAACGACAGGCATTAAAAAAGGCTCCGAACGGAGCCTTTTTTAATGCCCAATCAGAAAGAAAACCGGTCGTGAAAGGAGCGGATAATTTCCTTGAAATCAGTTTTTTCTTTGAGCTCCATAAACCCGGCAAGTTTCAGGTCGGTGCTCACTTTGATGTTTCTCAGCTTCAGGTGCTGGTTGATAAAGATAAACTCCAATTCAGGGTTTACTTCCTTGAGTACATCCACAATGTCCAACACCGAAATATTCAGTTCTACAAGATTGTAAATCCCCGATGGAACGGAGGAGGTGAGTAAACGATTAAAGGTGTCGGCTACATAATCCACATGAGCGAATGATCGATACTGCTTTCCATTTCCATGAATGGAAATCCGGTTGCTGAAGTTGCTTTCGAATACAAACTTGTTGATCACCGAATCGAAGCGCATACTTCTGCTATAACCGAAAATGTTTCCACATCGGATGATGTGGGTTTTCATCTTTTCACTGAGACGTGAGACGTGCTCTTCGCCACGGTGCTTGGAGATGGCGTAGAATGTCCGTGGGTTAGGATTGGTACTCTCGTCCATTTCGCTGCTAGATGAGCCATATACACCCACACTGCTGCTGTAGACGAAATGCTTGACGCCACTCTCTTCTGCTGCGTATACCAGTTCGGCGGTTCCCCAGTGATTGACCTGCTCGAAGAAATGAGGGTCTGTATTGGCAAAAGGACTGGTAACCTTGGCGGCCAGGTGGAAGACAGCATCTACCCCCTCCAGTGCTTTTCTGAGCTTTCTGGAGTCGAGCAATTCTCCATGAATGAAGGAGATGTTTTCTTTATTGTCGTACTTATGACCTGTGAATAGGGCGTAATTGTCCCTGCTCAGGTTGTCATATATTCTGATTTCCTTGACTTCCGGGTTTTTCGAAAGTTCCTTGATTAGTTCCGTACCCAGATATCCTGCGCCTCCGGTAATCAATACATTCATAGATCGTAATTTTCGGTTGGAATTATTTTTTCACAAGGTCAGTATGGAGACCACATTCTACTTTGTTGAGGCCAAACCATCGGGCTTCACGCTCCTGCATTTCGGGGTCCAGCTTTCGGGTACATGGTTCACAGCCTATGCTCAGATAACCCTTGGAGTCCAGAGGATGCCTGGGGAGGTTGTGCTCCCTAATGTAGGCAAAAATGGTTTTCATGTTCCAATCAAGCATGGGGTGAAAACGAATGGTATCGAAAGGAGCCTCTTGTTCAGTTTTCATGGCTTTACGAGTAGAGCTTTGGTCTCCTCGTACACCATTGATCCATATGTCATAGGTTCTGAGGAGCTCCTCAGTCGGTGCTGTCTTGTTGATGTAGCAGCAGTGATCGGGATCAGAGGTAAAAAGGAGCTTTCCTGAATGATCTTTTTGCATGTATCTGGGTACTGAAGAGCGGGTTTCTATGACGTTCAGACCGAAGGCCTCCGTCACCTGATCTTTGAAAGAGACCGTCTCCGGAAAATGATAGCCGGTGTTTAGAAAATAGACCGGAATGGTATTGTCTATTCTGCTCAGGATGTGGAGCATTACCAGACTGTGGGTCTGGAAAGAGGATGTGGTAAACATCTTTTTCCCCTCAGCTTTGTAGGATTCCAGTTTTGCTTTGATTTCAGATATCTCCATGTTTCGAAATTAGTATACAAAACAATAAGGAGCTGTTGAAAATTCAAATGAAAGTCGGTTTTTTTCGAAACTGTAAAATAAAAAGGGCTATTTCCTGAGAATAATATCCCATTGGAAATAGCCCACAACTAACCGCTAACTTTAAGATAAGTGAGTTTTTCGTTAAGCGTATACTGACGGTTCCAGTAAATAGCCCAGTCGACTGAACGAATCTTCCATACTCAAACCATTCCTGATGTTCAGTTTCAGAAATGACGTTAATTCTTTCGCCTTTTCTTTTGATAGATCCAACACCTGAAGGAGTCTGGCGACAATACCTTCTTTTCTATCAGAAAGGGCTCCATTGGCCATGAGGGAGTTTACCAGAAAAAAGACCAGATTAAATCGTTCTCTGGCTGTTTTAGGTAGGTTTTTTCTGATTTTGTCCACTTCCACCATCTTATTCTCTAAAGAGATGTAGCCAATCTCCTGCTTGAGTAAGAGGATGTCTTCCTGATCGATAATGTGCTCGTAATGAGCAATGATTACGAGCTTGTTGATATGCTCTTTTTCACTCCTGTTGGTGAATAAAGTGTTTATCCATCCCATGATTTTGTCTGGTTTTTTGGTTGTTTCGTCTATAAATATAGGTATTTAGTCGAAGGATGCAATAGATAAATGCAAAAAATAATAAGAAAAGTCATATTGAATTGATTTATGGCATGAATTGCATATTTGATCAGCTCAAAACCAGTCTTTGGTAGCGCTTGGGGTGTCCTGTTTTGCAATAGTTAAATTCTGTTGAGTGGAGTTCTTTCTATAATGACAATGCGTGTAGATTAATGTCGGTTAGCTTATCAAATGTATGTTTAATTATTAGGTAAAAATGTTAAACAAAATCAATTTGAAATGTGTTTGATGGAAGTAATTTGATTTTTTAATCAGTTATTTGCCTAAACATCACAGCTGAATGAGAGTAGCAGTTTTTCGGAAGGAACATTTTAACGCAGCCCATCGTCTATACAATCCTGATTGGACAGATGAACGCAATCAGGAGGTTTTTGGGAAATGCAACAATCCAAATTGGCATGGTCACAATTATGAACTGGTGGTAAAACTGGTAGGTGAACCTGACCCAGCTACAGGCTACGTTTTTGATATGAAGGAGCTCAGTGACCTGATCAAGATCCATGTATTGCGAAAATTTGATCACAAAAACCTGAATCTGGACACAGAAGAATTTAAAAGTATCAATCCCACGGCGGAGAATATTGCGGTAGTGATCTACAATATTCTGAGAGAAAAGATTGATCGTACATTGGAATTGAAAGTGATACTTTATGAAACAGAAAGAAACTTCGTTGAATACCCCGCATAATATGAATCATTTGGATGACGATTTTGCAGAAGACCATGCAGGTACTTCTGACAGTACACCCCTGAGATCGGACGCTTTCGAAATGGATGATGACCTCAAGATGGAGTTGATTGCCAAACATTTCAAAGAGATTATGCAGATTTTGGGACTGGATCTGACAGATGATAGCCTCCAGGGGAGTCCTAAGCGTGTGGCCAAAATGTATGTGCAGGAGGTATTCAGTGGTTTGAATCCGAAGAACAAGCCCAAAGTACGGCTATTCGAAAATAAGTATAAGTATGACCAGATGCTCGTGGAGAAAGACATCACGTTTTACTCTCATTGTGAGCATCATTTTGTCCCTATTTATGGCAAAGCACATGTGGCTTACTTCTCGAGTGGGAAAGTAATAGGCCTTTCAAAGATCAACAGGATCGTGCAATACTATGCCAAAAGACCTCAGGTTCAGGAGCGTCTCACTATGCAGATTGCCAATGAACTGAAGGATATTTTGATGACTGATGATGTGGCTGTGGTGTTGGATGCTACTCACATGTGCGTGAGCTCTCGAGGAGTGAGTGATACCAACAGTATGACAGGTACGGCATTCTTTGATGGCAAATTCAGAGATCAGAACATAAAGACAGAGTTTCTCAATTACATCAACGCCAAAACTGACCTGAGATAATTGGCTTCTATTGGAACATTTGAAGGAAAGAATGTACTGGTGGTAGGTGGCAGTAGTGGAATAGGCAAAGCCACCCTGTCCAAACTTCGGGAGCAAGGAGCGGAAGTTTATAATGTTTCAAGATCGCCTTGTCATATTCAAGGTGTTTCCGATATTTTACTGGATGTCTTGTCTGATTTTTCAGTGATAGAGGGCATGCCGGATAGGTTAGACGGACTAGTATACTGCCCGGGTAGTATCAACCTCAAGCCTTTTCAGGGATTGAAGTACGAGGACTTTTTAAGAGACTTTGAAATCAATGTGCTGGGAGGGATCAAGGTACTGAAGGCATGTGTCAAGAATATTAAGGCCGCAGAGAGTCCCAGTATTGTCTTTTTTAGTACCGTTGCCGTCACGCAGGGTATGAGTTTTCACAGCTCTGTAGCGGCATCCAAAGGGGCTATAGAAGGGCTGGTCAAATCATTGGCAGCTGAGTGGTCGAGATCAGGTATCAGGGTGAATGCCATCGCACCGAGTTTGACGGATACGCCAATGGCCCAAAATCTACTTTCTACAGATGAAAAGAGGAAGGCTTCAGAAGAACGTCATCCACTTAAGGGAATCAGCACAGCCGAGGAGCTGGCAGGTACCGTGATGTACCTGCTTTCAGACGTTGCCCACAGAGTTACTGGACAGGTGATTCATGTAGATGGAGGAATGTCCTCTATACGGCCCTTTTAAATCTTTCATCTTTCGATGTCCGGTTTTTGAACGGGCATTTGTCAACCGATGCAGTTAATCCAAAATATCACCTCATTTAATTGGATTGCAGGCAATGAATGACCGAAAAAACCTATCTGATTTTACATTTTTATAATTTCACGAGTCGGTTATCTTTGCACATCTTTTTAAAAACCAATACAACAATATGAGTTATTTGATATACGCAGTGCCGGTACTGGCATTGATAGGAATCCTAGTGATGATCGTGAAATCACGATGGGTCAACAAGCAGGATGCGGGCGAGGAGAAAATGCAAACCATCGCCAATCACATCAAGGAAGGTGCCCTGGCTTTTTTGAGCGCTGAATACAGAGTGTTGGCCATTTTCGTGGTGATTGCCGGCATTTTATTGGGTGTCATTTCTGCATTGGTAGAAACTACCCACTGGTTCATCGTAGTGGCATTCGTCATAGGTGCCATATTCTCTGCAGTAGCTGGTAATATTGGTATGCGCATCGCCACCTCGGCTAATGTGCGCACCACACAGGCGGCACGTACCAGCTTGTCAAAAGCACTAAAAGTGAGTTTCACCGGGGGTACCGTCATGGGACTTGGTGTAGCTGGTTTGGCTGTATTTGGTTTGAGTATGTTATTTATCCTGCTATTTGGCTGGTTAATGGGAGGTCAGTGGACCAACACTGACGACATGACCATTGTACTTGAGGCATTAGCAGGATTCTCGTTAGGTGCAGAGTCCATTGCTTTGTTTGCCCGTGTGGGTGGTGGTATATATACTAAGGCTGCTGATGTAGGAGCCGATCTGGTAGGTAAAGTAGAAGCCGGAATTCCTGAGGACGATCCTCGAAACCCGGCTACTATCGCTGATAATGTTGGGGACAATGTTGGGGACGTAGCTGGTATGGGTGCTGACCTTTTTGGCTCCTATGTAGCCACGGTATTGGCTTCTATGGTGTTGGGTAATTATGTGATTCGCGATATGGGCGGATCCATTGATGATTCCTTCAATGGCATCGGACCTATCTTGCTTCCGCTGGTAATCGCCGGATTGGGTATTATTTTCTCCATCATCGGTACTTTCTTTATCAGCGTGAAGGACGAAAATGCAAAAGAGCCTCAGGTACAGGCGGCATTGAACAAAGGGAACTGGAGTTCCATCATTATCACTGGGATTGCTTCCTATTTTGTGATAGATATTCTTCTTCCTAAAAATATGAAGATGGACTTCTTCGGAATGGGTGTTATTGATATCCCTTCTTCCAACGTTTTTTATGCGGTATTGATTGGTCTTTTCGTAGGAGCGGCCATTTCATTCTTTACTGAATACTATACAGGTCTTGGTAAAAAGCCGGTAATGGATATTGTTAGAAATTCATCTACAGGTGCGGCTACCAACATTATCGCAGGACTTTCTACAGGAATGATTTCCACTTTTGCACCAATACTCCTTTTTGCCGGAGCTATCTGGGGTGCTTATGAGTTAGCCGGATTTTACGGGGTAGGTATTGCTGCCTCTGCAATGATGGCTACTACAGCCATGCAGCTGGCCATAGATGCTTTCGGACCAATAGCCGATAATGCGGGAGGTATTGCTGAAATGAGTGAACTTCCTAAAGAGGTGCGCGAGCGCACAGATATATTGGATTCGGTAGGGAATACTACTGCTGCAGTTGGTAAAGGTTTTGCTATTGCCTCAGCAGCATTGACAGCCTTAGCACTTTTCGCTGCTTATGTCACTTTTACCGGGATCGATGGAATCAACATTTTCAAAGCCAAAGTACTTGCTGCTTTATTCATAGGTGGCATGATTCCCGTTGTGTTTTCCGCATTGGCCATGAGGTCTGTAGGTAAGGCAGCCATGGAAATGGTGAAAGAAGTGAGACGTCAGTTCAGAGAGATACCAGGTATCATGGAAGGAACCGGGCAGCCTGAGTACAGTAAATGTGTTGATATTTCAACGAAGGCAGCCATCAAGGAAATGATGTTGCCAGGAGCACTGACTATCATTACACCTATTTTGATTGGATTCTTCATGCAGGCAGAAGCATTGGGAGCTTATATGGCTGGTGTTACCGTTTCGGGTGTGCTATGGGCTATTTTCCAAAACAATGCCGGTGGTGCATGGGACAATGCTAAAAAGTCTTTTGAGGCAGGAGTAATGATTGATGGTGAGATGACCTACAAAGGCTCAGAGGCTCACAAGGCCGCTGTGACCGGAGATACTGTTGGTGATCCATTCAAAGATACCTCAGGCCCATCCATGAACATTTTGATCAAGCTAACCTGTCTGGTAGGTTTGGTGATTGCGCCTATTCTGGGTGAGATTCATGGAGCTAGTGGACACGGAAAAGCCGCTGTAGAGATCGTTGATCCGGTGGTTATAAAGAAAGAAGTGAAGGTGAAGGTGGAAGGAGAGGATGAATCTAATATGAAAGCTGAGATTACCATCACTGAGGGTGAAAACACCACTACTGAGACTTTAGAAGGCTCAAAAGAGGAGATAGAGAAGAAGATCGAAGAGTAGACTAAGTTCTTAATTATAGTAAATAAGTCAGAACCCTGCTTGAAATTCAAGCGGGGTTTTTTTATGCCCTTGACGCCAGGGGTATAGCTTAAATAGTGCAACTCAAGCTTTAATTAATCATATCTAATCACCTGTTTTATAGGTGTTTAAATAATTTATCTATATTTGTGCAGGATATAATCGAAAAATTATGAGAAAATCCAGCCGTCTAATTATCGTTGCCCTCATTGCTTTGACCTATGCATTTCCTGCATTTTGCCTTGGCGGAGGAGAAGAAGCTAATTTTCAAACACTCTCACAGAAGCTGGAAAATGCGATAGAAGAGAGGAACTTTCATGAAGCCAGGGAGGCCATAGAGGAGTTGATGCCTCTCATGAAAGAGGAATTAAAAAAGGATAAGAAAACACTTTCAGAACTGAAGCGTGAAGAATCACCAGAGATGGATCCTACTGAATTCGAAAAGAAATTGGTACGGAAAACCGAGCTGTATGATGCTTTGAAGGAGTTGGTGAATATATCACCTGCTGCGCTCAGGGTAAAATCTGAAAGAATAAAAACTGATGTCAAGGAGTTCATCGATCTCTCCTGATTTTTAGTGGTTACTGTAGTTTAAATCCTCCTGGTATCAGATCAGGAGGATTTTTTTTGTTTGACACATTCGAGTAAAAATTTCTCAGGACAGATTAGTAACTGCATATTATTTCGGAGTTTTGCAGGCATCCCGAGCAACCTTGGCGCAAAAGGAGCTGGGGTGATTCCACTAAAAGTAGCATCATTTGAAAAAATCAGTCCTCTTCTTTGTTTCGATATTAGGTACCATCCTACTGTCTCGCGGGCAGGGAGTGTCTTACACTGATGCCCAGGCTCAGCAGCAGGTGATAGACCGAGACAACAGTGATTGGGCCATGCAGCAAGGCTATGTGGTGCTTGTAGGTATTGATGGTTTTCGATATGACTATGCACAGAAGTACGGAGCTAAGCACATACAAAAGCTGGGACAAAAAGGTGTAAAATCAGAGCGTTTACTGCCCTCATTCCCGACCAAAACATTTCCTAATCACTACACCATTGTTACAGGTCTGCTGCCTGGCAATCACGGCTTGGTGGGCAACAGTTTTTATAGCAGAGCCAAGCAGGCATGGTATCACGTTTGGGACAGAGAGGCGGTAAGAGAAGTAAGCTGGTATGCGGGTGTCCCGCTATGGGTATTGGCAGAGGAGCAGGGCATGCTTTCTGCTAGTTTCTTCTGGGTGGGTGCCGAATCACCTATTCATGGAGTAAAGCCTACCTACAACTATGCCTACGACGGGAGCATGCCAAATGAACACAGATTGCGTCAGGTACTGGATTGGCTGAGACTGCCTGATGCCAAACGTCCACACATGATTGCTGCTTATTTCTCACTCGTGGATGATGCCGGGCACAAGTACGGACCTGACCACCCCAGGACGGGAGAGGCAGTGTTGAAGGTAGATTCTTTGATTGGGAATTTTATGGATTCTTTGGATCAACTGGATTTACCAGTTCATGTGGTGCTGGTTTCTGATCACGGTATGTCTGCCATCAGCCATGGGATTGTACTGCCGGATGTGGCGGACCTTGATGATGCGCAGGTATCTTATAGCTTCCCGCCGATGGTCTACCAGCCGGACAGCGCCAAGCGACTGAAACTGTATGATCAGCTCCTTAGGGTGCCCAATATGGACGTTTATACCAGAGAAAACATCCCGGACTTCTTATCCTTTAGCAACGATGATCGGATTGGCGATTTCATACTCATGACAGACGCACCAACCATCATTTTAGAAAAGCCCAGACCTGTGTCTGGTGGCACACATGGGTTTGATCCCTACAGAAATGTGAATATGGGAGCCATCTTTTATGCCGCAGGCCCAAAGTTGAAATCTGGTTTGGAAGTACCACCCGTAGAGAATATCCACATTTATCCTTTCATTGCCGAACTACTCGGGCTGACCATTTCTGAGCCAATAGACGGTGATTTGAATGCATTGCAGATCCTATTGAAGCAAGACTAGTATTTATTATTGGCATGCTTTTAGATAATGTACTTGTATGCTACAGTTTTTAGATGCTTTTCTGACTATTTTTCATTCGGCGTTTGTTCTGTTTGTGTTATTTGGTTGGGCTCACCCAAAAACACAGAAAGCACATATCACGGCGCTGTTGCTCACGTTTTTAGCCTGGATGCTTCTGGGCTTGTACAAGGGCGTGATTGGCTATTGCCCCCTTACTGATTGGCACTGGGATGTCAAACGTGCATTGGGGGAGACAGGAATGTCCGGTTCCTTTGTTGGTTACATGATCGAACACTATTTAGGCCTTTCATTTTCAAGAAGCTTTTATGATGCCATTACGGCAGGTGGACTTATTTTAGGATCGCTGATGTCCTTTTTGGTCCATCGAAAAAATCGGAACAGCAAATCTGAGGCTAGTAGTCAGGTTGCTTGAAATCGTCTGGAGAATTCCTGTTCACTTCACAATCGAACCAAACCATATGAAAATTGACATTTTCATTCAGGAAAAAATCCCAATCATGCAAAAAAAGCTATAACTAAGCGATAGTTGATTTATCTTGGTGCTTTCTAGGGGTAACATGAGACAATCAAAAGAATATACGGTACTGTACGTAGACGATGAGCGGGCAAATCTTCGAAGTTTCAAGTCTGCATTTCGAAGGATATACAACGTGATTATTGCTGATAGTCCCCTGGAAGGCATTGAGATTATCAAGGAGAATAAAATCAACATTGTGGTGTCTGACCACAGGATGCCCGAGCTGATAGGTACCGACTTCCTGAGAAAAGTATACGAGCACGACGGCAACATCCGCAGGATCATTTTGAGTGGGTTTGTAAAGAAAGAGGATTTGCAGGAAGCCAATGAGGAGTTCGGGATCCATGCCTACATCTCCAAGCCCTGGGATTTCGATCATCTCCAGGGGATTTTTGAAAGGTTACTCACCGAAGAGAAGTCTGAGCACATCATTTACGACTGATTTAATTAGGTCCAGCATTTACATCATTGCTTTTTCAAATTGAGATTTTTTTCCTCGCTCTGAGAGAAAAGAATACTCTTTTAAGTCCTTTTGGAGCCTTCGTGTCAGATCATGGCCGCTTATTTCAATATTTTCCTGAAAAATTTTCATGGTTTTTAGTTTTTGGCATAGTTATCGCTAATAAGTATTCAGAGTTTGAGATCAGAAAATGACCTTGACTCGGAAGAAACTTTTTAGTTAGGTTAGGTTGGTGATAAGCTCCCCTCATTTATGAGGGGGGCTTTTTTTTGCTCCTTGTTTGAGGGAATGAAGGGGATTTATTTTATCTTATCCTATCACTAACTCTAGTTCAATATGAAAGTACTTTTCGAATGGCTGCTTAGTATCCTTGCAGCGTTTCTGCTTTTACAGACCTTATTTTACAAGTTTTCGGGGAGCGATGAGAGTGTATATATCTTCACTCAAGTGGGTATGGAACCCTGGGGGAGGTATGCTTCAGGTGTGGTAGAGCTTTTGGCAGGTGTGCTTTTACTCTCCCAAAAGTATAGGGCATATGGTGCTGTCTTGGGTTTGGGAGTGATCTCGGGAGCTTTGTTTTTTCACCTGACCTCCCTCGGTATTGAGGTGTTGGGCGACGATGGTCGTTTGTTCTATTATGCGCTTACTGTTTTTATCAGCTGCATACTGCTCCTGATCATGCGGAAGAAAGACATTCCGTTGATAGGACAGAGATTTTGAGTGTTTTTTTGAGTGTTGGGATCGATACTTGGCTGAGGCGACACATTGAAAGATGAATTAGAACCGGCACTGGCCTGGTTTAAATCCAGAGGATGGGAACCATTTGACTTTCAAAAGGAGACCTGGCAGGCATATCTCAGCGGTCATAGTGGCTTGCTCAACGCGCCCACGGGCAGCGGAAAAACCTACGCCCTCTGGATTCCATGTGTTTTGGAGTTTCTGAGGGATCATGATCCTTCCGAGGTTACTCCAGAATTGCGGATTTTATGGGTCACCCCACTGAGGGCACTAGCCAAGGATATTCAGCGTGCCATGCAGGCTGTCTGTGATGAAATGGATCTTCGGTGGACCGTAGGTCTCAGAACGGGAGATACCACTACCTCTGAACGGCAGAGGCAAAAGAAAATCGCGCCACAGGCTTTGGTAATTACTCCCGAAAGCATTCATGTTTTATTCAGTCAAAGTGATTACCCCAATTTTTTCAAGGGAGTAAAAGCCATTATCGTGGACGAGTGGCACGAGATTCTGGGTACCAAGCGTGGAGTGGCCACGGAGTTGGCCATTTCCAGACTCAAACACATTACCGAATCAAAGCTAAAGGTTTGGGCAATTTCTGCCACCATTGGTAATTTGCCCCAGGCCAAGCGGGTGATCCTCGGCGAAGACGCCTATAAGGAGGGTGTGGTGATCAAGTCCCGATTGGAAAAAAAGGTGGAGGTGGAGTCTGTCTTGCCCGATGAGGTGGAAAAATTTCCCTGGACGGGGCATTTGGGTACCAAATTACTACCCAAAATATTGCCCATCATTCTTAAGAGTAAGACCACTTTGCTTTTTACCAACACCCGCTCTCAGACAGAGCTCTGGTACCAGGCCATTCTGAAATTTGCCCCAGAGCTGTCAGGAATCATAGCCATGCACCATGGTTCTATGGATCACGACATCAGGGGCTGGGTAGAGGATGCTCTTCACGCAGAGAAACTCAAATTGGTGGTGTGTACCTCCAGTCTGGATCTGGGGGTTGATTTCCGCCCGGTAGACACTGTTATTCAGATCGGAGGGCCAAAGGGCGTGTCGCGGTTCTTTCAAAGGGCAGGCCGTAGCGGCCATCAGCCAGGAGCTACCAGTAAGATTTACTTTGTGCCCACACACTCTCTGGAGCTGATAGAGGGTGCGGCCCTTAGGGAGGCTATTGAGGAGGGAATGTTTGAAAGTAGAAATCCCTTGCAAAAAAGTTTGGATGTATTAGTGCAATATCTGGTCACCCTGGCCGTGAGTGGGGGATTCAGGCCACTACAGATACTTGAAGGGGTGCGTCAAACGTATAGTTACCGATTGTTGACGGCTGAAGAGTGGAGCTGGTGCCTTGATTTTATCACCACCGGAGGCAAAACTTTAGGTCAGTATGATGAGTTTGCCAGAGTGTATAATGATGATGGGGTTTACAAAATCATTAATAAGAAGGCGGCTACCAGGCATAAACTATCCATAGGCACTATAGTGGGGGATCCGGCCCTCAAGGTTAAGTTTATCACAGGTGGTCATATTGGTACCATTGAAGAGAGCTTCGTGTCAAGACTGAATGTAGGGGACACTTTTTGGTTTTCTGGCAGAAACCTTGAATTCGTGAGGATCAAAGACCTGACGGTACTGGTAAGGAAATCCAATAAGAAAAGTGGACTCACCCCTCAATGGATGGGGGGTAGGCTGCCTCTTTCCTCTATGCTGGCATTTAAGATCAGAGAAAAGCTGGATGGTGCTATTGGCGGTGATTATTCGTCTGTCGAGATGCAAACCATCCGACCTATCCTGGATCTGCAAAGTCGCTGGTCGATGATCCCCTCTTCCAAACAGCTCCTGATAGAGAAAACTAAAACGCGATTTGGTCATCACATTTTTATTTTCCCATTTGAGGGAATGTTTGTTCACGAGGTGCTTGCTGGTGTCATTGCCATGCGCATCAGCAGGATTAGACCCATTTCATTTTCCATTTCCATGAATGATTATGGGTTTGAAATGCTTTCTGATCAGGAAGTACCCATAGAGGAAGCACTTGAACTGGACCTCTTTTCAGAAGAAAACCTCATACCGGATATCTATGAGTCCATCAACATGACAGAGATGGCCCAGCGAAAATTTCGTGATGTGGCCACGATTGCAGGCCTGATCTTTCAGGGGTACCCCGGTAAAAACATTAAATCGCGGCATTTGCAGGCCTCTTCAGGTATTTTGTTCAAAGTATTTGAAGAATATGATCAGGGAAATTTGCTGGTTCGTCAGTCTATGGAAGAGGTGATGACCTTGCAGCTGGAGCATTCACGGCTTTTTGAAGCTGTCAGGCGAATTAACCAACAAACCATCATCTTGAAAGAGACCATTAAACCTACCCCGTTTGCATTTCCTATATTGGTGGATATGTTTCGAAGGCAAAAACTCACCTCTGAGCAGCTAGCCGATCGCATCCGGAAAATGCAAATACAGCTGGAACGTGCGGCAGCCAAATAGGGTATTTTCATTACTTTGCGGAAAATCCTGAATATGAGACAAATTTTCATTCTCCCTCTTTTTTTTAGCCTGATATCAGTACAGGCCCAGTCAGTTACTGGACTATGGAAGACCATTGATGATGAGACTGGTAAGCCCCGATCAATCGTACAAATAGAAGAACGCGATGGTCAGATTTTCGGTACCATTGTGCGCTTGTTTAGATCCCCGGATGAGGAGCAGGATCCTGTGTGTAAGGTGTGCCCCGGGAAGCGCAAAAACCAGAAAATTATCGGAATGGAAATCATCTCTGGATTGAGTTACGATCAGGATGATGAGGAGTATGGTGGTGGAGAGATTCTGGACCCGGAGAGTGGCAATGTGTATGACTGCAAAATTTGGCTGAGTGAGGATGGAACCCTAAAAGTGCGTGGATACGTCATGTTTTTATACCGAACCCAGACATGGCTCCCTTATGCGGAGTGATCTGGAGATAAAAGGTTCTGAACATCAGTTTCATCTCAAAGGGCAGTCTTTGGTGTTGAGTTGTGATCGTTCCATTTTCTGGGAGGATCACTCGGCGCTTGTGGTGTCCGATCTGCATTTGGGTAAAGCCGGTCATTTCAGAAAACACGGGATTCCTGTGCCTTCACAGATTCATATCTCAGACCTTCAGCGGGTCAATTCCCTGATTGAAATATATCGCCCAGAGCGCATTCTATTTCTTGGGGACCTTTTTCATAGTGACCAAAACGATGAGTGGCAGGATTTTATGCACTGGTCCAATTTTCATTCCGACATAGAACAGATCCTGATTTTGGGGAATCATGATATTTTGGATCCTTCTCAGTATGGTCACACGAGGGTGCGGTTATGCGAAGAATACATGCACGGTCCCTTCGAATTCACCCATGAAACACGCCGGTCAAAGGCCTACAATATATCAGGTCATATCCACCCATCCATCAGGCTCAGTGGCCTGGCCAGGCAAGGGGTTACGTTACCATGTTTTTACTTTGGGCAAGACCATGCCTTGCTTCCGGCTTTTGGAGAATTTACCGGAAACCACCCGATTCGCGCCCGCGCCGGAGATCAGGTTTTTGCAATTGGCGAAGATCTTTTGATAGGGTTGGTGGGGTAAATCACTAATTTTACAGTCAGAAATGACCAATTCATCGACAATGCGGTTACTTTATCAGGAAAAGAGGTATTTAATGACAGAGCGCGAGCTCCTGCTGCTATGAAGGATAGTGAGATTCTTGAGAAAATTGCAAAAGGAGACGAGACAGCCCTTGACTATCTGTACAAGAAGTACTACAGGATGATGACCAATCTTGTCCTGAAGAACAACGGTACAGAAGAAGAAGCTAAGGATGTGTATCAGGAAGCGCTTTTGGCATTTTGGCAAAAGGCAATAAGTGGGAAGCTGGTGTTGACCTCAAAGATTAGCACCTTTCTCTATAGCATTTGCCTGAACCAGTGGAGAAAGGAATTAGACAGGAAGAGCAGGTTATCCAATGAAGAGGTGGATAGCGAAGAGTTTCAGGGGCATGACCAGAATGAGCGATACAAGATAGTCATGCAATGTATCAGTGAACTTGGCGATACCTGCAAGAGAATATTGACATACTATTACTTTGATGGTCTGAATATGACCGACATAGCGGAAAAATTGAATTTTGCTAACACGGACACAGCCAAGACCAAAAAATATAAGTGTAAGAAGAAATTAGATAGTTTAATAAAAGCACGATATACCACAACCGACTTTTTTGATTAATGAATCCAACGCCGCACCAAATAGATAGCTACTTAAGAAACGAACTTAGTTCATCCGAACTGAGTGCATTCGAAGCAGAAATGTCCAATAACCCAGAGCTTATGGATCAGGTTCGTTTTGAACAAACTGTTGTAGAAGGTATTTCACAGTATCGCAAGGCAGAATTGAAAGCCAGACTTGATGCCATAGAGATCGGTTCAGGCTGGATGGGAATCGGCCAGCTGGGGAGTAGTGCGTTGGTGAAAAGTGTTGGTGGAGTGCTGGTGGCCTCACTTGTTGGGGTGTCTGCATATTTTGTTTTCACAGCAGAAGAGAATATCACTTCTCCGGAGATTATTGAGTCGATTGAAATCACCTCACCAAAGCAGTCGGAGAGCTATCAGTTTGAGTTCCCTGAATTATCAGTTCAGAAGGTTTCATCTGTCGTTTCCGAATCTTCTCCCAATGTTGCTGAAAAAAGCAGCGCCACTTCGGATGAAAAGGTGAAGGCACTGCCTACTGTACAGAAATCAGTAGCTTCTGTAGATGAAGAGACTGAATTTGTACCGGTGGTTGATTTACCAGATTTGGGTGAGTTGAGTGAAGAGAAAGGATTGAAGATCGAGGATGCAAACTTGCCGGAAATGAATGAGATGGACGTAGTATCCTCTAAAGGTGAAAGTCCGATCAGCGTGGAGACCATCCAACGAAATTCTGAATCCATCAAATACAAATATTTCGACGGTAAGCTTTTCCTCTATGGGGATTTCAAAAGCACTCCTTATGAAATCATAGAAATCAACAGACCTTCTGAGCGAAAACTATACCTCTTCTATGATCAGGAGTACTATTCTATCATCGTCAGCGATAAGGTACAGGAGCTATCTCCGATTACGAATCATCAACTACTTCAGGAGTTGGAAATAGTCAGAAACAATAAGCTCTAGCATTCTCTGCATTTCGGGTTACATTATTTAGTTTTGGGGCGGGATGGAACAGAAAACCCGTACAAAAAGGAAATTAGGGAGCTATCCCTTCGTGAGTGTTACGTTTAGCATCACGTTGGCACTCTTTGTCATTGGTCTATTTGGCCTGATGGCTTTGCATGCCAATAAGTTGACAAACATCATTCAGGAAAACATAGAATTGCAGGTCTTTTTGAATAAACAGATTTCTGCTGGCGAGGTGAGTAAGATCAATCGCACCATAGGCTCCAAAGCCTATGTCATCAAAGAAAATAACGAACCAAGAATAAGACTTGTTACCAAAGACGAGGCAGCCGCCCAGTTCATTGAAGATACCGGAGAGGATTTCAAGGAGTTTTTGGGAGATAACCCACTTCGTGATGTGCTGATCATCAATGTGAAAACGACCTATCAGTCGGCCGATTCACTGAAAATGATCAAGAAGGACATAGAGAAGATGAGTGGAGTCTACGAAGTGTCTTACGTAGAATCCCTGGTTGAGAGTATCAATGAAAACCTGGCCAAGATTGGCGTCATATTAATCGGATTTTTCACGATTCTGCTCATTGTAGTGGTTATCCTGATCAATAATACCATCAAATTGGCCTTATTCTCCCAGCGCTTTCTTATTCGCAGTATGCAGCTTGTAGGCGCCACTTCCGGATTCATTCGAAAGCCTTTTCTCAAACGCTCGATTTGGTATGGTTTTCTGGCCGGTCTTTTTTCATCTTTAATGCTCCTGGCG
The DNA here is from genome assembly GCF_902506655.1 of Marinoscillum sp. 108. Lineage (NCBI taxonomy): Bacteria > Pseudomonadati > Bacteroidota > Cytophagia > Cytophagales > Reichenbachiellaceae > Marinoscillum > Marinoscillum sp. 108. The sequence continues at coordinate 1,361,881 of NZ_LR734808.1, read as the reverse complement.
CTGCTGATGTATGCCAACCAGCGTATCGAGGACATCAGAGCGCTTCAGGATTTCAAGAATTTAGGAATACTTTTCGGAGGATTAATCGTTTTAGGAATTACCGTGGGCCTTTTGAGTACCTACCGGGCAGTTAAAAAATATTTACAAATGTCATTAGACGAACTTTACTAGCTTATGTCAGACCAACATAAATTCGCCTTTCAAAAGGCCAATTATATCATCATGCTCGCCGGAGTACTTACTCTGGTGATAGGTTTTTTCATCATGGCTTCAGATAGCGAACCCTACGGCTTTGGTTTTCTCGGCCTTACGCTCGGACCAATAGTGGTGATGCTTGGTTTTTTGATTGAGTTCGTAGCCATCTTTTACAAAGGGAAGAAATCAGAATCAGATAGCCAATAACAGCCTATGACCTGGATTGAGGCGTTAATTCTTGGGATTATTCAGGGATTAACTGAGTTTTTGCCAGTGAGCAGTAGCGGACATCTGGAGATGGGTACGGTGCTGTTGGGGGTAAAGTCAGAGGAAAACTTGCTGTTTGCAGTTATTGTGCATGCGGCTACCGCATTGAGCACCATTGTGGTTTTTAGGAAAGATATTGGGGAGATCATTGCAGGCTTGTTTCAGTTCAAATGGAACGAATCCTGGGATTTTGGCATCAAAATCATTATTTCTATGATTCCGGTTGGCATTGTAGGGGTGTTTTTCGAAGATGAAATTACCGCCCTTTTTACCGGAAACCTGTTGCTGGTAGGGAGTATGCTATTGGTCACCTCGGCACTGCTGTTCTTTTCGCATTTCAAAAAGAATAACGAGAAGCCTGTGAGCAAGCCGCACGCTCTTATCATTGGACTGGCTCAGGCAGTGGCCATTCTACCCGGTATTTCCAGATCTGGAGCCACCATTGCCACTGCATTGCTCCTGGGTGTCGAAAAGAACAAAGCCACACGATTTTCATTTTTGATGGTGCTCATTCCCATATTGGGAGCAAGCATGTTGAAGCTAAAAGACTACTTTGAAGCCCCTGCTGCATATGAGGGGCTATCAGGACCTTCCATGGTGGTAGGGTTCCTGGCAGCATTCCTGGCAGGCTACGTAGCATGCAAATGGATGATTGGTATTGTGAGAAAAGGTAAACTCACCTACTTCGCGGCATATTGTCTGGTTATTGGACTCATTGCCATTATTTCTCAGATATGGATTTAAATGCCTACACAGAAGGACAAATACTGCTCATAGACAAGCCGCTGACCTGGACTTCCTTTGATGTGGTGAAAAAACTGCGCTACGCACTAAAGGTCAAGAAAATCGGGCATGCAGGCACCTTGGATCCTTTGGCTTCAGGTTTGCTGTTGATCGGTACAGGCAAGTTCACCAAAAAACTGAATGAGCTACAGGGGCTTGATAAAACCTACGAGGGTATTATCACCATCGGAAAAACCACTCCATCCTATGACCTGGAGACAGATTTTGACTCTGAGACTGATATTAGTCACTTGACCAAGGAGGACCTTCAGGCAGCAGCGCTGAAGCTTACAGGCCCCATAGCGCAGGTGCCACCGGCTCACTCTGCGGTGAAGGTGAATGGGGAGCGGGCATATAAGAAAGCCAGAAAGAATATCGAAGTAAAGCTGGATCCTCGAAGTATCACCATCCATGAGTTTCAATTGTTGAAGGTGGAGGGTGCTGATGTTCATTTTCACATTAGCTGTTCCAAAGGAACCTATATCCGTAGTATCGCCAGGGATTTCGGTGAAATACTGGGAGTGGGAGGACATCTTTCCAGTCTGAGACGAACCAGTATTGGCGAGTACCAGGTGAGTGATGCTGAGGATTTGGAAGCGTTTGTTGCCAAAGTTCGTGACGATGAAACTGATTGATGACCTTTCTCAGTTCACTGCACCGGCATATTCGGTAGTGACCAGCGGCACTTTCGATGGGGTGCATGTGGGACATCAGAAGATTCTTCAAAAAATTGTGCAGGAAGCACGAAAGAGGGGTGGTAAGAGCATTGTGCTCACGTTCTGGCCACATCCACGGTTTGTCTTGAAAAAGGATGCCGGTGACCTGAAGCTGTTGACAACTTTCGAGGAGAAAGTGGAGCTATTGGCTCAAAATGGCATAGACTATTTAGTCAAAATACCTTTCACTAAAGAATTCTCAGAGCTCACCTCAGACCAGTTCATCAGGCAAGTGCTCGTGGAAAAGCTCAATACAAAGCTGTTGGTGATCGGTTATGACCACAGATTTGGAAAAAACAGAGAAGGTGGCTTTGACTATCTAATGGAACATTCAGGTGAGTATGGTTTTGCCATCAAGGAAATATCCCGAAAAGATATAGAGGATGTGGGGGTAAGCTCCACCCTGATTAGAAACTCTCTTGCCGAGGGCAACATTCACATTGCTAACGATTTTCTGGGAAGGCCATACAGTCTTTCCGGTTTTGTGAAAGATGGTGATAGGATTGGCCGGAGTATTGGATTCCCAACGGCTAATATCGACGTACCGGAAGCTTACAAACTCATTCCGGCGGATGGAGCCTATGCAGTGTTGGTGAGTCTTGAGGGGCAGAAATTTCAGGGAATGCTAAACATTGGTCAGCGCCCTACAGTTTCTGGTGAGGAGCGCAGGATTGAAGTAAATCTGTTTAATTTTGATGCTGATATCTATAATCAACGCCTCACGATTGAGTTCATTAAGTTATTGAGGACGGAGAGAAAATTTGAAAGTATTGAGCGGTTGAAAGAGCAACTCTCTCTGGATAAACTGGAAGCAATTCGGATTTTAAACCAACAGTCATGAAAGTACTAAAGTTAAATGCATCATTGATCATCATGATCATCTTGTCGGGGTGTGTGGCTTCCGGAGGAAGGGTCACTTCATTGCTTTTTGCACCTTCGGATGACAAGAAGCTGGGTGAGCAGGTGAGCCAGGAGATCGCAAACAACCCTGCCGAGTATCCGGTATTATCTGAGAGCAAATACCCTCAGGCTTATCAGTACCTCAATGCCATGCGGGACAAAATACTAGCCAGCAATGATATAGATTATAAAAGTGAATTTGCCTGGGAACTGAAAATCATTCAGGATGACCAAGTCCTCAACGCTTTTGCCACACCAGGGGGCTACATCTATGTGTATACAGGTCTGATCAAATACCTGGAGAAAGCCGATGACCTGGCGGGTGTGATGGGGCACGAAATTGCCCACGCCGACAGGAGGCATTCGATCAAGCAATTGGAAAAACAATATGGGTTGAACATCCTACTCAGCATAGCGCTAGGCAATGAACCAACTCAGCTGGCACAAATTGCCGCACAGCTGGCAGGTACTGGAGCTGTTTTGAAGTTTAGCAGAAATGCAGAAGCAGAGGCGGATGAATATTCGGTGAAGTACCTGGGCGATACCCCTTATGCCTGTAATGGAGCGGCTTCTTTTTTTCAGAAGCTGTTAGATCAGGGACAAACCGGTGGCACACCGGAGTTTCTGAGTACTCATCCCAGCCCCAAAAGCAGGGTGAGTGATATCAATGCCACGGCTCAGTCAGCAGCATGCAGTACGGCCCTGATCAAAGAGACTGGTATGAATTATGCTCAGTTTAAAGCCAGCCTTCCTTAAGTAGCCTATGAAAACAATGAGAATTTTATCCCGAGTTTTAGTCTTAGCGCTTTTGCCATTTTCAATGGCTTGTGACAAGAATGGAGACGTGAGTTTTTTTTCGATCGAACAAGACAAAGAGTTGGGCGCGCAGGTGGCTGCACAGATTGCCTCAGACACCAGCTTCAATATATTGTCAGCTGCGGAATACCCGGAGGCTTATGCCTATCTGGAGAGCATGAAAAATGTCATCCTTAATTCCGGTAGCGTCAGCTATAAAGATGAATTTGCCTGGAAGTTGCACATCATTTATGATGATGTGCTCAATGCTTTCGCTACCCCGGGAGGTTATATTTATGTCTATACAGGTTTGATCAAATACCTGGAAAAAGCCGATGACCTGGCAGGAGTGATGGGCCATGAGATTGCCCATGCGGATCAGCGACACAGTTCCAAACAACTCCAAAAGGCCTATGGAGTTCAGATTCTTCTGAGCATTGCGCTGGGAGAAGATGCATCACAGCTAGCACAGGTAGCCGGTCAGATCGCGGGTACCGGGGCTATTTTGGCATTTAGCAGAAGTGCTGAGACAGAAGCTGATGATTTTTCGGTGCAGTACCTGTCCGATACAGATTACGCCTGCAACGGCGCAGCCAGTTTCTTCCAGAAGTTATTGGACGAGGGGCAGGGAGGGAGTACGCCTGCTTTTTTGAGCACCCATCCTTCACCTGACAACAGAGTAGCAGATATCAATGCCAAAGCAGACAAGCTAGGCTGTGATACCGACACCATTACTGAAAGTGGATTTACTTACCAAGATTTTAAAAATAGTTTACCTGAATGAAAAAATCAGACATCAATATTACCGTAGAGTTGGATGACCAGAACATTCCTGAGAAGATCACCTGGGATGCGGATGAAAAGGATCAGCCTGGTGCTTCTGAAACCAAATCCATGAGCCTGTCACTTTGGGATGAGAAGACCAAAAACACGCTACGCATAGACCTCTGGACCAAGGACATGCCGGTGGAAGATATGAAGCGGTTTTACATCGATTGCCTGGGCGGGCTGGCACAGTCCGTACTCAATAGCACCGGAGATGAATACATGTCATCGGAGCTCAATGCACTCTGTGACCGGTTTGTGACTCACCTGAAAGATGAGGTGGGTTAGTAGAATGTCTAAAGATATGATGAAAAAGCCTGTTGATGCCAACAGGCTTTTTTTATGGTCAAAATTGATCGTTTGATCAGAATACCTATGGTTTTAGGGAGAAAATCTTGATATTTTTATCTAATATTAGCTTTTACTATCATACTTACATTAACCTCTACCCAAATGACGATTTCAAGGATCAAATTTTACCTGAGTTTCCTTCTGCTTTGTTTAATTGGTATGCATGCATACGGTCAGGTGACCATCGCCGGTCAGGTGACAGACGAGCGAACTGGAGAATCACTCATCGGAGTAAACGTGCTGGTGAAAGGGACGGTACTGGGTACCATTACCGATGTTCAGGGAAACTTTAATTTGAAAATCACCTCACCTCCTCCGGTGACCCTGGTGATTTCCTTTGTGGGCTTTGAGCGGCAGGAAATAGAAATTGATCAGGCGGTCATTTCCAACCTTCAGGTGAAGATGACTGAGTCTTTTATGCTGGGGCAGGAAGTCGTGGTTTCAGCCTCGCGTGTTGAGGAGAGCATTTTGCAATCTCCCGTGAGTATTGAGAAAATGGACATACTCGCAGTACAAAACACCTCTTCAGATACTTATTACAAGGCGATAGCCAACCTGAAAGGAGTGGATGTTGCTTCCAGTAGTATCAATTTTCAGATTATCAATGCGAGAGGTTTTGGTAATACTGGTAATACACGTTTTGTGCAGCTGATCGACGGGATGGATACACAGGCCCCGGCGCTTAACTTTCCGATAGGTAATCTTAATGGCCCCTCAGAGCTGGATGTAGAAAGTGTAGAATTAATTCCGGGAGCTTCTTCGGCATTGTACGGCCCCAGCGCATTCAATGGCGTACTGCTCATCAATAGTAAAAATGCTTTTGATTATCAGGGAGCAAGTGCTTTTGTGAAGACAGGAGTGAACCACGTGGGTAGCTCTGCAGACCAGGGCCCGGCATTGATGAAGGAGGCTTCTATTCGATATGCAAAGGCTTTTAACAATAAATTCGCATTTAAGATAAACGGTAGCTACTCCAAAGCCGATGACTGGCACGGAACAGACGCTGCGGACAGAAATGCTGACTTCAACCCATTGGCATCCGTAGGTGGTGAAAACCCAGGAGCTGACAGGTTGCACTTCCATGGAGATGAGGCAGGTATCAACCTGGCCATATTCCCATTTAGTGCGGCGTTTGGTACCATAGCCAGAACCACCCAGTTTGAGAATGGAAGGTTTGCTTCTAACTACATGAATGCTGGAGATTTACCCAATCATGTGGCAACGATCACTCCCTACAAGGAAGTGGATCTGATCAACTATGGTGCAGAAAACATGAAGGTGAATACAGGTCTCTACTACAGGATCACCGACAATATGGAGCTTAGTTACTTGTACAATGCCGGGTTCGGTACCAGTATCTACACCGGAGCTCAGCGTTATTCCCTTTCCAATTTTGGGATTCAGCAGCACCGTTTGCAGCTCCGTGGAGACAACTTTTTCCTACGGGCTTATGGCACCTTTGAGAATTCGGGAGACTCTTATATCACGGAGTTTTTGGCCAAGCGGGTAAACGACTTAATGGTGGGTTACAACTTCGGGGATTACCACAACGGGTTTAATCCGTTTGAGAACCAGGGGAAAGGGGACCTTACAGGGTATTTGGTGGATTATGGTATTGAATACCTTCGCTCTATCAGTGATCAGGGCTATCAGCCGGGTGAAATCGCTGCATTGAGTGAGGCAGAGCGTCTGCAAGTGCAGCAGAATGCGCATCAGTATGCCCGCTCTACGGTGGATGATCGATACATCATGGATCCCAAAACAGGTACGGTGGTAGATGGAGAAGGTAATACGCTTACTTTCGAAGATGTGAAGAAGGAGGCATTGAAAGGGACCATCCCGAACGGACCAAGCTTCGCAGATAAGTCGGCCATGTACCATGCAGAAGGGCAGTATGATTTTAAAAATGAAATTGATTTTATGGAGCTCCAGATGGGGGCCAGTTTCAGGATTTATGATCTGGGCTCCAAGGGAACGATTTTCCCGGATACTGTAGGAAATGAAATTGCCATTAAGGAATATGGAGTTTACGCGCAGGCAGGTAAAAGGCTCACCGATAACTTCAAACTATCAGGATCGATACGCTACGATAAAAACGAAAACTTCAAGGGGCAGGTTAATCCTAGAATCTCAGGAGTATTTACGTTCAATAAAACTCATAATATCAGAGCTTCCGTGCAGACTGGTTTTAGGTTTCCTACCACCCAGGGGCAATATATCAACCTGGATGTACTTTCCAGTAGATTGCTAGGTGGATTGCCTCAGTTTTATGAACAATATCTTCCTGATCCGGAAAATAACTACTATTACTCCGGTGCATCAGTGAATGCTTTCCGAAATAACATTTTTTCAGGCCAGGAGATATCAGAAGCCGCCACTGCCTTGGTGAGAAGGACTGACTTTAGTCCGGTAAAACCTGAGCAGGTAAAATCCATTGAAGTGGGTTACAAGAGTCTGATCCAGAATAAGCTGCTAGTGGACATGGTGTATTACTACAATAGCTATTCAGACTTTATTACACAGGAGTTGGTAGTAAAAGCCCAAAAGGATACTGATGACGAGCCCAACTACCTGACTATTTTGAGAAGTAATGCAGACAATGCATTTTCTATCTACACCAACCTGGATAACCAAGTGACCACCCACGGAGCAGCAGTAGGCCTGACCTACAACCTGGTCAAGGGATATCAAATAGGAGGGAATTATACATGGAGTAAATTTATCAGCGGTTATGATGAAAATGTGCTGAATGACTTCAATACACCTGAGCACAAATTCAATGTCAATTTCGGGAACAGAAAAGTGACGGATGTTTTCGGCTTCAATGTTACCTACAGATGGCAGGAAGCTTTCAGATGGGAATCTTCATTTGCCAGGGGCCCTGTGCCAGCCTATGGCACGCTGGATGCCCAGATTTCTTTAAAATTGGATAACCTGAGGTCAATTTTGAAAATTGGTGGGTCCAATGTTCTGAATAATTACTATATTCAAAGTCTGGGAGGACCCAATATTGGTTCCATCTATTATGTATCCATCAGTTTTGATGAATTAATGAACTAAACGGTTTTATCACCAATCTAACCGAAGCCCTTTCCATTTGGATAGGGCTTTTTTCATGGATTTGCGATATTTAGGATATGGAAAACGCGGATTTTAAACATTTCGGCAAACTGAGAAGCAAGCTCTTCGTCATCGTGTTTGGTACCGATACCCCGGCAGGCAAGGCTTTTGATTTGGTACTGCTAGTGGCCATTGTACTCAGCATCATTGTTGTCATGCTGGAGAGTGTAAGGGATATCAAAATCAGATTTGAGGAGATATTTTACATACTGGAATGGACCTTTACAATCATTTTCAGCATCGAATACCTGCTGAGGATTTTCATAAGTAAAAAACCAAAAACGTATGTCTTTAGCTTTTTTGGAGCGATAGACCTCATTGCCTTGCTGCCGACTTATATCAGCTTATTTGTGACCGGAGGCAGCTACCTGGTAGTGATCCGGGCGATACGGTTACTGCGAGTTTTTCGAATCATGAAGCTGACCAGGTACATCAATGAAGCCAGGATGTTGGGGCAGGCCATGGAAGGTGCCAAACGCAAGATCCTGATATTTATGGGAGCTGTATTTACCCTGGTAATGATCACTGGCACCCTGATGTACCTCATAGAAGGTGGGGAAAATGGATTTACCAGCATTCCTAGAAGTATCTACTGGGCTGTGGTGACCGTAACGACTGTTGGTTATGGAGATATCGCACCGCATACTGTGCTGGGGCAGACCTTTGCCACCATACTGATGCTTACGGGTTATGCTATCCTGGCAGTGCCCACAGGGATTATGACTTCTGAGATCAATAAAGCAGAACGACGAGGATCTATAAAAGATAAGATTTGTCAGCGTTGTACTACGGGCAATGAGCGACAATCCAATTACTGCAGTAAATGCGGAGAACGCTTGGAAGAAATATAAGCGCATAAAAAAACCTCCCTGATGATTCAGGGAGGTTTTTTTATGTAATTGGTTTCGTTTAATTCTTATTGTACCGGAGACAGAAGCCCTGCGATTACATGTACTCGACCATTTGCAGTAACAAGAGATGAACTTGCGCTGGCAGGTACAGCTACCTGAGCCTCAGGTGTAGTGTCACCATTAGAATCAATCACTATTCCTGTAAGGATACCTTTTGCAGGATCAGTAGGGGCTTCAGTAGACAATACGGTCAGCGTAGCTCCAGAAGCAGCTGTGAATTGTGCACCTTGAGTTAAGCTGGTGGATAACACCTCAGACAAAACAATCTGAGTGGTGATAATTCCATAAAAGCTCTGAGCCGGGGTGCCTGACATAAAGGCTTTGATCTCTGCTTCACTGGCTGTTCCATCGCTATTTCCCGCTTTTGTATCGGCAGCCACATGGAATGTTCCATTACTTGGTGCAAACACCGTGTGCGTAGCACTACCCGAAAGCATGGAGTAAATGGTAGGCAAAGAATTTTGAGCCGCGAATGTGTCAGCTTTGAAGATCGCCTGAGCAAGTAATGAGAAATCAGCACCAAGAAGGAGTGTTCCTGCATTGGTTCCAAGGATAGGAGTCAGCTGTGCACCGACTGTTTGGGGTATCAATACAGATCCTACCACGTGCATCACGCCATTTGTCGCTTTTTTGTTAGCTCCTGTAATTGCAATGGCATTATTAGAAGAACCTGTCAGCAAGGTTCCATCAGCATTCACCACGATTTTATCTACGCTATTCACATCCACACCCTGACCTGTAGCCAATGTGGTTACCTGCTTGCCAGAGGTCAAGTCAGCTTTCAGGTAAGAGGTTACCGAAATGTGATAGGCCAGTACATTTTTGATGATATCTGGATTAATAGAGGTGATCTGAGCTGGGAATCCCGGAGTGGCCAGTAGGTTGACAAATGCATCATTGTTAGGCGCAAATAGGGTAAAAGTACCACTAGCACCCAGAGTAGCTACCAAATCAGGATATACACCCAGGTATTTCTCCAAAGAGTCAAGACCCTCAGTGCTTTGTACCAATTCCCAGATGGTCTTGGTAGGTTCGCCCTGAGTATCATCATCATCATCGCTATTATCTACATATCCGGTAGGCTGCTCGCAGGCACTTACAGAGGTATTGGCATCACCCAAACCATCCGCATCGGCATCCGCATACCAGGTAGTTTCAGTACATGAAGGTTCATCCTCACCACAGCTGGTGGTGAATGCCAGGCCAATTACTACGGCAAGCATAGCCAGGACTTTCAATGGGTTAATTGAATTTTTCATCATCATCTTCTTCGATTTTGTTTAATGTGTAATTTAATTCCAATCTCTCATTTTATGGAACACATAAAGTTAGATAAAATTATTATGCAAGCATACTATTTTGCTCCTCAGAAATGTCGAAATATTTTCATTTTGTTAATTCTTCAGATTTTTTTCCGGGCTACCTGAGTGTGCAGATCTTTGAGTTTCATAAGTGCAGCACTACCATACCATGGCCTGAGCTCCATTTTTAATCGCCCCGCCTGTATGGCAGGATCGGTGCTGGTAAGGGCTTCGGCTTCTTCTATGGTTTCCACCGCAAAAACATAGATACCCCGGATTTCCTGATCATCCAGAAACGGGCCAGCCAGAACCAGTGTGCCTTCCTCAGCCATTCTGGTGATGTTATCCAGGTGTGCTCTTTGCAGCCTGGAAGCTTCCACAGAATCCTGACTCCTGTTGGGACCTGCAATGAGGTTGGCAATGACGTAGGATCGCATGCCATAGTCGTCTGCACCAACTTCCGCTGCCAGCAGTGAATCATACTCAAGAGCCGTAGATGGTTGAAGGTTGGTTTGTTCTTTTTTGGAAGATTGGCAGGCACATAGTGCCAGTATAAGTCCGGGGATTATTATCTTAAGGGTGTTCATGTGAGCGAAAATTGTTTTAGGTTAATCTAGCCATTTTGACAATAATCGAGGAAATGATTAGTTTTAAAGAATACAAAAATTTCTATGAATAATTCAAAAGATAGAAATTATCTACCAAAAAATTATCAGGAGCTACTGGCCAAGTACCGTAAAGTACCACCGGTAGTGTTGGAAACCAATCACCCAGCCTCGCCGAAGCGAAGTGCCTTAGCCACTGGTTTGGAGGTTTACTCAGGGGAGTGGGGCGATGTGCAAAAGCTTCATCTACTCAGGAGAACACTTTTTGGAACCAGGCAGAAGGATTTGGAAGCCCTTGCGGGTTTAGACGTGTCGCAAGCCGTTGATCTGTTGCTGACCAAAGGAACAGTGACGCTTCCCGTGAACAATTATAATGATCCTGCAAACGGGGTGGAAGATCCGGAGATTGCTTTCGGGGAAACCTGGATCAATTCCGCTTACGGCGATCAATACGAAGGGCCCAGAACCAACTCACTCAAGGGATGGCTGATTAAAAATATGCTCAATCAGGATACCTCAGTTGAGGAGAAAATGCTTCTTTTCTGGCATAACCTGCTGCCTATCCAAACCTGGGGTGTGTTCTATGCAAAGCTGAGCTATCGCTATTTTGAGATGTTGAGGAGAAATCTCTTTGGCAATTTCAAAACCATGATCAAAGAATTGACCCTTGATCCGGCCATGCTGCTGTACCTAAACGGAACCTTTAACAACAAGGAAGCTCCCGATGAAAACTACGGCCGTGAACTGCAGGAGCTATTTTGTATCGGTAAGGGACCCAATGCGAACTTCACTGAGGAAGATGTACAGGCTGCTGCTCGTGTGCTTACTGGTTGGGTTGTTCGGTGGGAGGATTTTGAGGCGTCCGGGATATTGCCTTCTTATTTCTACAGCCCGTTTCATGACACCACCAACAAGCAATTTTCAGCATTTTATGGGAATAGGGTCATCCTGGGCAGGACCGGAGAGGCCGGAGCGGAGGAGCTGGATGAGTTGCTGGATATGATTTTTGATAACAACGAAACAGCACTTTATCTGTGCAGGCGACTGTATCAGTTTTTCGTATATCCGGAGATAGATGCCGCAGCTGAAGGTCAGGTGATAGAACCCCTGGCGAATATTTTAAGAACCAATGATTATGAAGTAAAGCCTGTGCTGGAGGCCCTATTCAAGAGTGCTCACTTTCATGATGAAGCCAACTGGGGAGCCATTATTAAAAGCCCGACAGAGTATGTTTTAGGCTTGTGGAGAACCCTGGAAGTAGAAGGAGTAGATACTGAGGATTTGCTGCTCGGTTACACACAGCATAACAGTTTCTTATGGAACATGGCCAATCTGGGTATGGAAATTGGTGATCCCCCGAGTGTATCGGGTTGGCCAGCCTATTACCAGACTCCTTCTTATGATAAATATTGGCTGACTACAGATACCATTGCCAACCGTGCGATTGCGAGTGATTCGCTGGTGTATTGGGGTTTTTGGATCAAGGAGGGAGTTCAGATTCCTGCGGATTTGATCAAATTTATCAGTGGACTCAACCATCCTGAAGACCCTAACCTGATGCTCCTGGAGAGTAGCCGGCTCTTGCTCGGAATGGAGCTGGATACGGAGATGCTGAATAACCTGAAGAGCATTTTATTGTCTGGCCAGCAAACAGATAGCTACTGGTCTACAGCCTGGGGTGAGCTTACGGAAAACCCCGACGATGAAGAGTACAGAATGGTCGTTGAAAACCGCTTGAAGCCTACTTTTCAGCATTTGTTACAATTGGGAGAAGCCCAGCTAATGTAGATTTATTATGAGAAGAAGATCATTTTTAAGACACGTTTCTCATTCTCTGGCGGTACCTGGCGTGCTGGGTGCTATGGGCTTCCGCATGCCGGGACCCAATTCCTTAACCTCATTATTGAGAATGGCTGTGGATACCGATCGCGTATTGGTTATGATTTTTTTGGAAGGTGGAAATGATGGATTGAATACCGTCATCCCTCTGGATCAGCTTTCTGCTTTGAACAAAGTGAGACCACATGTGATCATGCCTGATAATAAGCTTCTGAACCTTTCAGATGCTGATGTGGCGTTTCATCCTTCTTTTGATGGTTTGAAATCACTGTATGATGAGAACAGGTTTCAGGTCATTCAAAATGTGGGCTATCCACAGCAAAATTACTCTCATTTTCGATCCACGGACATCTGGATGAGTGCCTCTGATTCCAATGAGTTGGTCAATTCGGGGTGGACCGGGCGCTTTTTGAGTGATTCCTATCCTGGTTATCCTGAGAGTTTCCCCAATGATGACATGACCGATCCACTATCCATTGAGATAGGCTATGGTAGCTCTTTGCTTTTTCAGGGGCCTCAGTCCTCCATGAGTATGGTCATCAGCGATCCGGATTTCTTCTATGACCTGATAGAGAATGAGGAACGGGAAGTGCCGGATACCCCCGCAGGAGAAAAACTAAAATATGTGCGTCTGATTGCCAAGCAATCTCAGCAATATGGGCAGGTGGTCAAAGCTGCTGCCGCCAAGGTCAAAAGTCAGGCGACCTATCCTCAAACGTATATTGCCCAGCAGCTGAAGATTGTTTCTCAGTTGATCGCCGGAGGATTGAGAACTCCTTTGTACCTGGTGAGAATGGGGGGCTTTGATACCCATGATGCGCAGGTAGAGGGATCTGATCATACCCAGGGAGAGCACGCTTCTCTTCTCAAGGATCTGAATGACGGCATTATGGCTTTCATGAAAGATCTGGAGATGCAGGGGACAGATGATAAGGTAGTTGGTCAGACATTTTCCGAATTTGGGCGACGCATCGTCTCCAATGCCAGCTTAGGTACGGATCATGGAGCTGCCGCTCCGATGTTCTTCTTTGGAAATGCAGTGATGGGAGGGGTGACAGGCACTAACCCGAGCATCTCCAGCAATGCCAAGTATGATGACAACCTGGAATGGGAGTTTGATTTCAGACAGATTTACGCTTCTGTTTTGGAGCAATGGTTGGGAGCTTCTTCGCCTCAGGATGTATTATTTAGGGACTTTGAAACAGTCTCTATTATTGGTGAACGCGAAAAAACATTGGCTGCCCAACCTCAGGAGGGTCGGGGATTACTGGTCTACCCTAATCCACTGAACGGACGTGCTACGATCAGGGTGGATGCCGTGACAGAGGCAGTAGCCATCGATTTGATTGATATCAGCGGAAAACATATTGAGTCCATCTATCGAGGGAACATTTCTCAGGACCAGCAGATTAGTTGGGAAACTTATCGCCTCCCACCGGGTAAGTACTTTGTCACTGTTCGTGGCCAAAAAACAAGGCGGGTTTTTCCGGTCATGAAGGTTGGATACTAATGACCTTTTAGGGTGCGAAATAAAATATCGGGCAGCTATTCGCTGCCCTTTCTTTTGGCTGCTTGTCTGGGAGCATTCACCTTTAAAGGAGCGGAAGCATTCTTCTCACCAATGTTCAGTGTGAAGGTGTAGGCACCCGCCGGGAGGTAGTACTTTCCATTGTCTCTTGCTTCCAAAGTGCTTTCCAATTCCAATTGCTTTTGCAGTTGTTTCACCTGAGAGCTGTCAAATGTGAAATCATATTCCAGGTAGTTCAACCCTTTGTCCAGATGAGTAGTCCATGATTTCAATACCAGGCTGTCTATTGAAATGCTCAATGTAGCCGTGCCTCCGATGCTTGTATAGGCTTCTACGACCGTTTGAGGCTCATTGTACCCGTCCCAATGCCAGCTGCCTTTGGTGCCCCACCTTTCGGAGTAACTCTTCTCAGAGATCGGAAATACCTTGATGTCATCAGTAAGGCCGGGAAGTTGCTGTAGGGATTCCATATTGGCCACATAGATAGAGCGCCCATGGGTACCGAGGATGAGGTCTTTGTCTCTGGGGTGGATCACCAGATCATGCACTGCCACGGCCGGTAGACCTGCATTGAAAGCCATGAAAGACTCACCTCCGTCCAGGGAGACATATGCTCCATGATCTGTACCTACATAGAGAATGTTTTCGTTTTTCGGGTCCTCTTTGATCACGTTCACGGGTTCTTTGGGCAAATCCAAGCCAATTGGTTTCCATGTTTTTCCATAATCATCGGATCGATAAATCAGGGCATCAAAAAGGTCCCAGCGATAACCATTGAGGCTGGCATACACCCGGCCTTCGGCATGTGCCGATGCGGTCACCCTGCTCACCCAAAGGTTGGTGGGAAGGCCACTGGCTATTTTCTCCCACGTCTGTCCGGCATCTCTACTGATATGGATGAGTCCATCATCGCTGCCTGCATAGAGCAGCCCAAACCTGATGGGAGATTCGCTAATGCTCGTGAGTGTTCCATAAGCCACATCACCTTTTTTGCCACCATTGGTCAGGTCTCCGGAGAGGGTCTCAAAATCTTCGCCCTGGTTCATAGAGCGATGAAATTTGTTGCTGCCAAAATAGACAATGTCCTGATTGTGGCTGGAAAGGAGGATCGGTGACTGCCAGTTCCAGCGGAGCGGGGCCTCGCCCAGTTGATGCTTTGGGGTAATGTATTTTTGATCTCCGGTGGAAGTATTGATTCTGAAATAGTTGCCAAACTGATAGCCGGTATAAACCAGATCGTTGGTTCGGGTGTCTATGACCACCTGCATACCATCCCCACCCATGAGCCGCTCATAAGGGTATTTTCCTTCTTCCAGCCAACTTCTGCTGTAGGTATAGTTGCTGGGGCCTTTCCAGACACCATTGTCCTGAAGACCGGCGTACACATTGTAAGGCTCAGCCATATCCACATTTACCGTATAGAGCTGACCTACTGCCGTGGAGTTACACTTGACCCAGGTGTCGCCGAAATCATAAGAGATATTGATTCCACCGTCATTCCCATTGATCAAATGACCCGGCCTGGAGGGGTTGACCCAAAGAGCGTGATGATCGGCGTGCACGTTTTCCATATCCGTGATGCTCCAGGTGCTGCCCCCGTCTGTTGATTTGATCAGTGGAACTCCCATGGTATAGAGAATGTCAGGATTTTGTCCGTCCACTCTTATTTGTCCAAAATAGTAACCATAGGAAAATACCAGCGCGTCAATGTAATCTTCATGCGTTTTTCTCCAGGTTTCTCCGCCATTGTCTGAGCGGTATACTTCCGCACCCTTCACGGGGGTATCAAAAAGGAGTGAATTCGCATCCTCCAGATAAGTCACCAGGTCCTGGGGTTTTACTTTTCCTTTTTTTACCTCTTCCTTGATGTCTACGGCATTGTATTCATCGGGAAAGTTTTCCCGGTCCAGAAAATCGTTGAGTTCATCATTGGTAAGCGCCAGGAAGGCATCGATCGTTGTGTTTCTCAGTAGGTTTTTTGTGACAGAAAAAGTTTCCTTTTCCTCTTCATTCCGACGGTCCTGATTATCCAGTATGGCATAGATGATCTCAGGGTTAGAGGGGGCATATGCCAATCCAATCCTGCCAGTGCCTTCAGTATCCGGAAACCCATTGTTTCCGGATGAGATATTGAGCCAGGTGATGCCACCATCTGTAGATTTAAACATGGCCGAACCTTTGCCTGACTCCTCAAAATTCCATGCTTTTCGGTCCTTCTGCCATGAAGCCGCAATCAACTCATCGGGTTTTTTTGGATTCAAAATCAATTCTACAAATCCACTTTTTTTATCTACATAGAGGGTTTTTTCCCATGAAGCACCACCATCCACGCTCCGGTAAATGCCAGATGCTTGATTATTTGAGTACAATGGGCCCAAAACAGCCACCCAGAGAATTTTCGGGTTATCGGGATGTACAATGACCCGGCCGATGTGATGGGATTCCGGGAGCCCCAAATGCTGCCAGGATTGGCCATTGTCTGAGGATTTGAATAATCCGTAGCCTGAGTAGGAGGACCGGCTGGAGTTATTTTCACCGGTGCCTACATAGATGACTTTCTCGGTCCAGTCTACAGCAATATCGCCGATGGTCATCACGATCTCATTGTCAAATATGGGATCAAAAGAGGCACCTTCATTTTTGGTTTCCCAAAGCCCTCCGGAGGCATAGGCCACGTAGAAGTGCGTGGGATCCTGAGGGTCAACTTCCAGGTCTACCACCCGGCCACTCATGATGGTGGGGCCAATATTTCTGAAGGGAATGTTTTTGACCAGCGAGTTTTCCAAAAGGCTTTGTCTCTGCAAAAAGCCTTGCCATCTGTCTGCAGCAGAGGTGGCGGCCGGGGTATCATTTATTTTTAGTTTTTGCCCGGAGACGTGAGTAGTAGCTAGCGTTAAGGCGAGCAGTAAAATCAGAGGGAAGCTTTTCATGGGTAATGTTTTTGACGGAGGTGTAATTATACTAAATTTCGGGTTCAAGAAAACGAACCCAAAGATGACCAAAATATTTCATAACCCGAGGTGCCGAAAGAGCAGGGAAACGTTGAATTTACTGGAAGAGAAAGGTGAGCAGCCCACTATCATAGAGTATTTGAATACGCCCCCCACAAAGGCCGAACTGGCGGAAATCGTAAATATGTTGGGTATCGCCCCTGAGAAGTTGATTCGAAAAGGAGAAACTGAATATAAGGAGCTTTTCAAGGGAAAAACGTTGTCTGATGATGAATGGCTGGATGCTATGGTGCAATACCCCAAACTTATCGAGCGCCCCATTGTGATCAAAAATGGGAAGGCTGCGATCGGTCGTCCTCCGGAAACCGTACTCGATATTTTATGATTACGAAATCCATCCTCGTGAATCAGTTTAGTGCGTCACTTGATTTGACATTTACGGAGACTGATTTCCCTCGGTTTGCACAGGATGAGGTGTTGATCAAGACAGCATTTTGTGGTGTAAACTTTCCCGATCTTTTGATTGCTCAAGGGAAGTACCAGTTTCGGCCGGATTTACCTTTTTCTCCAGGACAGGAAGTTTCCGGTGAAGTGGTAGCGGTGGGTACCTGGGTGGATCACGTGCAGGTAGGAGACAGGGTGATGGCTTCTATGGGGTGGGGTGGCTTTACTGAATTGGCCGTGGCCAAGGGCAGCAATACCTACCTTATTCCACCGGAGGTCTCTTTGAAAGATGCTTCGGCGATTTTGGAGTCTTATGCTACAGCCTTGTATGCACTGAAAGACAGGGCCATGATGAAACCAGGTGAAACACTTTTGGTATTGGGTGCTTCTGGTGGTACAGGCACAGCCGCAGTACAGCTCGGAAGAGTGTTTGGTAGCAAGGTTATTGCGGTAGCTTCTACCGAAGAAAAACGAGCATTTTGTTTGCAGAATGGTGCCCATGAGGTGGCGAGCCCCGGTGAAGAACTAAAGGAACAGATCAAAGAGCTGGGAGGTGCAGATGTTATTTTCGACCCGGTAGGGGGCGCTCAGTCGGAGGCAGTGTTTCGCACCCTGAAACCCGGAGGGCGCCATTTAGTGGTTGGATTTGCCTCTGGAGAGGTTCCGTCCATTCCTTTTAACCTGCCACTACTGAAAAGTGCGTCTATTGTAGGCGTATTTTGGGGAGCCTTTTGGCGAAATGCTCCGGAGGACAATCGCAGAAATGTATTGATGCTCCTCCGGTGGTTTGCAGAAGGTAAATTGAGCATCAATGTTACAAAAACGTACCCACTGGCGGATGCAAAAAAAGCCCTTGAAGACCTGATGAACAGACGTGTGTCTGGCAAGATTGTGCTTGAGGTTTAGAACCGTTGATTAAGTCTGACCCCAACATAATCATGCCGTGTGGCTGATGCATTCTCCTGTGTTCTCCAGTAGGCAATAAAGCCCAGGTCAAACCGGGGCCAACTGAGCATCACACCTCCGCGGTGCTGGAAAACCCATCGGATCGCATCCACGGTGTAGATGGATTTCTCACCAATAAAATTGCCCTCCAGGGTGGCATTGTAAAACACATATTCCAGTCCTGGAGAGTAGAAAAAATAGATCTCGCTGATTTTGGGTTCAGGGAGTTTGATTCGTTTGTTGCCCAGAGATGAGCTGACATAGGCAGATTTGTTGATCGGCTTGAGTTCTCCCACCCGTACCATGAGTTCCTGTCTGATGTTGTTGTAGACCGTACCTCCACTGGCATTGGTTTCGCTGGTCAGCTCAAAATTGTAAGAAGAGTAAATGGGCTTAATGTAGGTAAGGTTGAGGTTAATGATCGGTGTGTTATTGATCTGATATTTCCAGCCCATGGGCTGAGGCATACCAAACCATCTGTGCCAGGTGGCCTGTGTTTCTCCCACCAGGGCCCCAGGCCCCAACCATCCCAGCTCCAGCTGCGCTTTCAGGTATTGGTTAGAATGAAAGTAATATTCATTGGCAATGGAAGCAGATAAGAGACCTGCGTAAGGACGATCCAGCTGTTCTTGTCGGTCCCAACCGATCCACTTGGGCGTATACATCCTGTGGTTGAGCTGATAAGATTGAATCACCTTGGCATTGGCGATGCTGTCTTTCAGTATCCTCACTGATCCATAAATGCCACTGCTGTAATATTGATCCTGTGTGAGATCAAAGGTGAAGGCATCATTATCCACTATCAATTGATAATCGAAGGTGAGGTATTTTTTTTGAGATTTTTCCTGTGCGGTGAGTTTCAGAATGAGCAGCAGGGCAATGATAGTAATGAATAATTTTCGCATTGGTGGTCAAAGATAGATATTTACCAAATTTGCAGGCATGACATTGGATTTTCTACAAGAAAAACTTCAGGACAGGATTGAAAAGGGCAATATCCGTACGCTAGGTGGGAAAGCGGGTTTGGTGGATTTTGTATCCAACGATTACCTGGGCCTTTCTCAAAACCAAGAACTGGCGAAGCGAATAAGAGAAAGAATGGATAGTGAAGGAGCTGTACCCAATGGAGGTACGGGCAGCCGCCTGCTCTCTGGCAATCATCGATTTTATGGAGCAGCTGAGCAATATCTTCAGGAAGTATTCAGGGCTGAGTCAGTGTTGATTTTTAATTCGGGCTATGCAGCCAACCAGGCCCTCGTATCCGCTGTGGCAGAAAAGGGCGATACCATTTTGTATGACCAACTATCCCATGTATGCCTGAAGGAAGGTGCCTGGCTAAGTCGGGCCGAGACCGTTAGTTTTTTGCATAATGACCTCAATGACCTGGAGGCTAAAATAAAGCGGGCGAAGGGCAGGGTCTTTGTGTTGACCGAAACGGTCTTTTCGATGGATGGTGACATGGCCCCATTGGCTGATCTGGTGGAGGTCTGTGAGCAATCAAACGCTTACCTGATTGTGGATGAAGCCCACAGCACTGGGGTGATGGGCCCGGGGGGTGCCGGATACATGATTCAAAAGAACCTACATGACCGGATTTTTGGCAGAGTCTACACCTTTGGCAAAGGCATGGGTGTACACGGTGCCTGTGTGGCCGGATCCAAGATCCTTACCGATTATCTGATCAACTTTGGCAGGCCTTTTATTTATACCACTTCTCTGCCACCACACAGTGTATTGGCAATAGAGGAGAGTTTTCGGTACCTGAGTGAACACCTTGTGTTACAGGATGAGCTGGAAGCTAAAATTAACCTTTTCAGGAGTCGTTGGGAGAAATCTCTGAGTCATACTGCTATTCAGCCAGTGATGATTGGCAGCAACAAAAAAGCTCGTGAGGTTTCCATGAGCCTTCAGGAAGCTGGTTTGGATGTAAGACCGATCCTTTCACCCACCGTACAACGGGGTACCGAGCGATTGAGGATCAGCCTGCATGTTCACAATACTGATGCGGAGATTATCCGCCTCACAGACTTGCTCAGCGAGTTGGTGTAGTTTGATGCCTGAGGGTCATGGAATCCACTTGATGTCTTTGAAATCTGGCTTTCGCTTTTCCAAAAAGGCATTACGACCCTCTTTGGCCTCATCAGTCATATAGGCCAAACGGGTGGCCTCTCCGGCAAAAACCTGTTGCCCCACCATGCCATCGTCGGTCAGATTGAAGGCAAATTTGAGCATTTTGATAGAAGTAGGAGATTTCTGAAGGATTTCAAGTCCCCACTGATAGGCCGTATCTTCCAACTCTTCGTGAGGGATCACATCATTCACCATGCCCATGTCGAAAGCTTCCTGTGCAGAGTAGTTTCTTCCAAGGAAGAAGATTTCTCTTGCCCGTTTTTGCCCAACCATCTTGGCCAGATAGGCTGACCCGTAGCCCCCGTCGAAACTGGTGACATCTGCATCTGTTTGCTTGAAAATAGCATGTTCCTTGCTGGCCAGCGTGAGATCGCATACGGTATGGAGCGAGTGTCCTCCACCCACAGCCCATCCAGGTACCACTGCTATGACCACCTTAGGCATAAACCGGATGAGGCGCTGTACTTCCAGGATATTGAGGCGGGGCATCCCATCATCATCCACATAGCCCTGGTGGCCACGCGCATTTTGATCTCCACCTGAGCAAAACGCCCATCCTCCATCTTTCTTAGAGGGGCCCTCCCCTGAGAGTAGCACCACACCAATGGAGGTGTCTTCTCGGGCATCCAAAAAGGCCTGATAAAGCTCGCCTACGGTTTTAGGTCGGAAGGCATTGCGTACCTCCGGCCGATTGAAGGCTATACGCGCTACACCACCTGACTTTTTGTAAGTGATGTCTTCAAATTCTCTGACTACTTTCCAGTTGGGTTTGCTCATGGTGTTTATTTTTTGGTGAAATTATTGATTTCAGGTGTAGTACCAAAGACCGAGCAGAGTTTACTGCCATGAACTTGTCAAAATCCCATTCCAGAGAAGTCTGTGCTCTTGTTTCTGTTGGATGAATTCTGACCACCACAAAGAGTCGGGATATTAGGACTTGCATATTAACTTCGCTTCATGAACTACTTTGTGACGGCCATAGGGACGGATAGTGGAAAGACACTGGTGAGTGCCATACTGACGGAGATGCTACATGCTGACTACTGGAAGCCGATCCAATCGGGAGCGCCCAGAGACACGGAAACGGTCAGAGCGCTGGTCACCAATGAGCAAAGTAAATTTTACAAGGAGACCTTCCTCTTAAAAACCCCGGCCTCACCACATGCCGCTGCCCGCATCGATGGGATAGAGATCACCATTGACCAGATAGTACCTCCCATTTCCAATCGTGATTTGATCATTGAAGGTGCAGGTGGGGTGATGGTACCTCTAAATGATGAGGAGGTGATCCTGGATATGGTGCCT
Organism: Marinoscillum sp. 108; assembly: GCF_902506655.1. NCBI lineage: Bacteria > Pseudomonadati > Bacteroidota > Cytophagia > Cytophagales > Reichenbachiellaceae > Marinoscillum > Marinoscillum sp. 108. The sequence continues at coordinate 1,339,970 of NZ_LR734808.1, read as the reverse complement.
AAACTGAATGCAGAAATCGTGTTGGTGTCCAACCTGTACCTGGGGAGCATCAACCATACCCTGCTAACGGCTGAAGTCATCAAAAGCCGCGGTTATGACGTGAAGGGAATTATTTTTAATGGCCCGGGCAATGAGGAGAGCGAAAGAATCATTCTGCTCAAGACAGGGTATAGGCAGTTATTGAAAGTGGAGCAGGAACCCGTAATTAATAAAGAGATTGTAAAGAAATACGCCGAAAAGCTAAGCGCATGTTGGGATTGAATAATTTTGAAAAGGCAGACCATAAGAATATTTGGCATCCGTTTTCTCCACTGGCAGGAAATAAGCCGATAGGGATCAAAAAGGCTAAGGGCGTATATCTGTACACCCAGGATGGTCGTAAGATCATGGATGCGGTATCCTCGTGGTGGGTGAACATCCACGGTCATAGCCATAAGCGAATCAATAAAGCCCTGAGCAGGCAGGCTGCCCGGTTGGAGCATGTGATTTTCGCTGGATTCACACACAAGCCTGCGGTGGATCTTTCCAAAACACTCAAACGGTTACTCCCCAAATCCATTGACAAGATCTTTTTTTCTGATAATGGGAGCACCTCCGTGGAGGTGGCCATCAAGCTCGCGGTGCAGTATTGGTACAATCAGGGAAAGCCACGCAAGAAAATCATCGCATTGGAGGGTGCCTATCACGGAGACACATTTGGCAGCATGTCGGTAGCGGAGCGAAACTTGTTTTCTGCTCCTTTCAATGAATTATTGTTCGAGGTTGATTTCGTTCCTTTTCCAAAGGGCGATGGGGCAGAGGCCATAGCCAGAATGAAGGAACTGGTCACGGAGGAGACGGCCGCTTTCATATTCGAACCTTTGGTGCAGGGGGCTGCAGGCATGCAAATGTATGCAGCCGAGGTACTGGATAAACTCATCGATATTGCACGAAGCAGGGAGGTGGTGTGCATAGCGGACGAAGTGATGACCGGCTTTGGTCGCACAGGTAAAATGTTTGCCTCCGACCATCTCAGAAATGATCCTGATCTGTTTTGTCTCTCCAAAGGGATCACCGGGGGCTATTTACCCATGGGAATCACGGCAGTCAATGAGCGAATCGTGAAAGCCTTTGATGTGGAAGATCGTACCAAAGCCTTTTTTCATGGTCATTCGTATACCGCCAATCCACTGGCCTGTGCAGTCGCCAATGCAAGTATGAAGCTGCTGCTCGGGAAAAAATGTCAGCAGGATATACAGCGCATCTCTGAGCAACATCAGGCCTACCTGGATCAATTTCGATTTCATAACAAAGTCAAAGAGATTCGTCATTGTGGTACCATTCTGGCGATTGAGCTCCATGCTGATGATGCTGGCTACACGAGTAACCTGAAGGAGAAAATTTATGATTTCTTTATGGCCAGGGACTTGCTGCTGAGGCCTTTGGGAAATGTAATCTATATCCTGCCACCCTATATTATTACCGATCAGGAGCTACAAAGGCTGTACAAGGCGATTGATGTTTTTCTGCTAGAGCTGTGATGGCCGGAGACTTTCAGCGTTAATTTCATTCAGAGTGTTGAGGGCGTCTGAGGCTAGCCTCGTCAGTAGGGTGCCTGGTTGTATTCGTCTTCCACTCGTTGGCCCCATTCAGGTTTTATCCTACTCATCAATTCAATTTTTTTGATTAAAAAGTGCTTATGAAAGTCCTGACCCGAGGGGTCCATTTCCATGGCATGTGCTGATGCCATGGCGGGTACAACATGCTGGAAGGTGTGGTACATTAATTCTTCCAGATCGGTGAAGGTATAGCAGAATACCTGCAAGCCACGCTCATAGGCTTCATATGAAAGCAGACCATCATCGGAGATATTGATGTTCGGGCGACCACCACCCTGGAGTCGGCAAACGGTTGGGAGCTGATCAGATTTGGCACCTATGAGCTGCGCCATACGTCTCATCTCATTCTGTACTTCTTCAATGGTCATAAACTGCCTGATGTCTTGTTCTGAAATTTATGCCATTTTGAATGATCTCTGTTTACTTTCTTCCACTTTTTCTTTGTCCATCTGGTGGATATTGGCAAGGGTCGAATGTTTCGGTGGATTGGCTGATCTGGAAAGTTGGGGAGACGGGAGCTCGCCGGGCCTTCTCACTGGGTGGCCATCACACTCCTTTGTGACAAAGCCAACACGTGTCGACCTGTGGCCTATACATAGGAGGTCTGACGGAGGATTGCTTCGCCCCGATAGGCATCGGGTACTCGCAATGACGGACTGGACAGTCATTCCGTGTAGAGGGAATACACTGCTTTGTCTTACCCTTCGACGGTGCTCAGGGTGACAAAGCCAACACATGTAGACAACCAGGGCTGGATTAGTGAAGTCACTACCTGCCTCCCGTTACCTCAATAAATGATCCGGTTGAAAAGGAGGATTCTTCAGACAGTAACCAAAGTATGGCGTTGGCCACTTCTTCGGGTTGGCCACCTCGCTGCATGGGGAGGGTTTCTTTGATTCGGTCTACTCTATTGGGCTCACCACCATCAGCATGAATGTCTGTATAGATAAACCCGGGTCTCACGCCATTCACCCTGATTCCTTCGGCTGCCAGTTCTTTGGCCAGTCCTATGGTAAAGGTATCTATGGCACCTTTAGACATGGCATAATCTACGTACTCATTAGGTGAACCGGTGCGGGCGGCGATTGATGATACGTTCACAATAGCCCCACCACTGCCACCATAGCGTGTTGACATGCGCTTGATGGCCTCCCTGGTACACAAGAAGGCGCTGACGACATTCTTATTGAATATCCGCATCAGTCGCTCTAAATCCATTTGATCCACTCTTGATTGAGTTTCTAAAATGCCTGCATTATTCACCAGCGCATTGATCGGACCAAAGTCCCGGTCGATTTTTTGAAACAGACTGAGCACCTCAGCTTCTTTGGAAACATCGGCCTGATAGGCGACAGCATGTCCTCCATCTGTCTTTATTTGATTCACTATTTGAGATGCAGCTTCGCTATTACTCAGATAGTTTACACAAATATTGTAGCCTCTTTTTCCAGCAAGCAGGGCAGTAGCCGCACCGATTCCGCGACTGGCTCCTGTGATTAATAGGGTCTTTCTCATAGGTTGGACTCCGGTTTCTGCGCCCGGTTATTGGCTTAAATTAATACAGCTGACGGATATAATCCAAAGAAGACTGCTTTGGAGAAGGGTACGATCTCGTAACCGCCATTCCGTGCAGGCGGCCTTCACACTCCTTTGTGACAATGCCAACGCATGTCGGCTTATGGCCTATACATAGGAGGTCTGGCGGCGGATTGCACCGCCTATGCCGGCTGGATCAAATCAATCAAATTGCCATACAGGTCCTCAAAGACCAGCACCTGGCCGTAGGGCTCGTCCACAGGTCCGCGTACGATCTTCACGCCTTTGGCTTTCAGGTTTTCATAGTCCCCCTCAAAATCATCGGTATGGATAAAGAGAAACACCCGGCCACCGGTCTGGTTGCCTACGCGGCTGAGCTGCTCGTCACCTACACCCTTGGCCAGCAGGAGCCTGCAGCCAGTGTTTCCGGGCGGGGCCACCACCACCCAGCGCTTGGTTTCGCTCATTTTCGTATCTTCTATTAGTTCAAAGCGGAGCGTTTGGGTGTAGAAGGCAATTGCCTCGTCATAGTCTGCCACCACCAGGGCGAGTTGTACAAGTTGCTGCATAGGTTATCCGAATAAGTTTCTGGTAAAGTTGATTTTGATGCCTTGCTGGAAGTTTTCTATCACCTTGAAAATAGCCTTTAAGGTCACCACCTCTATCTTGGTGAGACTGCCGGGACTTACGTAGTTGTGGGGCTCGGTGTGGTCGTTCATGATCTGCCGGGCCTGATACCTCAGGCGCATGCCCATCATGTAGTAGTACGACTGCATCAGCTCATGGTAGGCTTCCTCGGTAAATACCTTCTGATCCCGCAGAGCAGAGAGCCGTTCGCCGGTATTGGTTTTGAGGATTTTGTGTTTCAGGGCGTATACCCGCACCAGGTCCACGATGGGCGTCATAGACCGCTTGATGTTAAACACTTGCTGATCGTCCTTTTCGATGGTTTTGATCCCTCTGAAAAAGGTGAGGGGCGGTTCGTACTGCAGGGCGTTGGTGGCCAGCTGTGTGAAAAAGTAGGTGCCCGGGTCCTCCAGCTTTTGCAGGATGTGTGCCTGTAGCTCCTTCACCAGCGACTCTTCACCGTAGATAAACCGGCAGTCAAAAAAGGTGGAGAAATTCATCACCGACTGTGAGTCGGGGTTTTCAATCCATTCGTTGTAATTTCTTTTCCAGTGGGAGAGGGAGTGGGTCCACTTGGGGTTTTTGGCCATGAGTCCGCCGGTACAAAACACAAAGCCGATGTGGTTGAGTCGCTCGGAGACCAACTCCGCAAAATGAAGAAAGTAGGTTCTCGTGATCTCCCTGAACTCGTTGGCTTTGTCCTCATAGATGATGGCATTGTCCTGGTCGGTCTTGAGAGTCTGCTCCATGCGGCCCTCGCTGCCCAGTGCCATGAAGACAAATTTGGCTGGCGGAGGGCCTATTTCAGCAATCACACCCTCGATGACCTTCTGAGCGATGGTGTCGGAGATGTTGGTAATGATCTGGTTGGCCAGCTCTGACTTTACTCCCCGTGTCAGGAGGTTGTAGACCACCTCGGGCACTTCTGCCCACTTGGCTTTGAGTTCGTCCACAGACATGGCCAGCCGCACCGACTGGATAAACACAAAAGGTGATTGCGCCTGGTCGGAGAGGAGTTTGCTCCGGCTGATCACCCCTGTCTCCTGGCCATGATCCTCCACGATGAGGTAGCGGATTTTATGGTTAAACATCATGAGGATGGCTTCATAGATATAAGCCTCCCGTGATATTCGGTAAATAGGGCCTTCCATGATCTCCTCCACTGGGGTATTCGCATCTCGCTGCGCCGCAATGATCTTGTTCCGAAGGAGTATATCCGTCACATACCCGATAAAGTCATCATCATCCCGCACGAAGAGGCAGCTGAGTTTATTGGCTTCCATAAGCTTAGCGGCTTCATGTACCGGTGTGCCACGCTCACAGCTCACAATGGGGCGGGTGTTCACGCTGTCCATTCGCCCGATGAAGTAACGATCGAACGTGAGTGTGTCCAGGTCATAGGAAGGGCGGGTGACAAAGTTGGCAAAAGCATCATTGAGCATTTCCCTACCGAAAAGGGTGACAAAGGACTGATAAAAGGCATCATGCTCCTTGCAGAGGGTTCTGAAAGTGGCGGTTGGCGCCCGGTAGATTTTGGTTTTCTTAGCAGCAAAAACGGTCTTGATGGATTTTCCTTTGTTCAGGAGGATGGAAAAAGCCCCATAGGTATCACCCGGCCCCAGGTTGCTGCTGGCTTCCTTCTTACCCTCACTGTTGTAAAAATAGGTTTCATACTGGCCCATTACGATGATTTCCAGTCCATCCACTTTGGTTTTGTGCTGCTCATGGATAATGCCAGATTGACCAAATTCGATTTCCTCAAGGGCATCTGCCAGGTGCGAAAGCGCATCATCTGGCAGTAGGTCAAATGGGTGGGTGTTTTTCAGAAAAGATAACTTGTCGCTCATAGAAACCATAAAAGGATGCTTGCAATGATCAAAACGAAAACCGGCAATCCGCAGCCCATTTTGGCTTTGGCCTTGCTTTTCATTTGGGTGTAAATTGGCTGTGCGGCCAGAATTTTCTCGGTGAGTTCCCCCTTATGGTAGAGCACCCAAAAACATTCCGCAGTTGCGGCCACATCTGCAGCCGCATCGTGCTGATGCTCCATCCGCTTGCCAAAGAGTTTCAGATAAAGTTCGTCCAGTTTCGGGTAGTTGTGGTCTGTATGGCGAGCATACTCTGTGGTGGCTTTCATGGTGCAAAACATCGGGTAGCGGGTTATGATGTTTTTCATCCCCGAGCGGAGGAGTGCCACTTGTAGCATCTTGCCATCAAACTCCATGAAATGGCCAATCAGCAGTGGCTTGTACTGGCGCAGGTCCTTGGTGAACTGCCGCATCACCGCTTTGCGGTCTTCGCCTTTTTCTTTTAGTTCTTCCAGCGTGATTCCATGGATCTCAATGGCTGACGGACGGATGGAGATGTCGTCTTCATAGATGAAATGATTTTCCTGTTTGACGAGCTGACCAGCCCGATCATACACCGCCCAGGCCAGCTGGAGGATAAAAGGCCATTTATCCAGCTCCGAAATGGGGGATTTCAGTGAGTGCGGGATGCCGGAGGTCTCAGTATCTACAAAGAGAAGGTATTCTTGCATGGCAGGGTGGAAAGTTACTGCCGCAGGGCCAGATCGCAAAGGTATAGGGGTCACTCATCTGCTATTTTGCTCGATTAAAGCGCGGGAGGTGGAGCTAGGCACTTTGATCGGGTATTTATAAAGATATATACCCTACTTTTGCAGCGAATCCATTTCCCCTTCATGAATACATTTGAAATTTTGAACCTCTCAAAGCCTTTGCGTCAAGCCATTGACGATCTGGGGTTCGAGAGGCCTACCCCCATACAGGAGCAGGCATACCCGGTGATTCTTTCCGGCAAGGACATCATCGGGATCGCTCAGACAGGTACAGGTAAAACCCTGGCCTATATGCTGCCGATCCTCAAGGACCTTAAATTTTCTGAGCAGGTAAACCCACGAGTGCTGGTGCTGGTACCTACCAGAGAACTGGTGCTACAGGTGGTGGATCAAATAGAGCAGATGGCTGCCTATATGAGTGTGCGGGTGCTGGGCGTCTACGGGGGCACCAACATCAACACCCAGAAGATCACCGCGCTACAGGGAGCGGATATTGTGGTGGCTACTCCCGGTCGTCTGTATGACCTGGTGCTGAGCCGTGCGCTCCAGCTGAAGGAAGTGAAAAAACTGGTGATTGATGAAGTGGATGTGATGCTCGATCTGGGCTTTCGCTTTCAGCTTACCAACATCATGGAGCTGCTGCCCGAGCGCAGACAGAATATTATGTTTTCTGCCACCATGACCGAGGATGTGGAAGTGCTGATCAATGATTTCTTCAGCGCGCCGGTCAAAATCTCCATAGCGGTGAGTGGTACACCACTGGACAATATTTCGCAGGAGTACTACCCGGTGAAGAACTTTTATACCAAAGTAAACCTGCTGCTGCATTTGCTCAGGGACAGGGAGACTTTTCATAAGGTACTCGTATTTGTTTCCAATAAGAAAAGTGCCGACCGCCTTTTCCTGGCTATGGAAGGCATCTATGGTTCGGAGACCTGCATCATCCACTCCAATAAGAGCCAGAACTACCGGATTCGCTCCATCAGACAGTTTGATGAAGGTAAGAACCGAATACTGGTGGCCACAGATGTGATGGCCCGGGGACTGGATATGGCGAAGGTTTCTCACGTGATCAACTTTGACACACCCGCTTATCCGGAAAATTATATCCACAGAATCGGCCGTACAGGTAGAGCTGAGGAAGAGGGCAAAACGATCCTGTTTTGTACAGAAAAAGAAACACCTTTCAGAGAGGCCATCGAATACCTGATGGCCTATGAGATTCCAAGGCTTGAGTTTCCTGAGGAAGTAGAGGTGTCCACAGAGCTGGCACCTGAAGAGCGACCGAAGAACAAAGAAATCAATGCCCACCACAAGGTGCCTGATCCGGATGCACCAGGCCCTGCATTTCATGAGAAAAAGGCCAAGAACCGAAAAACGAACCTGGGAGGCTCTTACCGCAGGGAAGTGGGTAAGAAATATAAGAAACCAAGAACCCGGGGGGACAAAAACCAAAAAGGTAAGGGGAAAAGATAGGGAAAATGGCAGGGCTGAAAAGTGTGCACCACATCGCCATTATTTGCTCAGATTATCAGCGATCTAAGCACTTCTATACAGAGGTGCTGGGGTTGGAGATTATCCGGGAAGTCTATCGGGAAGCGCGTAAGTCCTACAAGCTTGACCTGGCGCTGAATGGCCACTATGTGATCGAGTTATTTTCTTTTCCGGAGCCTCCTGCGCGTGTTTCTCGTCCAGAAGCCGTGGGCCTGCGGCACGTAGCTTTTGAGGTGGAGGATATCACGGAGATGGTGGAGGCGTTGAAGGCCAAGGGAGTGGAGACAGAACCCATTCGGATAGATGAAAGCACTGGTCGCCGGTTTACGTTTTTCGAAGATCCGGATCGGTTGCCGATTGAGCTATATGAAGTGGCCAACTAGCAATTAGTAGATCTTCGTCTCCAGCCATTTAAGATCACGCGACACACCCTCCAGTCCCGGATAAATTAGCCGCTGGTTGATCCCGTATTTAAACAGCGTCTTTTTAATAACTCCTTTGATTCCTTTGGGGATGATGACCCTGCGCAGCTTGTCGTGTTCAAAAGCCTGGTCGGGATGCGGGTGAACCGTGAAGAGCCCGGCCTGATTTTGAATCCTGGCAGAGATGTAGGGCGGCCGATATTTGTAGACTTTGTCAATGGTGAGTGGCTTGAATGCCTGTGGATCCTGGATGGTACTGCATCCAGACAGGATATAGATGGCAGCATCTTCCGAGGGGTTAGATTCTATGGCAAAGTAAGTGGCCACCAGTGGGTTATAGCTCCAGTCCAGCAGGCGGGTAGGGAGCCCGAAGTGTTGAGCAATGGCCAACCATTCCATCTCATTGGCAGGCTTATGTTCCAGGTAAGGCACGGATGATTCTTTGAAGAGTTTGATCAGTCGTTTTTCCAGTTGCTCAAGTGATTTGCCATTGACCGGCTCACATCTGCCCAGAGAGGTGAGGAGCTGGTAGGAGCTGTTGGCGACACCTCTGAAGACAATGTTTTGACCTTCTTTTTCCTTTTCGAATTCCTTGAGGAGCTCCTCAAAGCTGGAGATGGTGGTGGACTTCATAGACGGCTTACGGTTGGTTGGTAAAACGTCTAAAATAGCGGATTCGTAAGGGAACACAAAGTTCCCTTACGAAATCGACAGATGATTTTTATTGAGGCTGTGCCGGAGAACCTTCCTGCTTACTTCTGCTTGATGATCGCTTTGATCGGCACCCCTTCGAAATCAAAATGTGACCTGAGCTTGTTGATCAGGAAACGCTCGTAAGACTCAGTGATGTCTTTAGGGTGATTACAGAAGAATGCGAATGCAGGTGTCTTGGTGGGCAGCTGCGTGATGTACTTGATGTGAATGTGTTTGCCACGGACAGATGGTGGCGGATAATTCTCTATTTCTTTCAGCATTTTGGCATTGAGTACCGAGGTGCTGATCCGTTTGTTTTTATTCTCAGCAACTTTCAGGGCCAGTTCTATGGCTTTGAAGATTCGCTGCTTATTGATGACACTGGTGAATACCACCGGGATATAGCCCAAAGGCCCCAGTTTTTCAGCAATGTGTTTCTTGTACTCATCGGCAGACTTGGTATCCTTTTCATACAAATCCCACTTGTTTACCATGATAATGGATCCCTTGCGGTATTTGTGTGCCAGTCCGATGATGTTCATATCCTGTGCTTCCAGTCCGTTTTCGGCGTCCAGCATGACGATACATACGTCAGAGTCTTGCAGGGCCTGTATGGCGCGGAGTACAGAGTAGAACTCTATGTCTTCTTTTACTTTGGCTTTTTTTCGAATCCCGGCAGTATCAGTCAGGATAAAGTCTTTGCCAAACAGGTTATACCTGCTGTCGATGGCATCTCGTGTGGTACCGGCGATGTTGGTAACGATGGTTCTGTCTTTACCCAGCAGGGCATTCAGGAAAGAGGATTTGCCCACATTGGGGCGACCCACGATGGCAATTCTGGGTACTTCATCTTTCTCCTCATCTTCCACTTCTTCTGCGAAGTGAGACACCGTTTCATCCAAAAGGTCTCCTGTGCCTGATCCACTCACCGACGAAACGGCATAAATGGAATCGGTCAGACCCAATGCGTAAAATTCGTTGGCAGCGTATGATTTTTCTGTATTGTCGGCTTTGTTGGCCACAATGATGACGGGCTTGCCTACCTCACGTACTACATTGGCAAAGTCCTGATCCAATCCGTGAAGGCCTGTGATACAATCCACCATGAACAGAATGACATTGGCCTCCTGTAAGGCTTCCTTCACCTGTGTGCGAATGGCTCCTTCAAAGATATCATCCGAACCTTCCACATACCCGCCTGTATCTATGACGGTAAATGACTTACCATTCCATTCAGAATACCCATAATGACGATCTCTGGTCACTCCGGACTCATTATCCATGATGGCCTGTCTGCGTTCGATGAGTCGGTTAAAGAGGGTGGATTTGCCAACATTGGGTCGGCCTACAATTGCTACAATATTTGCCATAAACCGCAAAGGTAGACTTTTTAAGGTTAAGGAACACTTATTTGGTTGAAGGGGATTTTATTAAGTTATGATGGCATGTTAGGAGTGTGAAGTTACACTTCTGTTGGCTTGTCCGAAACATTGACAGGGAATGCCAGGTAGAAAGTAGATCCCTTTCCTTCTTCACTGACGGCCCAAATCCGGCCATGGTGTCTGTCCATGATTTTTTTGCATAAAGCCAGCCCAACTCCTGTGCCTTCGAATTGATCATCTGTATGAAGGCGTTCAAACATGCCGTAGAGCTTTTCACTATATTTAGTATCAAACCCTACCCCATTATCTGAGATACTGAATACTACCTCATTTCCCATTGTTTGTCCTTCGAGGACAATGGTGGGCTGATCTTCATTATTGCTGTATTTGATGGCGTTGGAAATGATGTTTTGAAAGACCTGACGAACAAGCGATTGGATTCCCTGGACGGATGGGAGCGGTTTGATCTTGATGTGTGAGGACGAATTGGTGAAAGTGTCTTCTATGAGTTCGGAAACAATCTTCTGTACGTTGATGGTTTCATAACCTCCGGTGATTCTGGTCACACGGCTGTATTCTAGTAAGTCATCTATGAGTTGCCCCATTTTGACACTGTTTCTGGTGATTCTCGATAGGTATCTGACTCCATTTTCAGGGATCAGGTCACCATAGTCTTCAATGAGTGCCTCGGAAAAACTGTTGATCGCTCTCAGTGGGGCTCTCAGGTCATGTGATACGGTATAAGTAAATGCTTCAAGCTCGCTATTGACATTTTCGAGCTCGCTGGTCCGTTGCAATACCTTTTTCTCAAGGAGGGAGTTCATGTTAGCTAGGATTAGCTCTGCTTTCTTTTTGGTATCGATGTTTTGAAATAACCCTCTGAGAGCAATGACTTTACCGTTTTTCACCACTGGTTGGCCAATGGCTCTCACCCAAATGACGTTTTCTTTAGCGGTGATCAGAGTTAATTCCAGATCGTAGGGCTCATGATGTTGAATGGCGTTATCCAGGGCTTTGGTAATGATATTTCTGAAGTCGTTGTGGTAGAAGTTGATTCCTTTGGTAAGGTCAATGTTTTCGCCACGTTCTATTTCATGAATATCATAAACTACGTCACTCCATTCAATAGTGTTATTGATCAGGTCAAATTCCCAGGTTCCGATCTGAGCTACTTCAGACATACCCAGCATGGTTTGTGCTTGTTTTTGAGCCTGCTTATTTTTTTGAAACAGCTCTTTCTCTAAGCGTACATTCTCGGTGATGATTTCGGTAAAAAGAAAAACCCCACCAACTTTCCCATTGCTCAAGCGCCACGGTTGGGTTCGCCACTTCAGGTAGATTGTTTCTCCGTTATACTTGAGCTTAGCCCTTTCACTTTCTGTAACTTGACCCGTTAGCGCTGCGGGTAATGCGTTTGTCCAATTATCATCTGTATCCGCATTCGGAAAAACTGCGTTGAAAGAAAGTCCGGTAATATCGGCTCCTTCAAGCTTATAATCTCTGTACCAGTTGTCATTGACCATCATAAATTCCAGGTCGCTGTCTAGCATGGCTGTGGCGCCTGGAGAGTATTTGACGAAGATTTCGAAGATTTCCTGGAGTTTCCTTCGCTCGTTTATTTCCTCCTGCATTTCTTTTGGGCTCTTAAACTTGAGCGCAGAGGGAATGACAAAGCCTAGTACCACTGCAGTGGCCATAGAGACTAGTCCGGTCAGAAGCTTGGTGAATCCGCTGAGGCGGTAGACGGGCTCCCAGAAAAGGGTGGCATCTAGTAGGTGAGTAATACCACATAGCCCTATAAAGGCCACAAAAAGTAAGACAATCCACCTTAAGTGTCCAAGTGGTTTCTCTCTGACATACCAGAGCAGCATGATCGGGATAGAAAAGTAAGAGAGAAAAATGGTGATATCCGAAATGATGTATACCCAACCCTCGGTTTCATTCCAATCTCCACAGGTCCATCTGGCTGGCCATCTGCTGGTGTCTAACAAACCTCCAAAGTACTGTCCTATACTGATAGAAGCCGGGGAAGGCTGTTGTATAGCGCAGGTGGCAATGTCGCCCTGGATGCTAATGGGATCTTCGGTAGCACCGAGGGGCAGAGCCGCCAGAAAAAAGAGAAAAGTAATAATAGCGTTCAAGTTCATGGAAGTGCCATTTACATTCAGGTAATGTTACTTCCTTCTGCTATGTGTGAAGACGCTTTTTAGTCGAGGGGTATAGAATTGCTCGTTAAACCCTAAGAAATGTCAGTTAAATGGTTTTAGTGGCTTAGTAGCCAAACCGTTTCAATTTGGAATCGTCCTTGCGCCAGTCTTTTTCCACTTTCACAAAGGTTTCCAGGTGGATCTGTTTGCCAAAAAAAGACTCAAGCTCCTGCCGGGCGGCGATACCCAGGTTTTTGATGGATTCGCCCTTCTTGCCGATGATGATGCCCTTTTGACTGTCGCGCTCCACAAATATTTCAGCAGCGATCCGGATGATTTTCTCTTCTTCCTTGAAAGAAGTCACCACCACTTCTGAGCTGTAGGGGATTTCCTGCTTGTACTGCAGAAAGATTTTCTCTCTCACGATCTCCGCAGTGATAAACCGCTCAGACTTGTCGGTCATCTCATCTTCAGGGAAATAGGGGGGGTGCTCCGGTAAGTGACTGACGATGGTCTGCTGGAGGAGGTCTACGCCCTCACCAGTCACGGCGGATACTGTCATAGGTTCCGCCCAGTCGAGTTGTTCTTTCCAGTAAGTGACTTTATCTTCTACCTGTGATCCTTTGCCAAGATCCGTTTTGTTAATCACAAAAAGCATGGGTATTTCTGTGCGTCTGGCCATGTCTATCCATTCCTGGTGATCGTTTTTTTCACCCAGCTCCACCATGAAAAGGATTACGTCGGCATCTTCCAGCGATTTCTTCACGAAGCCCATCATGCGTTCCTGCAACTTGTAGCTCGGGTCCAGCGTGCCGGGGGTATCGGAGTACACAATCTGATACTCAGGTGTGGTGACGATCCCAAAGATGCGATGACGGGTGGTTTGCGCCCGGTTACTAACAATGGAAATGCGCTCCCCTGTGAGCTGATTCATGAGGGTGGACTTACCCACATTGGGTTTTCCCATGATGGTCACAAATCCCGATTTGAATGGCTTGGCTTCTGTCATATCGGGTGCAATTTCGCCAAAAACCGGATACCCTGAGGTCGGAATGCCTGTTTTCTCTGTGAAAATATGTTCCGGCTCACAGCATATGATGGTAGGCTTTGATGAAATCTCGCGGCTTGGAATCCATAAAATACCTAAAGTCCTTGATCAGATGTGACTGATCATAGTACCCCGACTTAAAAGTGAGCTGAGTGAGGGTCATGCTGTCCTGATATTGCCGGTAGTTTTCCAGGAAGTGCTTCATTTTCTCTATTTTCCCAAACTCCTTGGGAGATAGGCCTATTTCCTGCGCAAAACGTTGCTCCAGAAAGGATTTGCTGACGCTCAGCTGCTCATTAATGTCTTTGATTTTCACTTCACCGTTTGTAGACTGGATGATCCTTACGGCCTCTTCCACGATAAAACTAGGTTCAAAATCATTGATGCCCTCTAGCAGATGATCCAGGTGACTCTCGAATTGGGCGAGGTTTTCCAGCCTGGGCATCCCCAGCGTGATCACCGCATCACGCTCTAGCGGGACGTCTTTGGGATACAGGAGCATAGTATATTCGGGCCTCACCTTGGCACATAGAAAGTTCAAGCTTTCGGAGCTCAGAGACATGCCCTTACTGCGACAGGTGGAGAGCACCAGATCGCCGGTGTTGATCACGACGGAGCGTATGGATCCAATCAACTTTCGTGTGATAGGAGCACCTAAATTGTAGAGCACCTCTACATAGTTATCGGGCATAAACATGAGTTCGTCTATGCCATTCTCAAAGGTGTAGCTTTTGGTGCCTACTACTACCTCTTCAAATTCTGGTTGGGACTTTGTACTTAGCATGGCTTTTTTTGCCATTAGACACGTAGTCCCTGGTGTTTCACTTATGTTTTTGAGTCTGGGTATGTAAACAAACCCGATGGTTTAGTAAATATTCGGTAATGTTTACAAATTGGCTTTGGCCGGAGTAAGGGTTTGTTTAATGATACTGGTTTGGGGACCTTCTGTAATCGGTGGGGGATTTTCCAGTCACTTTTTTGAAGGCTTTGTAAAATGACACCTTGTTGGAAAAACCCACCATCTCCGCCACAGCATCTATGGTGAAGTGCCCGTAAGCCTGATCCAACAGCAAGGCCTGGGCTTCCTTAATTCTGAGCTTGTTGATATAGGAGTTGAAGTTTTGGCAGGCAATGGTATTGATGGAGCTGGACACCTGCTTTTCTGAAAGGTGGACTCCTTTGGCTACTGTATCCAACTTGATGTCCGGGTTGAGATATTTCTTCTCAGAAATGATCCATTTGTTTATGCGGTTAAAGGATTCTTCCTTTATCAAAAGGTCCTCTTCGCTCACCTTGATAGCTGGGGGTGTTGGAGCACCGCTCCACCTCCTCCATGCCATATATGCTATGCTTAAAATAATAAAAGACAGAATAAAAAATTCCATATCGATTTTATGGCAAAGTAAATTTTATTTGAATCGCTTACCCAAACGCTTTTTTACAATTTGGGGTTACACGTCTTTTTTACAATTACTTCAGATGGTAAAACCCTTATTTCGCTATACCTCTTTATATTATACTGTTTTGAAAAGGCTGCTTTTGTAGTAGGAAGCGGTCTTTTCAATCAGTACTCTCCCGCACCTATTTTCATATAATCTAAATACTCCCGGTTTCAGCACGGTTCGGATCATCATTGAGCCCGTGGGGTGTCTGCATAATATCATTTCCAGGTGACCATTTTCTTAGCCAGAGCGGCTGAACCAGCCAAAATCATCTTACCCCTATGCGGTTTGAGGTTCTTTTTTACAATTAATAGCAAAAAGACTCCACTAAGATTACGCTGTTAAATAATGTAAACCTAAACACGGTAGTTTATGAGAAAACTTCTACTTATCGCATGTTTGATCATGCTCCAGGGCTTGCTATATGCCCAGGAAAGAACGATCTCCGGACAGGTGGTGGACGACAATGGTGAGTCCCTCCCCGGAGTGAATGTAGTGCTGAAGGGGTCCACCCAGGGAACCATCACAGATCTGGATGGTAACTATAAGGTACCCTTAAATGGTGATGATGATGCGATTCTCGTGTTTTCATTTATTGGGATGCAGACCAAGGAAATGGCCATTGGAGGTCGCTCGGTCTTAGATGTGACCCTTTCTCAGGACGTGACTCAGCTTACTGAAGTGGTGGTCACGGCATTTGGTGTGGAGCGTGAAAAGAAGGCGCTGGGTTACTCTGTGCAGGATGTAAAGAGTGATGAGCTTACCAAGACTGATCAGACCTCAGTGCTTAATTCCTTGCAGGGAAAAGTGGCTGGCGCCCAGATTTCTAATGCTGGTGGGGCCATTGGTAGCTCCACACGCATTGTACTGCGAGGACCTACTTCATTGTTGGGTAATAATCAGGCCCTGATTGTGGTGGATGGTGTGCCTATCAATAATGGTACCTCCAACAACGTACAGGCCTCTGGCAACTTCTATGATAACATCGTGGATGCCGGAAACCGGGCCAATGACATCAATCCTGAAAACATCGAGTCTGTGTCTGTACTGAAGGGGCCTGCCGCTGCGGCGCTGTATGGCTCCAGAGCAGCCAATGGTGTGGTGCTGATCACGACCAAGAAAGGTACGAATACGGCTGGAAAGACCAATATTAACTTCAATTCATCTTATACCTGGTCCAAAGTATACATCATCCCCAAGATGCAGAATAAGTTTGGACAGGGGCAGTTTGGAGACAATCAAAACTATCTCTTTGATCAGGAGAGTTGGGGTGATGCCTTTGATGGCAGCTTGCGCCCCTATGGAGCGGTGGTGAATAACATTCAGCGCTATAAGCCCTATGAAGCCCTGCCATCCAACGTGCAGGATTTCTGGGAGACCGGTAATACCTTTCAGAACTCACTCTCATTGTCGGGAGGAAATGCAGATGCTACGTATTTCCTTTCTTTTAATGACATGCAGCAGAATGGTGTGATGATCAATACTGACATGAGAAGGAACAATCTGACCTTCAATGGTAGCGCCAATCTAGGCGATAAGGTGACTACTTCTGCCTCTATCAACTACGTACGTACCAAGGCTAATTTGCCCATGATCGGTCAGCGAAACCAGGCCCTGGCTCAGGTATACAATATGCCACGAGACATGAGTGTGGTAGATATGAAGGATTTGGATGATCCTTTCAATACTCCTGATGGCTTCTTCACTTCCTTCATTGTCAATCCTTATTATTCACTGAAGCGTGATTTCAGCAAACAGGATATGAACAGAATTTTTGGAAATGTGCAGTTGGCCTATGCTCCTGTGGACTGGATTAGTGGTACCCTGAGGGTAGGTTCGGATGTGATAGCTGATCAGCGAAATACCTATCATGATCTGGTACAGTATCAGCCAGGTAGCCCAAATGCTGGTGCAGCATTTAACTCAGACGGAGAGTATACTGAGCAGCGACTAAATACCCGTGAGATCAATGTGGATGCGATGGTCAATGTGAACCGTGACCTGATGCCGGACTTACAGCTGAATGTGTTGGTGGGTTACAACTTCAATCAGCGTGAAACTGACAATCTTTTCACGACGATCGATGCTCTTACACTGCCTCGTTTCCCAAGTTTGTCAAATGTGAGTGGTTCGTACACCTCAGGAGGTATAGCCACCAAACGAAGACTTTATGGGGTTTACGGCTCAGCAGACCTTTCTTACAAAGGCTATTTGTTTCTGGGCGCTACTTACCGTACCGACTGGTCTTCTACCTTGCCACTGGATAACAACTCCTTTTCATACCCCAGTGTGAATTTGGGATTTGTCTTCACCGATGCATTCGAGATTACCAACAATATTCTCTCTTTCGGAAAAGTAAGGTTGAGCTATGCGGAAGTAGGAAACGACGCAGGGACCTACCTGACCAACTCGGTGTTTCAGCAGACCAACATCGGAGCCAGCTTTGCCACCATCCAGTTTCCATTCAACAATGGAACGGTGATCGTGCCAGGATTTAGCGAAGGCAATACCATAGGTAACCCCAATCTGCAGCCAGAGATTACCAAGGCGTATGAGGCTGGTATTGACATTCGCTTGTTCAATGGAAGAGTGGGCATAGATGCGACGTACTACAACAGTACTTCCGAGTCACAGATTCTGAATACTTCGGTGGCGCCATCTTCAGGCTTTACCACCCAGGTGGTGAATATTGGTAAGATTTCAAACAAAGGAGTGGAGCTACAGCTCAATACTACTCCCTTGAAGATTGGAGCCTTCCGTTGGGATTTGTCTGTGAACTACACCAAAAATGTGAACAGAGTAGAAGAACTGGATCCGGGTAACACGGAACTGGTACTGGTGGCTCAGGGCCTTACCCCGGGTCTGAAACTGGTCGTAGGCAAACCATACGGAGTTTTTGAAGCTACGCAGGCATTGAAAACAGCAGATGGAAAAGTGGTAGTGGGGCCGGATGGAATTCCATTGGACGATCCCAATCCGGTAGAAATTGGGTCCATTCAGCCTGATTGGTACGGAGGTGCTACTTCTACATTCTCTTACAAAGGCCTGTCATTGGGCATTACTGTGGACACCAAACAAGGTGGAAAAGTGGTGAGCTCTACTGCTGCACAGCTCTACTTTGCTGGTTTGGCCGAAGAAACTGCCTTCAATAGCCGCGAGGAGTGGATAGTGCCGAACTCAGTAGTACAGACTGGCACTGACGATGATGGAAACCCCATCTACTCACCCAATACTACGCCACTTACTATGTATGGCGGCGGTAATGTGCGAAACTACTGGGCGCAGATTCAGGGTGGATCCCGAAATGAGGCGGTTCTTCTGGATGCCTCTTACATCAAACTGAGAGAAGTAGCGCTGAGGTATACCATACCCACAGCACTTATCAGCAAGACCCCTTTCAAAGGAATCACTGTGGGAGCGGTGGGTAGAAACCTGTGGCTACGCACTCAGGGCAACAACCACTTCATAGATCCTGAAGCAAGTGCATTTGGTAACGGAAATGCCCAGGGTTATGAATTCCTTGGAATCCCTCCACAGGCTACTTACGGCTTTGACTTAAAAATCAAAATATAATCGATTATGAAAAGCATCTATAAATCAATCATTGCATGGGTCATGATGTTTGGCTTCTTCTCTTGTGGAGATGACATTCTGGATATCAACAAAGACCCCAATAATCCGGGCACCTCTACGCCGCAGCTGACCCTGCCTGCAGGGCAGGTGGCCCTGGCCGTGACCCTGGAAGCAGATTACAACCTGATGGGCGCTCACCTGGCTCAGTATTGGACTCAGGGCCCCACGGCTTCTCAGTTTTCTTTTCTGGAGCAGTATAACATCACGACCAATAGCTACAATGGCGCATGGTCTCGCATGTATGCTTCAGCACTGGAAGACCTGGAGTTTGTCAGAAAGGCTGCCATAGAAGATGGTACCCCTAATTATGCTGCCATCGCGATGTTGCTGCAGGCTTATTCCTTTCAGATTTTGGTCGACCTATACGATCAGATTCCATATACTGAAGCCCTTCAGGGCAAGGATGGCTTGCTGGAGCCGAAATTTGATGACGGAGAAGCAGTGTATGACGATCTCATTGTGAAGATCGATGCGGCGCTGGACCTGATCGATATCTCCAGCACGGCGGTCACTCCGGTAGGGGACGACCTGATCTATGGCGGGAATATGAGAAAGTGGATTTCCTTTGGCAATACGCTGAAACTCAAAATCTACATCCGCCAGTCTGAGGCCAGACCATCGGTAGCACAAGCGGGTATACAGGCGATGTATGATGCTGGAGCCACATTCCTCACTCCGGGCAATGACGCCCTGGTGAGCTTCACTCCAAACACAAACAATCAGAATCCGCTCTGGCAGATATTGAATCAAACCACGTTTCAGAATATCGTGGCCAGTGCCACTTCCATACAGGAGTTTATCAACAATGCCGATGACCGGATCAGTGCTTACTATGATGTGTCGCCCAACACCAATACCTATGTAGGGTTGCCACAAGGCACGGGCACTACCAGTGGTGATCAGTTTGCGGACTTCTCCGCTCCTGATGGCAACACGGTGATCAATGCCGATGCGGATGTGATCCTGATCTCCGGGTATGAGAGTCTTTTCCTTCAGGCAGAGGCCGCTGAGCGTGGTTGGGGTACTGGTGATCCAAAGTCACTCTACGATCAGGCAGTGATGGCTTCCTTTAGCTTCCATGGCCTGGACGGCAGTGCCCTGGTGAGCCCGGGAGGCAATTACGAGTATGATGGCGAGTTGAGTACCATCTACTATCAGAAGTGGCTGGCATTTAATGGAAAACAGGGATTTGAAGGCTGGAATGAGTGGCGAAGAACGGGAGTTCCCGTATTGAGTCCATCCCTTCAGGGACAAGCCTTGCCCAACACTTTCCCGCTCCGGTTAATCTGGCCAGCTAATGAGACGTCTACTAACCCGAATGCTCCGGAGTTGGAAGCTCTCGATGCACCAGTATGGTGGGACAAAACATTTTAATCACTAAAAGGACGATCAAATGAATTATATATTTCAATCAAGAATATGGGTACTCCTGCTGCTGTCAGTGGGGTTCCTGGCTTGTGAACCGGACCTGGACTCTGAGGATGTGACAGCCGGAGTGATTCGATTTCCCTCTATCATTCTGAATGGGGACAATCCAATCGCCTATGTGGCGGGAGAAGCGAGTGCTATTACCGACCCTGGTGTGACCGCCCTGTTGGGTACGGATGACATCACCAGTCAGGTGGAAGTGACAGGCGTGGATGGAGTGGATTTTGACACTCCTGGAATCTATCCGATCAACTATTCGGTGAGTACCGTGAATGATCTGGGAGATGAAACTACTGTGACCGAAACACGCTACGTACTGATAGCTTCTGAAGATATATCGGGCATAGACCTGACGGGAGATTACTTCTCCATCAGCCGGTCTTTCAGTGGTGCATCTTATGGTCAGCTCATGTCAGTGCGCAAGCTCGGCACAGGATATTTTGCCTGCACAGATGTATACGCTCATCCCGCAGCGGAGAACGCTGGTCGGTTTTTTGTGACCAGTGCCACCGAGGGGATCCTTCTGCCGCAAAGTGCCAGTGAGACTATTTTTGGTCTGGAAATGTTTGGTACTGTGGACATTCAGATCGGTAATACCAATCCGGATGACTACAACCTGTCATTCAATCTGGACCTTCCTGCAGCTTCTTTTCAAACGACAAAACCCTGGACAAAAAATGAAAACGTTAACTAATTACCTGTCTATGATCGTGCTGGCTGTACTAGGTACAGCCTGTGTATCAGGAGGGTTTGATGAAAATCCTCAGTTGGATGAGTTGGAAAATGCCCTGAAGAAGGCACCAAAAGTGGAATCCATATCGGTCAATGGCGTGGTTGTGGAGAAAAACACCCAGTCCCAACGACAGGTGGATGCCAGGATCGGTGATGTATTGAAGCTGGATGCCGCTTTCAGTAGTGGAAAAGATGCCCAGCTGACCGAGCTGGAGTTTTTCAGACAGTACTATGGAGTGATCTATCCGCAGGAGGCGCCGCATCCGGTGGATTCGCTCACAGATGGCTTCTATGACTTATCTGGTTTGGAGAGCTCGTTTTCTTACGAATATACGGTGCCGGAGGAGGATGATGAGGGATTTCATTTTGAAGCCGGAAACATCATCACCATTCAGTACCGTGTCAAAAACTCCCTCGATAATTACGGCTATCGATCACTGGTGATTCGACTCGTGGATGAGGAAGAATAGCAGGTCAAATTACTCACTATCCATTGATCAGGAAGAGCCTCCCAATGGGAGGCTTTTTTTGTTGGGGGAGGAGGGCGAGGGAATAGTCCATCTTCCCACCCTCTTGAATTTATTTAGTAATAATTTGCGATAAGTAGTTTTTATTGCTACTTTTAGTGAAATTTTACTAAAGTGAGAGCGAGAGAATACATCAAACATTTACTGTCAATAGAAAACTACTCATTCTCACTTGAGGAGATCACCGGTCAAACTGATTCGACCGATACCTCTCTGAAATTTGAACTTGCTAGATTGGTTGAAAAAAAAGAAATCACCAACCTAAGAAAAGGTTTCTACCTGATAATACCTCCCCGATATTCAAAACAATGTTACCTCCCCATTCAGCTTTACATTCAAAAGCTTTTTCAAAGCTTAAATCGAAACTACTATTTAGGTTTTTATTCAGCGGCTAAATTCCACGGTGCTAGTCATCAACAAACCCATAGAGAGTATGTGATGATTGAAAAACCCAAACTGAACGAGATTAAAAAAAACGATTTTGACATTAAGTTCATTACAGCCTCTCAATGGCCAGCCAAGAACATTCTTGAAAAGAAATCAGATGCTGGATATTTTAATATTTCCAGCCCTGCATTGACGGCTGCTGATTTGATACATCATCAGTCCAAACTTGGAGGACTCAATAGAATGCTTGCAGTTATCGAGGAACTGGCAGAGGAAATCACTCATGAAGATTTGAAAGACCTATTGACATGGTATCCACATAGAAGTACAATTCAACGATTGGCCTTCATTCTGGATGAACAACAAACAGGCATTGACCTCAAAATAGTATCTAATTATCTTAAATCAGCACAGTATTTCCCTGTACTCCTTTCCCCAAAGAAAAACCAGAAGGCCGGATCGGTTGATAACATTTGGAAAGTAGATGTAAACATTGAACTCGAAAGTGATCTATGATTCCAAAACCTTACATAGCACAGTGGCAAGAGTTTGCGCCATGGAGACAATTTTCTCAGGTAGAACAAGATTTGATTATTAGTCGTGCGCTGGTTGAAATATTTGCTGACGATTTCCTTAGAGAAAACCTTGCTTTCAGAGGTGGAACAGCTCTTCACAAATTGTATTTGACTCCTGCTCCTCGCTATTCAGAGGATATTGATTTGGTTCAGATAAAACCAGGGCCTATCAAGCCAATCATGGAAAGATTAGATGAAGTGATTACTTTTTTTGAAGAAGATCGAAGAACTCAAAATAGAGGTCATGGTATTAAAGCACTTTATCGGTTTACCTCCGAATATGAGGAAATACGATTGAGACTAAAACTAGAAATCAACTGCAAGGAGCATTTTAATATTCTGGATTGGGTTGATTTTCCATTTGAAGTAAAAAGTGATTGGTTTTCCGGACAAGCTCAAATTCGAACCTATAGCCTTAGCGAATTGCTCGGAACAAAACTCAGGGCACTTTATCAGAGAAATAAAGGACGAGATTTATTTGATTTAGATTATGCCAGGCAGCATCATGAGTTAAACTTTGAAGAAATAATCAAATGCTTCAAAGAATACACGCAATTTTCAACAGATAAAAGACCTCCAAGCCAAAAAGAGTTTCTATTAAATCTGGAAGAAAAGAATAACGATCCTGATTTCTCAGGTGATATGGAAGCAGTACTTAGGCCTGGAATTGAATACAATGAAGAAACAGCTTTGGAATGGCTGAAGAAAGATTTGATAGAAAAAATTTAAGATGATAGCAAAGGCGATTCGCTCACAGATGGCTTCTATGACTTATCTGGTTTGGAGAGCACATTTTCTTATGAGTATACGGTGCCTGAGGAGGATGATGAAGGATTTCATTTTGAAGCCGGAAACATCATCACCATTCAGTACCGTGTCAAAAACTCCCTCGATAATTATGGCTATCGATCACTGGTGATTCGCCTCGTGGATGAGGAAGAATAGCAGGTTAAATTACTCACTATCCATTGATCAGGAAGAGCCTCCCATTGGGGAGGCTTTTTTTGTTGGAGGAGGGGGCAAGATAATTGTGTGGCCCTATAGCTAACAATGGTTTGATCAGGATAGAAAAAAACCTACATTTGGTAACGTTACAAGGCGGGTATCAAACATAAAGGTGTTGTTAGCCGGTTGTAAGCTGGAATAACCTACAAGAAGAATGAAACTTAACTCAATAACTGTCGAGAAGCTATTTGGGGTTTTTGACCATCATATTCCACTTCATCAGGAGGAAGGAATAACCATTGTGATTGGAGAGAATGGCTTAGGCAAAACAGTCCTTCTAGAAATTATTGAATCTTTCTTCAAACGGAATTATTTCTATTTCAACACTATCACCTTCGATAAAATAGTTTTTGAATTTGATGACACAATTTCATGGCATCTTCAAAAAACTGATGATATTCTTAACGTTACTCAGGTGAACAAAAATAAATCTGAGTATAATCCACTCCTACTCCTCGACTATGGCAGAAGAGATTGGGAGCAACATGCAAGCAGAATAACTCGATATGTGCCCTATTTGCGGAGAATAGGATCTAGAAGATGGGAAGATAGAAGGACCCGAGAACTTCTTGATTTTGAAGACATTATTTCCAGATATGGTGATCTCGTTCCATATGATCCTTACGTAAAAGAAGTAGAAGATTTCCCCAAATGGTTCATTGAGAGGCACAATAGTATCAATGTAACTCTGATTGAAACACAACGATTGATCACCTTGGTCGAACGGGAGGATAAGCGTCATGAAAAGACTGTTGAAAAGTATTCAAATGAGCTAAGTAGAACCATAAAATCTTATTTGGCGCAATCAACTGAACTTTCTTCAAAATTAGATAGAACCTATCCCAACAGGCTTATCGACAGACTTAAGCAGTCTTCAAATGCCACTGACGAAGCATTAAACGAAGAACTAAAAAAGCTAGAAGAAAAGAGAGCACTTCTTGATGCCGTTGGATTGATTGAAATTGAAAAGGACTCAGGAATTCTAAAAATTGAAAAGCCCGAGGATGTGGTTATTGATGTTCTTATGCTATACGTCGAAGACAGCTTCAAGAAACTCGAAATTTTTGATAAAATATCAAGTAGAATCGAAGTGTTCCTTGAAATACTTAACAAGCGTTTTAAACACAAAAAACTTCATATAGATAAGGAAAGTGGCTTTTTGCTAAAGTCAACAATAATTAAAAATAAGGATGGAGAATTTCAGGACATACCAGTAACAAAGCTTTCTTCGGGTGAACAAAATGAATTGGTATTATTCTATGAGCTTCTATTTAAAACGGAGAATAGCTCACTGATCCTTATTGATGAACCAGAAGTCTCGCTTCATATCTCTTGGCAAAATAGTTTCATCAAAGATCTAAGAGAAATCATAAAACTTAACAAGCTTGAAGTAATCATCGCAACTCACTCTCCAGACATTATTGCGAATAATTGGGATTTGAAAGTTGAGTTAAAAGGGTTGGAATAATGGAGGATCATATTACACCCGATAGGATTGCAAATGCAATCTGCATGGACACAACATTTCAAGGATACCATGTAATTGTGGAAGGGAAAAAGGACTATAAGTTCTACTCGAAATTTTTTAACTCATCAGAAATAAGAATTGTTGAAGCATTCGGTAATGAAAGAGTCATTGAAGTTCTTCAGCTACTTGATGATCGTGGGTTTAATCGAGATATTGGCATCATTGATTTAGACTTCAACAGAATTCTAGGTATTGACCACCAAATTGACGGACTCTTTGTTACCGACGATCATGACATTGAAGTTATGGTTATTAAAACTGACGCCTTGGTTGATGTCGTTAATCAATATTGCTCTCCTAAAAGCATCAAAGACTTTGAATCATCTAAATCAACAACTATCAGAGAAGAATTGCTAAAAATTGGACGAGAGATTGGCTACCTAAAATTGGCCGCCAAAGTATATGATCTTGGTCTGGTATTCAAGCCAAAGATGGCAGATGGAAATCAATTGAGGTACAATAAATTAATGGACAACAACTTTGATTTTGCTGGTAAAAACGTCTTGATTGAAACAATAGTCAACTTTTCAAATGGTAAAAGCGATTGCATCAAATCACAAGCCGAAATTAATATGGCCTTTGATGCCATCAAGCAAAAGTCATATCCCGATTATGAACTTGTAAACGGACACGACTTGGCTAATTTGTTATACCTGTTGATGAAAAAGGTTTTGAAAAGCAAAAGCAAGTCGCTCGGTGATTGGGACTGTGTTGAGGATAGTTTGTCACTAGCGTATGATTCTTCTGATTTCAAAAAGACAATTCTATTTAAGGAACTTGAGAAATGGAGGATTTCAGAAAATGTGAATTTGTTTAGCGAACGAATTACATCCAGCTAACAAACGATATAGCACATACCTCTACTGAGTTATCTGATGGTGAAGTGCATGACGGAAACTTTAACGATATTTGAAAGACCAGAGGCACGTGCCATATCTGGTCGTTGGCATCAATTATGAAGAGCTACGAAATTAACATTAACTCTAACTGGAGAGCAATTCCTGTAGCCATATTCTTCTTTGGGCTTTCAATCTATTTGATGACGCTAATTCCAAGAGATTGGCCAGATCTGGTGAACTTCGGAACAATTGCAATTCTCTTCTTCTCACCCATAATTCCTGTAACAATCCTATCGCGAGGTAAGATAAGAATCGAACTAACTGAAGAAACGTTTCGAGCCATTTGGGTCAAGAGATTTTTTCTTAGTAACGAACAGAACATTGAACTCGGTTGGAACAGGATCATAGACTATGTGAACCAAGAAGATCGTGGACTGGATTCATTCAGGCTAACATTGACGAACAACCAACAGTTTAAATTCTACCGATACACCTATTTTCCTCAAAAAGACGATTTCGACAAGTTTCTAAGCCAACTCCCAGGCTTCATTAAGTCAGTGAACTTGGCTGACGAGCGAACAATCGAACAAGGGAAAACTGAATTCCAAACTCGATCTTTCAAATGGGTGTTAATCGGACTAACTGTTCTAGCCATTGGTCTGCTTGTGAATACTGTGATGAACCCCAACTCTGGAACTCGCTGGGCAACTCTCGGAGTAATCTTCTCAGGAATTCTCTTCTATTGGATACAGGCAAATCGAAAGAACTGATGCCAACAGTCGCTAGCACGAATGCACCAATTGGGACTTTACATACTTCAGTGCTAACTCACCATGAATCAGCCGCTGAGAAGTGGTAGTGCTTTCTAATGGCTTCTGCTCGTTGGAGCTTATTGACTTTCGGGACGTAGTGCTATTAGGAACCGTTGTGAGCTTTCCCTTGCCGGACGCGGCAGATTTCACTACTTTAGTTCTATTCACAGCTTGAACATACGCCCGGTAGCCTAGTGTATGCTTCGATTAAAAGCCATCCGGATATATAAAACTAAAATCAGAATTGTCAAGAAGTCTAACCTTGTTTCTAATCATCATATCAACTATCGCTTTTGGTCAAAAAAGAATGGTATCGATAAACCAAGAGTATGAAAAGGCTCCTTCCTCCATTGCAAGGTCACCGATTAAACTTGCACAATATCTGACGGAAAATGATTCATCTGAATTTCAACAAGCACTTAACATTTATACTTGGATTGTCAACAATATAAAATATGATGTTAAGGCTTTAGAAAGCATCAAATCAAAGACCTATTCTCCCAAACAAACTTTAAAAAGGAAAAAAGGAATTTGTTATCAATATTCAGCTCTATTTGCTTCCCTATGTCAAAACGCAGGAATTTCTTCAAGAGAAGTTATTGGCTATAGTCGAGGTTTTATCTATCATGAGGATGATCCTTTTTTTGAAGCGGATCATTCATGGAATGGTGTCAAGCTAGACTCTTCGTGGTACTTGGTAGATGCAACTTGGGGAAGCGGAGTACTGCATCAAAAAAAACGATGGTTCAAAGAATTGCAATTTCGGTGGTTCAAAAAACCGTATATAAATGATAAATACAAATTTAAACTTCAACCCAACTACGATTATTTCTTAGTAAACCCAAAGTCTTTGATTACCGATCACTTACCAGTTGATCCAAACTGGCAACTAGTGGATTTTCCGATTTCTATCATAACGTTTGAATCCTCTGCATGGAAATCATATTTGGATAGAATCGACAGTCTTTATCAAAAACAAATCGACTCTACAGAATATGTCATGAAATTGGATAAGTATGAGTATTTATCAGACCTTCAGTATCTCCAATCAACAGCGGAACAGAGTTACTTATTCAATCCGAAAAATTCAAAACTTACTGGACTATCATCCTACTCAATTGCTAAGTCATATGAGAACGCATCTGGAAGTTTGACCAAACGAACTGAAGCATATGGACATGCCATTAAATTGCATAAACTAGCCATTTCTCACCTAAAACGACATCAGAAAACCGCAACTTCAGAGTCGAAAGAACTAACGAGAATAGTAAAAATCAGGATTTCAAATGAACTCACTCAACCAATAAATAGAAGAGTTAAGGCAAATGATCTTCAGAGTAAAGCAGCTTTATCGTTTTTAAATAAGGAACAGAAAATATTTAACAATCATAAAGGTCAAATTCTCAAACTTCAGAAAGCCATTGCCAGAGGATATCGGCCGTTTGTAAGGCCAACTCCCTCAAGAATTGAAAAACCAGAATTAGTTGAGAAAAATAAGTCTGAA
Source organism: Marinoscillum sp. 108 (assembly GCF_902506655.1). NCBI lineage: Bacteria > Pseudomonadati > Bacteroidota > Cytophagia > Cytophagales > Reichenbachiellaceae > Marinoscillum > Marinoscillum sp. 108. The sequence continues at coordinate 1,312,033 of NZ_LR734808.1, read as the reverse complement.
ATTGAAAATGCCTTGACCAGTGTAAGTAACTATCAAGATTCAGTTCGTACACTAATCAAAAGCATACATCTGTGCACAGAGGTTAAGAGGCCACTTCAGAAAGAGATTGTGAGTCAATATCGAAAATTGCCTGATTATTTTACCACTAATATGAAGTTCATTACTCAAAACCTGGGCCTGAATGAAGTAAGTAAATCAATGCAAGCTATTGATTCAATAGGTCAAATCATCGACAGTTTGAGTATTGAGATTAAGTTGATTGATCGACGAGTCCGACAAGAAAAGAGTTTAATTAAACAGTTACACTCTTCCATAATCTCTCAATCCGCTAAAATGCAAAAAATGATCATTCAAAACTGTCAGCTATCCAAAAAGGAAACTTGTGAAGGAGTTTTATACGACTCCCTGAGCCAAGGACTTAAATCGATATATGAAGATAAACTGCATCTTGAAAGCGAATATCTTCAGACTGCAGAATATGATGGGGAGATAAATCGGAGACTGAAAGAAATTACTGAAGAAGTTAATGAAGTTCTGATTACAGACTCGAAGTGTATTTCATTATTTCAAGAAAGAAGATTGAGTGGAATATCCTTCAAATTGCAAAAGACCTTATTTGAAACCGACCAATTGATTGATGACAGTCAGAAAAGCGTCAGGAGATTAGGTTCAAAAGTATTCAAGCTTGAAAATGAGATCAGAAGGAGTAAAAGCATGTAACAAAACGATATGGCCCATGCCTATTCTGAGTTACTTGAAACTGATTCGCAAATCTGTTAGATTGTAGGTTATAATAGTTCAGGAGCACAAACCTCAGTGCTTCTAGTAACTGGGGCGCATACTCATTTTAGTTGAATTCCAGGGGTTAAACCAGAGCTCTCACATAAAATTTGAAACTATGAGACAATTGATGATTGTACTAATTATTCTTTCCTGCCTCACTGGATGTAAGGAGGAAAATACCGATGGGATTTTTGTGAGCATGAATGTTTTTCTATCATTAAAAAATGATTCAGGGGCTGATCTTTTAAATCCCACAACCGAAAATAGTATCTCGGCAGATGACATTTCTGTCTACTATTTAATTGATGGGGATGAGGTGCTTTTCAATGAACCACAGCTAGACTATCCTGGAGGATTTGCCATTGAATTTGATCAATCCACTGGGATCTACATATTAGATCTATTTACCAGCGACCACACCAACAATGAATCCATTGCGACGACAATAGTGAAAATGGAGGGAATGGATTCCATAAGACTGGATTGTGAAGTCAAGAAATATTCAAACGGAAGTATGCAAGCAGTTAAGGTGTATTATAAGAACGACTTGGTTTGGGACAACGACCGTGATAAAAGTTCAAGGTATCTGGAAATCGTACTTTGATGAGGTTTCCCTCCGGGATTAGCCCCTTCTCTCAAATATTCTCAGGGCCTCCCGGCGGCTGAGTGGTGCCAGTGGTGTTTCCTCTACAAAGCGGATTACCCATTCGGGGTGGGTCTTGGCGTATTCGCGCAGCACCCAGCCAATGGCCTTATTGATGAAGAATTCCTTCGAGCCAAGGAGTCGATGAATGACAGAGCTGAGCAAGGCGCTATCTGTATCCTCCTTGTACTTCAACTGAAAGAGGATGGCGGAGCGCTGTAGCCAGAGGTGACCAGAGGAAAGCCATTTCTCCACATATTCCCCGCGCGTCTGCGGGTAGCGGAGCAGGTATGACCCCATGAGCTTATTGGCAATATGATCCACGGTATCCCACCAGGAGTGATGCGCCACCATGTACTCATAGAGTGCCATATCGGTGAGTTCTGGCTGGCGGAGGTACTTGCAAGCAAGCTCCTGAGCAAAGTGATGGTATTCCCGCTCCGGTTTTGCCCACAGGGCTTTTACCAGCCCAGGGAGGTCCTGCTTAGGGGGTAGGTAATTTTTATCAAGAAAGGGTTTTTGTACCGCTTTGCGTACCGGGGAGGTCAGCCCATAAAAACGAAATTGATTTTTGAGATAAGCCTCCTGCTGAGCGGCAATTTGAGGGTTGGCATGCCGCACAAATTCACTTTCCAGTGTGAGGAGATATTCCTGAATGGCAGCGTTCATTTAATCCTTCAGGCCTGAGAGTTCCGCGCGTTTCTTTGGGAGAAAGCCCCGCTTCTTCTGAGATGCGGTAGGCAGTAGGCATTTTCATCAGGAAGATGACCAGCACCACCAGCAGCACCGCCATGTTGTAGAGGTTGCCGGTGATAAAACATACCACCACCGCCACGAGTCCGGTGGCTTCATAGAGCCCCATGCGCACAATGTTGGCCGTTTGAAAGGCTGCCACTTTGGTTCTGAGATCAGTGCTTTGTGCCAGGCCTTGTTTGAGGGTTTTCTTAAATAAAACTGACGCCACTATGGCCGCAAAAAGGAGCACCACCGGTGGAAGATAAAGCAGAAATTCCTGATCCTGGGTAGAGCCGGTGGGGGCCTCGGCATTGAGTACCAATACCACCACACCGAAGAGCAGGCAGCCACCCATCAGGGCAGTGTGAATGATTTTGGTCGTTTTGAGGGCGTTGGATGCTGAATAGTTTTCCATGTGTTTTTTGAGTTTGGCTGAAGTTAATGTATTTAGAAATCAAATCTGCCTTGATGATCAAGGGCAAGCTGTATGTGGGCGAGGTGGTGACGGCAGTGCCAGTCATAGGTGCCGATGGTCTCTGCCAGGGTAAAAGACTTGCCGTGTTCCGGGTGTACGTATGTCTTCTGAAGGTCCGCATCAGAAAGTGCAGAAATGAGCTTTACCCACTTGCCATGAAGTCCTTTGAGCAAATTCAACGCATTGCTGATGTCATCATCCAGTGAGTCGGGGAGCTCAGCCCAGCGATCCTCGTGATAGGGCCGTATGGACGGAGATTCTTCAGTGAGGGCCAGTTTGAAGCGCATCATGGAGTTCATATGGCTGTCTGCACAGTGGTGTACCACCTGTTTGATGGTCCAGCCCCCCGGGCGGTAGGTCCAGTTGAGTTCCTGCTGGGAAAGCGAACGGGTCAGGGTGGCCACTGCTTCAGGAAAAGCGCCGATCGTATCTGTCCAGTGCTGAAGGTGGCTGGAGGTGATTGGTGCGGGTTTTGTGAACTTACCCACGGGGTACTTCAATTGTTCAATTGCTTCGGTAGTCATAGAGGTCCGTATTTGAAATCAAGGATATTTAATTATTAGCAATAAATAGCGATTGGTTTGTGGATTTTCTGAGGGGGAAATGATAATTTCAATCAACCAAAGTTCCTGACTATGATCAAACTAAACAACTGGGCCCAACTATCAGTGGTGTTACTGCTCTGGGCTTGTGCACCCCAGCCCGAAAAAGTGACAACTACCATCTCTGGCGAAATCATCAATCCGATAGGAGACGTGATCACTTTCCGTTTGGGAGGTGATCGGATTACCGACACGCTGGATGCGGATAATAAGTTTTCCACGACATTTGACATCACCACTCCTGTGGACATTGTATTTGGCCATGGGGGAGAGATCACCTACCTCTACCTGCGTCCCGGAGACCAGCTCTACCTCACGCTGGACCCGGCAGAGTTTGATGAGTCTTTGACCTATAGCGGCAAAGGCGCCGAAATCAATAACTATAAAGCAGCTATGGTGTTGCTCGGAGATTCACTTTTGAGCACAAGAGATTTGTACAAGATGCCGGAAGACCAGTTTCTGGTAGCGCTGGATTCTGTTTCCGCCATTGAGCTCGGTTATATGGCTGATTTCAACATTGATGATGCAGCGTTCATCGCCTATACCCGTGAAAATAGCAAGTGGTCAGACATAGTGACCAAAATGAGGTATGAGAGTGCTCACCGTTCTTTGCTCGACCTGGATTCTTTTAGTGTTTCTGACACTTATTATGATTTTCAGCTGGCGCTGGATGTCAATGACACCTCCCTGCTGAAATACCCTGCATTTAGATCTTATGTGGATGAAAGTATTGAAAAAGAAGCTTCCAGGGGCTATTATGCCCGGGCAGATGAATCCGAAGATTACTCTGGTTTTTATGTGGAGGCCATCAATGCCCTCATTCAGGTGCCTTCTTTGAAGGAGCAACTGATGTATGAATTTGTTTCGGACTCCTATTCCTATTTTCCTGTTGAGGTAAGGGACGAAATAGTAGCTGCCTGGAAAGGGCTCAATCCGGATCCGGAGCGGGTCGACGAGATTGATCAGATGATCGCTGAGTTTCAGAAGTTGGAACCCGGCAATCCGGCACCGGACTTCCGGTACGTGAGCATAGACGGGGACACCCTCACCATGGCAGATTTCAAGGGGAAGCTTGTGTATATAGACGTATGGGCTACATGGTGTGGCCCTTGTATTGCAGAGCATCCACATATGGAAAAGCTGCAGCAGCGATTTGAAGGGCAGGATGTGGCGTTTGTGGCGGTGAGTACAGATAGCTCGCCGGATCCCTGGAGAAAAATGGTCAATGAACGAAAACTCGGAGGTATCCACCTCTATGCACCAGGGGCATGGCAGTCTACCATTATTACCGATTACCTGATTCAGGGAATCCCAAGGTTTATTCTCATTGATCGGGAAGGAAATATCATAGATGCCAATGCCGCCAGACCATCTGGCGATATTGGTGATCAGCTGGAGGCTCTATTGAAGTCAGCTTAGGTAAAAGAATCAAAACGGGACTATCAGGTGCTATTTCTGGAAAGGGGTAGCACCTTTTTTGTGCCCGTTCGGTGGACGAATCCCATCGTTCAGCCATTGTGTGTCGTAGGTTTTAGAGCCTTTTGATAGCTTGCAGATATCCCCTGATTAAAGGCTAACGGTACAGGAAGATTAAAAGAAATTTTAGGAATTTTTTAATATTGATAAATACATCTTTCATCGATGTTTTGCTTAGGACTGTCTACTTTGCTTTGTAGGCTATAGGAAATTTGGATATATTTCTTTCAGAAGTAACACACTTTAACCCACTACCCCATGATGAGATTCCAATGGTGCAAACAATTGGTTTATATACTATCAATAGCACTTTTCGCGAGTGCTTTTGAAGGGCACACGCAGGATATAGATCTGAAATTTACCCATCTGAATACAGATGAAGGCCTTTCGACAGGCACGGTTAATTGTGTATTCAAAGACAGTAAGGGGTTTATCTGGATTGGTACGGTAGACGGGCTGAATAGGTACAATGCCTATTCCATCAAAATCTTTAAAACCGATCCTGATGATCCCACTTCTATTGGTGGAAACATTGTTTCAACAATCGCCGAAGATCATCTTGGCAGAATATGGGTGGGTACACGAACAGGCGGCATCAGCATTTTCGATTGGGAGACGGAAACTTTCTCCCACTACAGAAATACCGCAGATCCTCACTCGCTTTCAAACAACTACGTGCGGAAAATACTCATCGACGATCAGAAAAATGTGCTGGTGGCCACCACCAGCGGGCTGAACATCTATAACTGGGAAGATGACACATTTGATCGCCTGCTTCATGATCCGGCCGATAAATCTACTGTCAGTCATGATGCAGTATTTTCCATCGTTCAGGATGCGCCTGGATCGTATTGGGTGGGCACTCATTCAGGAGGTGTGGACTATTTTGATTTGAAGACCAGAAGTTTTAAGCACTACAATTATGTAGAAAACTATGACATGGGGTTAACCAATCGGAAGCCACTCATGAAGGACTCGTCCGGCAATATTTGGATTGGCACAGATGGGGAAGGTGCTTACCGATATAATCCTGGAAAGGATTCGTTTACTCATTTTGAATACAGCGCCAATAAAAACGAGTTAAAATCAAACATTGTCACCTGTTTTTATGAAGATGATTTGGGTAGAATATTCATTGGCACAGATGGAGCTGGGATCAATATCTACGATCCTCTCAAGAATACATTCTCCTATGTTCAAAGGAGCCTTTTTGACGAAGAAAGTATTAGCAGTGATGCCATCTATGATTTTTATAAGGATGATATGGGTATCCTGTGGGTGAGTACCTTCAGAGGCGGGGTGAATGTGTACAGTAAGTATCATTCCAAGTTTAAGTTGTATGTAGAAGTGCCGGGAGAGTCCAACAGTCTGAGCTTTAATTCGGTCATAGCCCTCCACGAGGGGCGTGATGGTGCTATCTGGATTGGTACGGATGGGGGTGGTTTGGATCGGCTCGACCAGGAGACTGGTGAATTCAGACACTTCAAACATTCACCTACAAACAGAAACACCATTAGTAGCAATGTCATCAAGTCCATCTATGAAGACCGACTGGGTTACCTATGGGCGGGCACCTATGCTGCCGGTCTCAATAAGTATAACCCAAGGACAGGACGCGTGGTGCGATATATGCCCGATGCAGATAATCCCAGAAGTCTAGGTGACAGGAACGTCTGGGCCATCACAGAAGATTATGAAAACAACCTCTGGATCGGTATGTTAGGTGCCGGGCTCTCGCGTTACAACCGGGAGCGTGACGACTTTGAGCATTTTCGCCATGACCCCAATGATCCTCAGAGCATAGGTGGAAACCTGATTGTGGTCTTTCATGAGGATAAGAATCGTCAATTTTGGATCGGTACAGAAGAGGGTGGCCTGAGCCTCTTTGATAAAGAAAATGGCACCTTCAGAAATTTTGGGCATGACCCGGAAAGTACCGATGGGCTGCTCAATAATAATGTCCGTGCTTTGCATGAGGACAGACTGGGACAGCTATGGATAGGGACAGCCAGTGGCATGAACCTGATGGATATTCGGACAAAAGTCTTAACTGTTGCCCCGGTGAATGCATTGTTGCCTAATCCGGTGGTGAATGGAATTTTGGAGGATGATCAGGGAAACCTATGGATCAGCACCAACAAAGGCCTTTCGGTTTATGATCCTAAAGAGAACACCATTCAGAATTTCTCAAAATCCGATGGCCTTCAGGGCAACGAATTCAACTATAGCTCCTCCGTACGATCCAGGAAAACAGGTAAAATGTATTTTGGAGGACTTCAGGGGCTCAATGCCTTCGATCCTCAGGAGATCAAGCTGAGTCCTTTTGATCCGAAAATAGTGATTACCGATTTGAAAGTATTTGATCAGTCCATTTCTCAGAAAGATACCCTGAATGGTCGCCAGATTATTAACAAATCCCTGGCTGAGATTTCAGAGGTTTCATTTACCCATAGAGAAAACGTAATCACCATTGAGTTTGCGGCATTGGATTACACTTCGCCCTTGCAGAATAAGTACCGCTACATGCTGGAAGGCTTTGATGAGTCCTGGGTGGAGGTGGGTGCCACCAAGCGCTCAGCCACTTACACCAATCTGGATCAGGGAGATTATGTTTTCCATGTGAATGGCACCAACAGTGATGGAGTGTGGTCCAGCAGCCCCCGAACGTTGAAAATCACCATTTTACCGCCTTGGTGGGCTACCTGGTGGTTCAGGTTGTTGGCGGTGGTAGTGGTCATTTCCGGAGGTGTATATGCCTACAAGTGGAGAGTGGGGCAGATCAAAGCCGGTCAGCGCGAGCTCCAGAGAAGAATAGATGAAGCCACGGCTCAGGTGAAGCAGCAAAATGAAGCGCTTCGTGAGCAGCAAGAGAGCCTGCAGGGAGCCATTGAGGATACCAATTTTGTAATAGGCGAGGCGGTGGAGTCTGGTGACTTCTCCGTGCGGATAGACGTGGAGTCCAAATCAGGTGAATGGAAAGCCCTGGGCGCTTCTATCAACCATTTGTTTGAGTCTATACTGGTTCCTTTCAATACCATCAACCGAATAGTGAATGCACTGGCCGATAGCGACCTGAGTATGCGCTATACAGATGATGCCAAGGGAGATGTATTGCAGCTAAAAGACAGTTTCAATAATGCCCTCGATAATCTTTCTGACCTACTCCATGAGATCATCGAGCAGGTAGATACCATAGGCACATCCTCACAGGAGATGTTTGTGGCTAGTGAGCAAATGAACCTGAGTACTGGTGAAATTGCTTCATCCATTGGAGAGATGAGTAGTGGGGCTCAGAATCAGGTGAGCAGGATCGACGAGGCTTCCAAGCTCATTGAGGGAATTTTAGCGTTTTCAAATAATGTAAGTCAGCAGGCAGACACCATTAATCAGGGTGCCTTGAGGGGAGTGGAGAAGAGTGACACGGGAAAGAAGCTCATTGAGAAAGTGGATCATAGTATGAAGGACATCATTGCCACCTCCAAAGACACCAATGAGTCAATCAATATCTTATCTAACAGGTCGGGAGAAATCTCTAGGGTTCTGAACATCATCAAAGATGTGGCACATCAGACCAACCTGCTCGCACTGAATGCGGCCATTGAGGCTGCAAAAGCCGGAGATGCCGGTAAGGGGTTTGCTGTGGTGGCTGAGGAAATAAGAAAACTGGCAGAAGACTCAGGCAAGTCTGCCAAAGAGATAGAAGTGATGGTGGTAGAAATACAAGGTGCCATCGGTGGTACGGCCAAGCTGATTGGGGAAATGAGCGCCAGTATCAAAGGGGGCGAGGAAGCTTCCAGAGATGCGTCTGCCTCATTTGATGAGTTGGCTACTTCATACGCGCAGACGCTCTCTATGTCAGAGGAAATAGTGAAAGCTACCAGTCAACAGAGCGATCACCTCAAAAAGGTAGTAGGCCTGATGGAAAGTGTGGTAGTGATCGCAGAGGAGACGGCTGCAGGCACTGAGGAGGTAGCGAGCTCCTCATCCCAGCTTTCAGCGGGCATGTCTGAGTATACTCAGCGCACACAGGAAGTGTCTGAGATCGTGGAGGTGCTTAAGAGTAAGGTAAAGAGGTTTCACCTGAGCCAGCAGGAGCCAATGGAGGAGTCGGGAGATTAGGCGATTATTGCTGCCTCGCTTCCATACTCTACTTTGTCACCTGATCTGAGCTTTTTTCTTCTTCTGGTTTCTACCTCACCATTGACAGTGACCAGGCCTTCATCTATTTGACTTTTGGCTTCACCACCTGAGGCTACCCAGTTGAGGATTTTCATTAGGTTATTGAGCTCAATATACTCTTCACCCTCTTGAAGTTTGAACGTTTCCATAGTCTGTGCAAGTTAGGGATTCCCTCGATCCTAATCTATACTGAAATCGAGGGTGGAGCTAGTAAATAGGGATTTCGATAGTCAGACTGGTTCCCCGTCCAATTTCGGAGTCCAGTTCAAATAGCCCACCCAGTGAGTGAATACGTGACCCGATAGCCTTCAGTCCAAAGATGGAATGGTCTTTTGCCAGGTTATCGATGCTGAATCCCACGCCATTGTCTACCACAGAAAGTCTGACAATGCTTCCTTCTAGTTCCAACGCCATGGTGGCCATGGTGGCCCTGGAGTGCTTGATGATGTTGTTGATGGCTTCCTGACTGATTCTAAACAAGATCAGGGAGATATTAGACGGTAGCCGCTTTCCGCCCAGATTCTGCACAAATTTGAACTGGATGGAGCCCTCAATCTGGTCCAGCAGCTGAGTAATGGCTGCTACATAGCCTTCTTTTTCTATCTTGGCGGGCATCAACTCGTGAGCAATAGTTCTCACTTGCTCTATCCCCTCATTGAGCACTTCCATACCTTTGACGAACCTTTCTGAAGCCTCCGTGTCAAGTTGATCAAGGGCAGTTTTTATGGACTCAAAATGCATGTAGGAAGTGACCAGGGTTTGCTGGAGCCCGTCGTGCAGATCTATGGAAATGCGGGTACGCTCCCGATCTTCCACCTGATGAGCGATGGTGAGCAGTTCCTCCTGAGCTTTCTTTTTATCAGAAATATCATTGACCAGTACCAGGCGTACGTTATTTCCATTGTGCGTCAGGATGTCACTTTTTATTTCCACTGTTATGACTTCACCGTTTTTCTTGGTATGCCTGAATACCCCTTTGTAGGGAAGGAGTACATCTCGTCTGAGTACAGTTCTCTCCAACATAGGAACTTCTTCAGGAGGTCGGATGTCCTTGATGGTCATGGCAAGGAACTCATCAGTGGTGTATCCATAGTGATCACAGGCGGCCTTGTTTACCTGGATGAATTTAAGTGTGTGAATGTCATAGACCCACATGGGCTGAGGGCTTAGATGAAACAACTCCGCATATCGAAGCTCAGACTCTTTTAAAGAGATCTGGTTTTTAGCCCGTTCAATGGAATAGACAATGCTTTTGTAGAGAATGGTAGCGTTGAGATCATCTTTGAGTAGGTAGTCAGATGCACCGAGAGCAAGTGATTTGATGGCAAAACCTTCACCTGAGAACCCGGTAAGAATGATGAGCGGAATTCCTTTTGAGATAACAAGTATCTCCCGTAAGAGCTGTTCTCCTGTCTTATCAGGTAGCGAAAGGTCGAGGAGAATGGCGTGAACCTCGTGATGATCTTCAGACAAAAATGATTTGGCTTCTTTGAAGTTGACCGCCCTATGAATCTCAGGAGCGAGAATCATGTCCTGCAGGAAATCCTCTACTAAAAAGTAGTCACCGTCATTATCCTCTACCACAAGAACTATGAGTTTCTTCTTATCCTTAGCCATTAGATCTTACTTTTTGGGAGTGTAACAACCTTGATCCAAAAGCGACAAAGGGTGGAAATAGCGTTGAGGAAGTCGCTTACTTCTACTGGTTTGGTGATGTAGCAGTTGGCCGCATATTGATAGGACAAGTGTACGTCTTTTTCAGACGATGATGTGGTCAGCATGATCACAGGAATATGTTTGACATTATCATCACTTTTAATGGCTTGGAGTACCTCATGACCGTTTTTCAGCGGAAGATTGACATCCAAAAGAATAAGGTCTGGTGCTTCTGAATTTTCGTGTTGATGGCGCTTAAATACCCAGTCGAGCGCCTCCTTTCCGTTTCGTACTACACTTATTTTATTTGCAATTTCGCTTTCTTCCAGTGCCTCAGTGGTTAGTAATATATCCCCTTCGTTGTCTTCTACTAACAATATGTGCACTGGTTTCCTCATAGGTTTTTATTGGTTGGAGTTCTCATCTTCGGAATGGTGAAATAAAAGGTGCTGCCTACACCCAATTCCGCTTCTACCCAAATTTCACCACCCAGGTTTTCAACTAATTTTTTGGTAATGGCTAATCCCATACCCGAACCCCCATGACCCGGGTCTACCTGGTGGAAAAGTACAAATATTTTATCAAAGTGTTCTTCTGAAATACCTAAACCGTTATCAGAAACCGAAAACTCCCAGTAATCATCATGAGTGGTAGAGGAGATGGTGATGATCGGGGATGTGTCGGGCTTGTTGTATCTAAGCGCATTTCCTACAAGATTCCTGAGGATTCGTAAAAAGGGAACCTGATAGAATTCAATGACAGGTAAATTATGGATGTTTATTTTGGCATTCTTGCCTTCAATATTTCGTTTTTCCAGCATGCACACCTCATTGACCATTTGGCGGGTATCTACCTGCTCAAGCGCGTCCTCAAGTATTCCCACACGAGAGAATTCCAGCAGATCCAGAATGATATGTTTCATGCGTATGGCTCCATCTTTGGCGAAGTGAATGTATTTCAGGGCCTTTTCATCCAGCTGATTAAGGTACTTTTTCTCAAGTTGATTGAGAAAACCAGTAATCATTCGCAAGGGCTCCTGCAGGTCATGTGACGCTACATATGCAAACTGCTCTAGCTCGCTGTTGGAGAATTCCAGCTCCTTGGCTTTTTTCTGGAGAGTTCTGTTGGCGGTTTTGAGATCTTTGGTTTTCATGGCCACAAGTGCTCTTAGTCGCATGGGCTGAACGGCCAAAAACCAACTGAATACCCCCAGTAGAGCAGAAAGGAGTATCCCCAACAAGGAAAAAGTCACAGCATTTACCCAGTATTGCGGCTGTTTCATTTTCACCAATATGATCCAGTTTCCAATGGGGACTGTTACTTCACTGTAGATACCACTATCAATGGTTTGATCATGCTGAAAATATGGATTGGATTCCTTACCATCTGTATTGATTTTTATCAGTTGATAGACGAATTGATCATTCATTCCTGTGGGGTCTATATTGAGGGCTCTTATGAGTGTCTCATGTCGGATAATCACGGCAGAAAACCCCCAGAACACTCCGTCTCTGGAGATAGGTACCCTGCCTACGATTCCCTTACCTCCCTGGATGAGATTGATGGGTCCTTCAAAATATAATTCACCCCTCAGCTTTGCCTGTTCGACCTCTTCCCTATGGGCAGAATTGTTGCCAACATTATAGCCGATAGTGGCTTCATTGCCAGCCAGGGGATAGGTATTGATGATGGTGTCCCCTTTCACCAGCTGTAGGGCATCAATGAAGGGGTTTTGACTGAGCAGATTTTTACAAATCGAATCAAAATTATCGCTCAGCAGATCTTTTTCCACCAGATAGGCCAATACCTTGGTAGCGGTGATACTGTGGTTGAGTGATCCTTCGAGCTGGCCCTTGAGAAAAATAGCTTCTCGCTCTGTAATGTGTAGTTCGGCAGCTTTCTCCATGTTATAGATCCTGAAAGCTATAATCTGAGTAAGGCAAAGAAGTAGAATAAAGAATGCCCACCCCATTTGTTTGGGAACTGTGACTAGCCGACCGAGGATTTTCTCATAGCTCAACATATCATTTAGGCAGGTTAAAATGAAAACTACTTCCTTCTCCGGGGATAGATTCAACCCATATTTTTCCACCCATATTATCGATGAGTTTTTTGACTACTGCCAGACCAATACCTGTGCCTCCATACTCTTCCTTTTGATGGAGCCGCTGAAAAATAATAAATATTTTGTCATAATATTCCGGCTCTATACCAATGCCATTGTCTTCAACTGAAAACTGCCAATAGGCCTTGGTGGAGTAGCAGGTGATACTAATAAAAGCGGGCCGTCCTTCCTGGGTGTACTTGAGTGCATTGCTGATCAGGTTGTGAAATATCTGAAGAAGTGGAGATCGAAAAGTACGTAGTGTTGGGAGATCGCCTATGGAAATATTGGCTTGCTTCTCTTCGATAATCTTCTTTTGCAGCGTGACCACTTCTGCGACAATTTCTTGTACTTCAATCAGTTCCAGATCGTCTTCGTGGCGCCCCACCCTGGAAAACTGGAGCAAGTCCAAAATAATCTGGCGCATTCTTTTGGCGCCATCCACGGCGAAATGAATATACTGATGGGCTTTTTCATCCAATGCAGTAGCATACTTGCTTTCTAGCCTGGTCAGGAAGCTGGTGACCATTCGTAAGGGTTCCTGTAGGTCATGTGAGGCCACATAGGCAAATTGCTCCAGCTCCGCATTGGAAGTGGCCAGATCTTTGGCCTGCTTTTCCAGGTTTTCGT